>NZ_JBKFGF010000040.1:0-189713 GCF_051233485.1 Massilia sp. LXY-6
TGATTTCTCAAGGGTCGCTCACTCAAAATACTGACCGTTACTCATTGCTGAGCAACGTTATACTTTTTGTGAACATTTGATAATTTAAGCATTCAGCAGCGCTCAGTTAAAAAACCTCGCAACTGCTGGCACTTCATCAAACGCCCACACTTATCGACTGTTGATTGTTAAAGAACTTATTCGGTACTGCCTTGCTGCGTTCTGCGAATCGTTTTGTTCGTCAGCAGCAGAGAAGCGAGATTATGCAGTGTTTCGCAGTGTTCGTCAACTTCTTTCTTGCATCGTGCCTTTCGGACACACCCCGCTGAAACTGCCGTAAAGCTTGCATCGGCGATCGCTTTCAACGAGGGAGCGAATCATATCAAAGCCGGGATAAGCCCGCAAGGCCCGCAAGCGCAGGATCAGCCGCGGCCGGGGCGCCGTGCCGGTACAATGCACGCTTTGCCGTCCCGATTCCGATCCGCACCGCCATGACCATCCTGCTTTCTACCCTCAACGCCCGCTATGCCCACGCTTCGCTGGGCCTGCGCTACCTGCTGGCCAATATGGGGGCGCTGCAGGAGCAGACGGCGCTGATGGAATTCGTCATCGGGGCGAAGACGACCGAGGTGGTCGAACGCCTGCTAGCACGTCAGCCGCGCATCGTCGGCTTCGGCGTCTATATATGGAACGTCGAAGAAACGGCCAGGGTCGTCGCCATGCTCAAGCGCGTCGCTCCCGAGGTGACGGTCGTGCTGGGAGGCCCCGAGGTCTCGCACGAGACCGACAAGCAGGAAATCGTCCGCCTGGCCGACTACGTCGTCACGGGCTGGGGCGACGTCAGTTTCCCCAAGCTGTGCGGCGAGATCCTGCACGGCCCGACACCGCTGATGAAGGTCCACGCCGGCGTCCAGCCGCCAATGGCCGACATCGCGCTGCCCTACTCTCTATATAGCGACGACGACATCGCCCATCGCACCATCTACGTGGAAGCCTCGCGCGGCTGCCCGTTCAAGTGCGAATTCTGCCTGTCCTCGCTGGACAAGACCGCCTGGCCCTTCGAGCTCGACGTCTTCCTGGCCGAGATGGAGGGACTGCACCAGCGCGGCGCCCGCCTGTTCAAGTTCGTCGATCGCACCTTCAACCTGAACGTCAAGACCAGCCAGCGCATCATGCAATTCTTCCTCGATAAGCTGGCCGCGAACCCGAACGATCCGGTGTACGCCCACTTCGAGCTGGTTCCCGACCACCTGCCGGAAGCGCTGAAGGCGACCATCGCGCAATTCCCGCCGGGCGCCCTGCAGTTCGAGATCGGCATCCAGAGCTTCAACCCCGAGGTCCAGGCATTGGTCAGCCGGCGCCAGGACAACGCCAAGGCTGCGGACAACATCCGCTGGCTGCATGAGCACTCGCACGCCCACCTGCACGTCGACCTGATCGCCGGCCTGCCGGGCGAAGACGTCGACAGTTTCGCGCGCGGCTTCGACATGCTGGTGGCGCTTGGTCCGCACGAGATCCAGTTCGGCATCCTGAAGCGCCTGCGTGGCACGCCGATCATCCGCCACACCGAGCCGTTCAAGATTGTGTTCGATCCCTATCCCCCCTATACCGTGCTGGCCACCGACCGTATCGACTTCGCCACCATGCAGCGGCTGGTACGCTTTGCGCGCTACTGGGACCTGGTGGCGAACTCCGGCCGCTTCGCGCACACCGTCAAGACGCTCATGAATGACGCCCCGTTCGCGAACTTCATGGCCTTTTCAGACTGGATGTATACCCGGACCGACGCCACCCACCGCATCGCCCTCGACCGCCTGGCGAAACTGGTGCAAGAATGGCTGCAGCTGCAGGGAATGCCCGAACAGGCGGCGAAGGCGCTGCTGGCCAGCGACTATGCCGGCAACGTCGACAAGGCTTCCGGCAAACCCAGAAGCGAGCAGAAGCCGGCCGCCGCCGCGCCCGAGCGCCAGGTGCGCCACCTTGCCGCCTGAAGGCACGGCATCGGTACCCTACCGCCGCGCGTGTGGCAGCCACCACGAATCTCTTTTACACTGCCGTAATGCGGATTGAAAATGCGCCAACATTAACTATCGAACATCCCAGCCCGGATGGCCGGACCACCGGCGCGGAGCAATCCGTGGTGGCGCGCGGCGTATGGCAGGTGCATGCATTGGCCAGACGCGGGGCGATCAAGAGCATCAACAAGACCCTGGCCGGGCTGGCCGGCAAGCCTTCGCTGGCCTGGGACCTGTCGGAAGTGGTGAGCCTCGACCACATTGGCGCCCAGATGTTCTGGAGCGCCTGGGGCAAGCAGCGCCCCAGCCGCTTGACGCTCGACCCCAGGCAGGAGGAGCTGTTTGCGCGCCTCGAGAAGGCCGGCCACATCGACCTGCCGCGCGTGCGCTCCAGTCCCCTGAACTGGGTGATCAAGCTGGGCTCGGGCGTACTGTCCTTCTTCGAGCACATGAAGAGCGTGGTGGTCCTGATCGGCCAGGTAGTGCAGGACGTCGGCCGCTTCATCCGCCACCCGATGTCGGGCCCGTGGCGCGAGATCTCCGCCAACATCTACCATTCCGGTTTCCAGGCGCTGGGGATCACGGCCCTGGTCGGGTTCCTGATCGGGATCGTGCTGTCCTACCTGTCGGCCCAGCAGCTACGCATGTTCGGCGGCGACATCTACCTGGTCAACATCCTCGGCATGGCCGTCATCCGCGAACTCGGGCCGCTGCTGGCGGCGATCCTGGTGGCGGGCCGCTCCGGCTCCTCGATCACGGCGCAGCTGGGGGTGATGCGGGTGACCGAGGAACTCGATGCGATGCTGGTGATGGGCATTTCGCACGGCTTCCGCCTGATCATGCCGAAGGTGCTCGCGCTGGCGATCGCGATGCCGCTGCTGGTGGTGTGGACCGATGCCATGGCCCTGCTGGGCGGCATGCTGGCGGCGAAGGTCGAACTGCACCTGGCGCTGCGCTACTTCATCCAAAAGCTGCCGTCGGCGGTGCCGATCGTGAACTACATGATCGGCCTGGGCAAGGGCGTCGTGTTCGGCATGCTGATCGCCCTCACCGCCTGCCACTTCGGGCTGCGCATCAAGCCGAACACCGAGAGTCTGGGGCGTCTCACCACGACCTCGGTGGTCACCGCCATCACCGTCGTCATCATGGCCAACGCCGTGTTCGCGATCGTCTTTTCCGGCGTGGGGTTCGACTGATGACCGACTCGAGAAGCAAACCCCTGAATCTCAAGCCGGACGAAAAAGTCGGACCGCCGGTGGTCCAGATCCGCAACCTCTGGACCCGCTTCGGCCGCACCGTGGTGCACCAGGACCTGAACCTCGATATTTACGCGGGCGAGATCCTGTCGATCGTCGGCGGGTCCGGCACCGGCAAGACCGTGCTGCTGCGCCAGATGCTGGGCCTGGAACATCCGTCGAGCGGCTCGGTGACGGTGTTCGGCGAGGACGTCAGCAGTGCCAGCCCGGAACAGCTGCAGCGCATGCGCAACCACTGGGGCATGCTGTTCCAGCAGGGCGCCCTGTATTCGGCGCTGACGGTGTTCGACAACATCGCGCTGCCGCTGCGCGAGCTGCGCTCCCTTCCCGAGGACGTGGTCCGCGACGCCGTGCTGCTGAAGATGGACATGGTGGGCCTGGGTCCGGGCGACGCCAACAAGATGCCCTCCGACCTGTCGGGCGGGATGATCAAGCGTGCCGCCCTGGCGCGCGCCCTCGCGCTCGAACCCCAGCTATTGTTCCTGGACGAGCCCACCGCCGGCCTGGATCCCGACCTGTCGGACACTTTCGTGGAGCTGATCCAGACCCTGCACAACGAGCTGCGCCTGACCGTGGTGATGGTCACGCACGACCTGGACACGCTGTTCGCGCTGTCCTCGCGCATCGCGGTACTGGCCGAGAAGCACGTGCTGGCGGTAGGCCCCGCATGCGACGTGCTGCGCGTGAAGCACCCCTTCATCAAACAATTTTTCCTCGGCCCGCGCGGCCAGCGTGCGCTGGAAGTGCTGGAAGAGCGCTACGCAGGAAAGGAATCGGAAGACTGACATGGAAAACAGATCGTATGCCCTGATGACGGGCTTTTTCACGGTCGCGCTGCTGGTGGCGGCGGTCCTGATCGGGCTGTGGTTCAACCGCGACCGCACCACGATGCACCCCTACGAGATCGTCACCACCCAGACCATCCCCGGCCTGAACCCGCAGGCCGCGGTGCGCTACCGCGGCCTGGAGGTCGGGCGCGTCGACGACATCGTGTTCGACCCGCGCGTCACCGGCCAGATCCTGATCAGGCTGTCGATCGCCGATAACGCGCCGGTCACCACCACCACCTTCGCCTCGCTCGGCTACCAGGGCGTGACCGGCATCGCCTTCATCCAACTGGACGACGACCGTACCGGCTCGCCGCTGCTGAAAAGCGACAAGAGCCACGTGGCGCGCATTCCGCTGCGCCCCGGGCTGCTGGACCAGCTCGAAAAGCGCGGCCTGTCCATCCTCGAGAAGACCGAGCAGATCACGAACAGCCTGAACAGCATCCTGAGCCAGGAAAACGCCGACAAGATCACGGGCGCGGTCGACAACATCAGCAAGGCGGCCCAGGCCTATGGCGAGATCCCGAAACAGCTGCAGCCGACCCTGGCGCGCATGCCGGAGCTGACCGCCAAGCTGGATCGCACCATGAGCTCGGTGAACGAGCTGTCCACCAGCGCCACCAGCGCCGTGCGCAACTACGACCGCCTGGCCACCAACCTGCAGGCGCCGGGCGGGCCGATCGACCGCGCCGCCGGCGCCATCGCCTCGCTGGAGGGCGTGACGTCCGACCTCGAGATGCGCACCCTGCCGCACCTGACCGACATGACCGACGAGGCCCGCATCTCGCTGCGCGCCGTACGGCGCACCGTGACCAACATCGGCGACCGGCCGCAGAGTATCCTGTTCGGCGGCCCCAAGGCCCAACCCGGCCCCGGCGAGCCCGGCTTCGTCCCTCCGACCAAATGACTCCATGAGGAAACCGTGACCTTGCTACCGCACCGTCTCATCGCCGTCCTGGCCGCCGCCGGCCTCCTGCTGACCGGCTGCGCCTCGCAGAAGGGCGAGCCGAACACCCAGTTCGACTTCGGCCCCGCCGCTCCGCCGGCCGCCGCGCAAACGGCGCAGCCCGTACAGGCGGCGCTGGGCGCGATCGTCGTCACCGACGTCACCGGCTCGAGCGCCCTCGAGAACGAGCGCATGTTCTACCGACTGAGCTATGCCGACGCCCTGCAGGCGCGCTCCTATGCCAACAGCCGCTGGACCGCGAACCCGCTGCAGATGATGACCCAGCGACTCAAGACCCGGATCGCGCAGTCCGGCGCCAAGGTGCTGTCGGAAACCGACGCGTCGAACGGCATCCCGATCCTGCGCGTCGACGTCGACGAATTCGTCCACGACTTCCGCAGCGCGACCCAGAGCGAAGGCCAGGTGGCGCTGCGTGCCTCGGTGTTCCGGGGCCATGTGCTGGTCGACCAGCGCAGCTTCGTCCGCAGCACCGCCGCCGGCACGCTTGACGCGGCCGGCGGGGCGCGCGCACTGGCTGCCAGCACCGACGCCATCGCCGCCGACATCGTGGCCTGGCTCGGCACCCTCGACCTGAATCGCCGATGACCGACACGCAAGACCCGGCGCGGCCGCGCGCGTCTCCGGTCGCGCGCGCCGCCCTGCTGGCCTATCTGCTGCTGATCATCTACGCGAGCTGGTTTCCGTTCTCCGGCTGGCGCAGCACCGGGCTGTCGCCGTTCGCCTTCCTGAACCTGCAGCCGCAACGCTACTGGACCGGCTTCGACGTGATGGTCAACATCGTCGGCTACATGCCGTTCGGCGTGCTGCTGGTACTGGCCCTGCATCCGCTGGTGCGCGGCGTGTGGGCGGTGGTGGTGGCGGCTATGTGCGGACTGCTGGTGTCGGGCACCATGGAGACGGTGCAGAACTACCTGCCCACACGGGTGCCCTCGAACCTCGACCTCGTGACGAATGCCGGTGGCTGCCTGGCCGGGGCGCTGCTCGGGCTGTTGTTCGCCCCGCTGCTGCTCGACCACAGCCGCCTGCAGCGCCTGCGCCAGCGCTGGTTCGCCGCGTATGCCAGCCAGGGCCTGGTGCTGGTCGCGCTGTGGCCGCTGGCCCAGGTCTATCCGCAGGGTTACCTGTTCGGCAACGGCCAGATCCTGCCGCTGCTGTCGGAATGGCTGTCCGATTGGCTCGGCACCGACATCGACCTGGTGACCCTGATCCGCGGCAGCGCCGGCATGACGGTCGAGCAGTACTGGCTGTCGGAGATCGTGATCACGGCCTGCGGCATGAGCGGCGCCGCCCTCACCCTGCTGTGCCTGGCCCGGCGCGGCGCACCGCGGATCTGGCTGATGCTCGCCCTGGTCGGCACCGGCCTGCTGGTCAAGACCTTGGCCAGCTCGCTGTTCTTCTCCCCGGATAACGCCCTCACATGGATCACGCCCGGCGCCCAGGGCGGCTTCCTGATCGGCCTGATCATGCTTTCCGGCCTGGCCTTCGCCCCCCAGGTCGCGCAGCGCCGCCTGGCCGTGGTGACCCTGGTGCTGGCCCTGATCGTCGTGAACACGATCCCGGCGAACCCGTATTTCGTCGCCACCCTGCAGGCCTGGCAGCAGGGTAAATTCCTGAACTTCAACGGCGCGGCCCAGTTCCTCGGCATGGCCTGGCCCTTCTTTGCGCTCTGGTTCCTGCTGCTGCCCTCGCACCGCCTGAACCGCCAATGATTAGCGCGTATCATTAGAGAAAATGCGCGAGCACGCGTAGACCATTCGAGAACGACATGAGCGACGACAAACCTTTTTACGAACACCACGTGTTCTTTTGCATGAACGTGCGCGAAGGCGAAGGCTGCCGCCCCAGCTGCGGCAAGCACGGTGCGGAAACCGCCCAGAAGCACGCCAAGAAACGCATCAAGGAACTCGGCCTGAACGGCCAGGGCAAGGTGCGCATCAACCAGTCCGGCTGCCTGGACCGCTGCGAGGAGGGCCCGGTGGTGGTGGTCTACCCGCAAGGCACCTGGTACACCTATGTGGACACTTCCGACATCGACGAAATCATCGACCGCCACCTGATCAAGGGCGAAGTGGTCGAGCGCCTGAAAATCTGAACGACGCTTCATCAATGAACAAGCATTCGCAAAAGTTTTACCTGACCGGCCACGCCGGCAAGATGGAGTGCCTGCTGGACGAGCCGGAAGGCACGCCGGTCGGCATCGCCCTGGTGGCCCACCCGCATCCGCTGTACGGCGGCACGATGGAAAACAAGGTCGCGCAGACGCTGGCGCGCGCCTTCGTCGGCATGGGCTACGTGACGGCCCGCTTTAACTTCCGCGGCGTCGGCGAGTCCGAGGGCACGTACGACGATGGCCGCGGCGAAGTGGACGACATGGCGATCATGTTCGATCACATGGCCAAGGAATATCCGGGCCTGCCGATCGCCCTGACCGGCTTCTCGTTCGGCACCTTTGTGCAGGCCCAGCTGCAGCAGCGCCTGGAAGCCGAGGGCCGCCCGGCCGAGCGCCTGGTACTGGTCGGCACCGCCGCCGGCAAATGGCCGATGCCGCCCGTGCCAAGCGACACCATCCTGATCCACGGCGAACTTGACGATACGATCACGCTGCAACAGGTGTTCGACTGGGCGCGACCGCTGGACATCCCCGTTACCGTGATTCCCGGCGCCGACCATTTCTTCCACCGCAAGCTGGTTCACATTAAAAATCTTGTCGCGCAAATGTGGCGGCGTGACATTTGAGGCGATCACTGGCCTATAATGGTCCGTCTTTGTTTTAGGCAATGCTCTCGGGCATTGTCTATGCGTCATCGTCCCTCTGATTTCCTCTTGCCTCCCATGAAAAAGTTAATCGCGGCCCTGGCCGCCAGCGCCCTTCTGATGTCGGCCGCCAACGCACAGCAAGTGCCGGCCCCGCAAATCGCCGCCCGTTCCTGGACGCTGCTGGATGTCACCAGCGGCCAGATCATCGCTTCGCAGGATGCGGATACCCGCATCGAGCCGGCTTCGCTCACCAAGGTCATGACCGCCTACGTGGTATTCGGCGCCCTCCGCGACAAGAAGATCGCGCTGGACCAGAAGGTCAACGTGTCGGTGCGCGCTTGGAAGGTCGACGGCAGCAGCTCGAAGATGTTCATCGACCCGGCCACGCCGGTCTCGGTCAACGACCTGCTGTACGGCCTGATGGTCCAGTCGGGCAACGACGCCGCGGTGGCGCTGGCCGAAGCGGTCGCCGGCGATGAAGCCACCTTCGTCCACCTGATGAACGAACAAGCCCAGCGCATGGGCATGAAGAACACCCGCTTCGCCAATCCGCACGGCCTGCCCAGCCCGGACAACTTCTCGACCGCGCGCGACCTGTCGATCCTGGCCTCGCACGTGATCAAGGACTTCCCCGAGTTCTACAAGATCGACTCGGTCAAGGAATTCACTTATAACAAGATCAAGCAGCAGAACCGCAACCGCCTGCTGTGGCTGGACCCGACCGTGGACGGCATGAAGACCGGCCACACCGAAGCGTCGGGCTTTTCGATGATCGCCTCGGCCCACCGTCCGAACGGCACGTCCGGCGAGCGCCGCCTGATCTCGGTGCTGTCCGGCGCCACCTCGGACGGCAACCGTACCGCCGAAAGCCAGAAGCTGCTGAACTGGGGCTTCCAGAACTTCGACACCGTCAAGCTGTACTCGAAGGGCCAGGCGATCGCCACCCCGGAAGTGTGGAAGGGTTCGAAGTCGAACGTCAAGATCGGCTTCACCAACGACGTGCTGGTGACCGTGCCGAAGGGCGTGGCGCAGAAAATGAAACCGGTCCTGGAACGCAAGGACCCGCTGGTCGCCCCGCTGGCCCTGAACGGCCGCGTCGGCACCCTGAAAATGATGGTCGACGGCAAACCGCTGCTGGCGCTGCCGGTGGTCTCGCTGGAAGAGGTGTCGGAAGCGACCATCATCGGGCGTGCCTGGGACTCGATGCGCCTGTGGATGAAGTAATTTCGGCGCAGCCGGAATGACCGTAGGGTGGGCACCATGTGCCCACGTGGAGAAGCCAGCATGATGCCGGCGTCACGCGTGGGCACGGGGTGCCCACCCTACGTTTACGCTCCAGCTATAATCGTTCGAACCGATCAAAGGAACACCCGCCATGACCCACGCCCTCCCCCGCGACCTGCACTGCCCCCGCATCGCCACCCGCGCGAACGGACTCGAACTGTCCCGGATCGTCGCCGGCATGTGGCGCATGGTCGAGTGGAACATGACGGTCGAGCAGCGCGTCGCGCTGATCGAGCAGTGCGTGGCGATGGGCGTGACTTCCTTCGACCATGCCGACATCTACGGCAACTACGGGGTCGAAGGCCTGTTCGGCGAAGCCCTGCGCGCCCAGCCTTCGCTGCGCGACCGCATCCAGCTGGTCAGCAAGTGCGGCATCAAGCTGCTCTCCAACAAGCGCCCGGAACACACGATCCAGCATTACGACACCACGGCCAGCCACATCGTGACGTCCGCCGAGGAATCGCTGCGCCAGTTGCATACCGACCGCCTCGACCTGCTGCTGATCCACCGCCCGGATCCGCTGATGGACTTCGACGAGGTCGCCGAAGCCTTCACGCGCCTCAAACAGGCCGGCAAGGTGCTCCACGTGGGCGTGTCGAACTTCAGCCGTCACCAGTTCGAGGCGCTGAACCGTCGCGTCGAACTGGCCACCAATCAGGTCGAGTTCTCGCCGCTGCACGTGGCGCCGATGTTCGACGAGACCTTCGACGGCCTGCAGGACCTGGGCATCGCACCGATGATCTGGTCGCCGCTGGCCGGCGGGCGCCTGTTCACCTCGAACGAGGCAAACGCCGAGAACCTGCGCCTGGTGGTCAAGGAGATCGCCGACCGCCTGTGCCAGCCCTTCGCCAGCGTGATCTTTGCCTGGATCATGCAGTTGCCCTCGCACCCGATCCCGCTGACCGGCAGCGGCCGCGTCGAGGCGATCGCGGTGGCGGTGGCCGGCACCTCCTTCAAGCTGTCGCGCACCGACTGGTTCGCGATCCTGCGCGCGGCGCGCGGCCACGAAGTCGCCTGAACATGAAGACCGTCGAAGGCCGCGCCCTCAGCGCACAGCAGAAGAAGGATTTGCTGAACCGCCTGGCACGGGTCGAAGGCCAGCTGCGCGGCATCCAGAAGCTGGTGGCGCTGGCCGATGCGCCCTCCGACTGCGACGCCGTGGCCCAGCAGATGGCGGCGGCGCGCAAGGCGCTCGACCGCTCCTTCGTGCAGCTGCTCACGGCCAGCATCGTCAACCAGACCGGCAATGCGGCGGATCTGGACGAGGCAAAACAAAGCGCCGCTCATCTGGCGGCGCTTTTCGATAAATTTGCTTGATCCCTTCGTAAAACGGTCCCCCGGACCGTTTTACTCCTCGTAGACTTTGGGCGGCGCGATCCCGCGCCAGCCGCCGTGCCACGCGATGTTCAGCAGCAGCGTCGCGCCGATATACAGCACGAAGAACAGCGCGAAGAAGCGCGTCTGCAGAAGCGCCAGCAGCAGCACGCACACGCCCAGCGCGACGAGGGTCGCCTTCGACTTCGGCTGCTTGGAGCTGGGGAAGCGCAGCGTCGACACCATCAGCGCGCCGACCGCCACCATCAGCAGCATCACCAGGAAGGCCTGGCCCATGCCGGATGCCGGGTCGGGCCAGGCCACCACCACCGAGGCCACGCAGGCCGCGCCGGCGGTGATCGGCATGCCGACGAAATAACGCGGATCGGTGCGGCCCACCATGACGTTGAAGCGCGCCAGGCGCAATGCGCCGCAGGCCACGAACACGAAGCAGGCCAGGCCGCCCATGCGCACCAGGGTCGGATGCGAGGCGCTCATC
Organism: Massilia sp. LXY-6; assembly: GCF_051233485.1. Classification (NCBI taxonomy): domain Bacteria; kingdom Pseudomonadati; phylum Pseudomonadota; class Betaproteobacteria; order Burkholderiales; family Oxalobacteraceae; genus Massilia; species Massilia sp. LXY-6. Next base: position 10,899 of record NZ_JBKFGF010000040.1, read on the forward strand.
TGCGCGAAGCCGTAGCAGTACAGCAGCAGGCCGGGGGCGCAGCCGAAGTTCATCACGTCGGCGATCGAGTCGAGCTGGACGCCGAAGTCCGACTGGGTATTGGTGGCGCGCGCCACGAAGCCGTCGAGGGCGTCGAACACGCCGGCCAGCACCAGCAGGATGGCGGCCAGGCGGTAGTCGCCGGGGTCGCCGATCGGGGCGTTGTCGACTGAGATGACGATGCTGCCGAAACCGCAGGCGATCGACAGCAGGGTCACGAAACTGGGCAGGGCGAACTTGGCGCGCGCGAGGCGCTGCTGGCGGCTAGGCTTCAAATCGACGGCTCGATAAAGGAAAGAATAGCTTATTTTACATGGGCTTACGTATCGAACCGATTTATCGCGCCGGACCGTCATGGAATGCCGAATTGGCCTAGAATGGGAGCTCTTTGTGCCCGGTATTGACGGGAGTTGGGAGTCTTACATGATGAATAAAACGTATCCTGCGAAGCACATCGTTGCCGCCTGCGTCGCCGCGCTGGCGCTGGCTGCCTGCGGCGGCGGCTCGAACAGCAACGGCTCGAGCAGCGGCAGCGCGAGCGGCGTTACCGGCGGTACGTCGACCGGGTTCTCGGGGCAGGACGCCTCGGCACCGGCCCTGACGAGCGATGTGGCGACGGACGGCTTCAACTGGATCAATTACCGGCGCGCTCAGGCCGGCGTCGGCGTGCTGGCGCGGAACGGCATGCTCGACCACGCCGCCCAGGCCCACTCCGATTACCAGCGCCTGAACGGCAAAGTGACCCACACCGAGGACCCGACCAAACCCGGTTTTACGGGAGCCGATGAAAAAAACCGCGTGGAGGCCGCCGGCTATGCCCTGCAGGGCGACAACATCGTCGGCGAGATCATCGCCGCCACCAATAACAACACCGGCTTCTACATGGCCGAACAACTGGTCACCGCGATCTACCACCGCTTCGTGATGTTCGAACCGCTGTTCAGGGAGATGGGCGCCGGCTCGGCCAAGACCTCGGCCAACTACCTGTACTTCACGACCGAACTCGGGGCGACCCGCGGCTACAGCCCGGGCCTGCCCAGCCATGCCATCGCCACCTGGCCCGTCAATGGCCAGACCGGCGTGCCGCCGAATTTCCTGAGCGATTACGAGGAACCGGATCCGGTCCCGGACCTCAACGAGGTCGGCTACCCGATCAGCATTCACGCCAACCTGACCGAAACCGTGGCCGTGCAGAGCTTCACGGTGCGCCCGCGCGGCGGCGGCGACCTCAAAGTACGCCTGCTGGTGAAGGGCCAGGACGCGAACACGACCATGAACTCGGTGGCGGCCATCATTCCGCTGGCCCCGCTGGCCGCGAACACGACCTACGACGTGAGCTTTACCGGCACCGTCGGCGGCGCGGCCGTGACCAAGACCTGGTCATTCACGACGAAGTAAGCAGCGGGCCATGACCAGTACCGCCGGCCCTCTGCCCGATCCCGCCCCTCCCGCCATCGATTACGCGAACGGGGCGGCCCGCCTGATGGGCGATGCCGCCCTGTTCGCACGCGTCCTGATACGCTTTCGCAAGGAGTACCGGCATGCGGCCGACGCCATCCGCGATGCGCTCGCCCGCGGCGACGTCCAACTGGCGCAGCGCCTGGCCCATACCCTGAAGGGCGCGGCCGGCATGATCGAGGCGGTCCCGTTGCGCCAGGCGGCGCAGGCCCTGGAATACGCGCTGCGCCAAGGTGTCGATCCGGTCCCGCAGCTGGCGCGGCTGGGGCGCGCGCTCGAGCGGGTGCTGCGCGAGCTGGACGCGGCGGAAGGCATCTCGCCGACGCCGCCCGTGGCGCAGGACGGCGAGTGCGGCAAGGTCCTGGCGCGGCTGCGTATCCTGCTCGAGGACGGCAACGGCGACGCGGTCGACCTGGTGCAGGAAGCCGCGGCAGGCTTGACGAGGGAATTGGGAGAGGAACGCTACCGCCGCGTCGCGGCAGCGATCGACATTTTCGACTTCGAAGGCGCGCTCGATCTATTGGAGCGCTAGCGGATCATCGTGTGAATTCCGCTTCTTCGTCGAAGGAGTCGGAGCAGGATTTGCCGCAGAAGCGGCGTACGCTGTCCAAGGGTTTTTCGCAGTACCAGCATGAGCCTTTCGGCGGCAGGCTGAGACGGGCCGGCACTGGCGTGGCACTGGTGCCGATCGACGCAGCGACGAGCGGCTCGACGGCCAAGCTCTTCTCCGGAAGACTTTCCTGTATCGTTTCCAAGTTCACCCCCTTACCGGCAGCACTTCAGTATCGCAAAGATTACTTTAGTGGAACACCGTGTGCATGAGAAAGCGCAAGCGCGGCTTGTCCATTGCATGCTGATGCGCGTCTGAAGCCGTTCTCAGTGTGCGCCGATTGCGCTACCTCCGCAATGGCGTGCTGACGACAGTCTTGGTGACGCAACAGTGACGGTACTCTCCGATTCATCGAAGCGAACGATGCCAGACTTTTAAGCTGCGGGAAATGATAGCAGTAAAGACAACAGGCGCAGGGGGCCATTCAATCGTGCGCGCCCGGCGTGTCGGTTTTGCGACGGCGCCTTTCAACGCACCGGTTCGACGGTCACGACCAGCGCGCCGGGGACGGTGTCGAGCCGGGTCGGCACGAACTGGACGCCGGCATAGCGCAGGTCTTCCATGCGGAAGCTGTAGATGGCGACGTCGCGCACCAGCTGGTTCATGAGGACGTCGGCGGCGCGCCCGAGGTCCCTGGCGCGGACGCTGTCCATGCCCTGGATGTCGAAGCGGTCGACATGGGCGTCGGCCATGAACACGCCGCTGCGCGCGGCATCCACGTACAAATGCCCGGACATGGTCATGGTGCCGGACCAGGACTGGCGCAGGAAGGGTGGCGCCACCGACAGGTCCATCGTCAGCGCCACGCGGTCGCTGCCCGGCAGGATCGCCAGCTGCGGCCGGGTGAGCTGCACGTCGAACAGATCGAGCAGGCGGTTACGCAGCGGGAAGCGGCGCTCCAGCCCTGCCTGCAGCCTGGCCTGCGAGATCTCGATGCGGCGCGGGCCGGTGAGACTGGCGCAGGAGGTCAGCATGGCGCTCGCCGCCACCAGCGTACCGGCCGCCATCGCCACCCCGAAACGACGCCGCGTGATCCCGCCCTGTGCCTTTTCCATCCTTGCCTCGCTATCGACTGTTCAGTTGGGAAAAGCGTAGCACATCCGACCCCGGTCCGGCCTCGATGGCTGGCGTGCGCATCATGCCGACGGTGCGGCAGCCTGGTTCCCGGCCGCCGCGATCACGCAGGCGGCAAAATGCAGAGCCGCGGCGTGCAGGCCACGCGTGTTCGGCTGCACAAGTCCGATCTCGCGGTAGAAGGTGTCGGCTCCCAGGGCCAGCACGCTCACCCCTTCGGGCATGAGCAGGGATGACGCCTGCGGGATGAGGGCAACACCAACGCGCTGTTGCACGAGTCCGACGATACCCTGCAACTCGTCCAGTTCGACCACATCATCGACGGCGATGCGGTTCTTTTTCAGGAACCGGTCCACGAGCCGCCCACCGTAAGAATTACGGTCATAACGGATGAAGGGCCGCGACTTCAGCACCTCACGCCATGGCTGGCCGGCCAGTTCGGCTGATACTGCCAGGACGAATGGCTCCGCAAGCAGGGACTGCCACGTCAGTTCCCCCGGCAAGGAGAATGGCGGCCGGATGATCACCGCAGCATCCATTTCGCCGGAATCGACCTGCGCCAGTAGATTCAGTGAGACACCCGGCACGACCCGCACCCGCCACCCCGGCAACTTCTGGCGGAACCCCTCGATGGCATGCACGAGGAACGAAGCCTGCACGGAGGCGATGGCGCCCGCGCGGATCAGGCCGGTTTTTTCCGCCGTATCGCCCTGATCCGAGAGCTTGGCATACACATTCAGCAGTTCTTCGGCAAGCGCCACCGTTTGCCTGCCTGCGGCGTTCAATACCGCCGAGCGTCCGGTCCGGTCGAACAGCAGGAATCCAAGATCTTCTTCCAGGCGCTGGATCTGGGCGCTGACGGCCGACTGGGTCAGGCCGATCTGGTAACCGGCGCTCGCGAAGGTTCCATATCGCACCACGGCAAGAAAAGTTTTGAGTTCACGGATCACAGTGACGCCGATCAATTTTATTGATGCTTCAAGACAAAATATTTCGTTATTGTACATTTTCCCTTCTACCTATAATGGATTCGCAGTTCAACAATTAAGGACATTTGGAGACCATTTTGTACAAAGGAAACAAACCGGAAGATAGCGTTCCGAGCACTGGATCGCAGCAGGACACCCGACGCTCGCGACGCGACTTTCTCAAATCCTCCGGCTTGCTCGCGGCTGGCGGCGTTGCGGCCGCAAGCGCACTGAAACCATCCGTTGCCGAGGCCAAGACGTCCGAGAGTGCGAGCCTGAGGTTGCCGGAAGCATTTGGCGTGGCCGCGCAGACGCCGGCCACACCGGTGGCGCTGCCGACGACTGGCGCCGGCCTGTTCGCCAAGGCATGCAAGGACGAAGGCCTGGCCGCCCTGTTCTGCTGCCCCGGCAACTACACGGTGACGCATGCGATGGCCAGGATCGGCATTCCGGTCTACACGGGCCGTGACGAGCGCTCCATGGTGCATGCCGCCGATGCGTTCACCCGCGTCACCGGCGAGATTTCAGCGACTTCCGGCACCGAAGGCCCGGGGTTCACCAATCTGATATCAGGCTTGGCCAACGCGAAGGCAGCCCGCACGCCGATTCTGTCGCTGGCGAGCAACAAGAGCGTCAAGGAAGAAGACACCGAGGCAGCCATCCAGGTGATGGAACAGGAAAGCGTGACCCAGCACATGGTCAAGTGGCAGAAGCGCCTGGTGAATGCCCATCGCAATCACGAGTACGCTGCCTATGCGTTCCGCCAGCTCAAAACCGGCGTGCCGGGTCCCGTGCACCTGAACTTCACGGCAGAAGCGACCGATACGCGGCTCAGCAAACCAAGCGATGTCGTTTACAACTTCGACAAGAACCACTACCGCACGGACGCCAAGGCGAATCCTTCGCCGGCCCATGTGGCCAAGGCCATCGCCCTGCTCGGACAGGCAAAACGGCCGATTATCGTCTCGAGCACCGGTGTGTTTTATAGCAAGGCATGGGATGCCTTGCGCCAGTTTGCCGAAAAGACCCAGATTCCGGTGGTGGAGTCGGGACCGATGCGCGGCCAGTTCCCCGACGATCATCCCTTGTCTGCCACCTGCGCCCCGTCGGCGCTCGCCAGCGCCGATGTGGTCATGCTTGTCGGCCAATACTGCATGCCGGGCGTAGGCGAGTATGCGTTCGGCCCGGATGCCCGCTACATCAGGATCGATCCGGCCGCCGAGGATATCGGCCGCAACCTGCCGATCGAAGTCGGCATCGTCAGCGACGAGAAAGCCGCGCTGGAAATGCTGGCCAAGGAAAGCCCGGCCATGCGCCATGATGCGTGGGTTGCCGAAATTGCCGCTGCGCGCGACAAATTCGAAGCTGAAAACGAAGCCATGTACAAGCAGGTGCTGGGCTACACGGACGCGGTCCACCCTGCCGTGATCGGCAAGGTGCTGTCCGACTTCCTGTACAAGGGCAACATGCCCAAGGACCGCATCCTGGTCGGCTCCGGTGGATTCGGCATCGCGCGCTACACCCGTCGCTGGCTGCGCGCCTACCGTCCGGCCCAGATCATGAACGGCCAGTACCAGTTCGGCACCGTCGGCGCCGACGTCGGCTATGCAGTCGGCAGCGGCATCGCGGTCAAGGAAGGCCATGGCGTGCAGGCGGCCTACAAGGGGCACCCGACCATCACCATCATGGGCGACGCCGCGTTCGGCTATTCCGGCATGGAGATGGAAACCCTGGCCAAGCTGCGCATCCCAGCCATCATCATCGTCTACAACAACAACGCCTGGGGCACCTGGTATCTGCAGGAAGACGAACCGAAGGTCGTCCCCATGCACCTGTTCCAGGAAAACATCCGTTACGACAAGATGGCGGAGGCACTGGGCGCCCATGGCATCTATGTCACCCATCCCAAGGATTTCCTGCCGGCCTTGCAGCGCGCCTACAAGACTGCCGCCGAAACCAGTATGCCAACCTTGATCAACGTGCAGGGCAAGAAAGAGTTCTGGCTGCGCGAAAAATATCCTCCTGGCTTCCTCGGCAAGATCGAACCGGGCGTGATGTCCTACTATCACTAATCCATCAATGGAAAACGTTCTTTCCGCGGCGTCGCACGTCGGCGCCGTATTGCAGACCTATGCCGAGCGCGGCGTATTTCGCGACTACCGCGCTTCCAGCAGCAGGAACGAAGTGACGCACTTCGATTTCGGCTGGCTCTACGGCCAGCCATTCTCCCTGAGTTGCGACGCAAAACGCCGGCGCCTGACCATGTCGGACCTGCTCCCGGCCGTCCAGGGGGATTCGATGATGTACCGGGAACTGAAGGAGTTCCTGAAAGGACGCGCCGACGCGGAAGTACCCGAGCACCGGCGCGTCGATCCCCGGCTGGCGACAGTCGCGCCCCGCATCCGTGATGGCGTGGTGTCGCTCGACCTGACACTGGTAGAGGGCGACTACGAATACGGCACCCGCAAGCTGATCAACCTTGTGCACGAGCTGTTTTTGTTCCTCAGTGAATACTGGGCCGACTATATGTGGGAAAACTTTGAACTGAATATGGAGTAATCATGTCTCGAAAGATCAAAATGCCGGTCTGCGCAGGCTTGCTCGTCCTGACTACCGCCCTGGGCGGCCAGTTCGCCGGCGCCGGCGAGCCTGAGGGCGACCCCTCCCCTTTTCCGCCGGGGCCGAATGCGATGCTCGTCAAGCAGACCTGCTCGCAGTGCCACACGCCGAACGTGGTGCTGAACCAGACTTTCAACGAAAAGACGGCGCGCAAGATTTATCAGAAAATGCTGGGCGAAAGCCCGGATACCGAGCGCGGCAAGAAGATCGTTGAATATCTCTACACCGTCATGGGCGAGAAGGACGACAAGTAATCCACAGCTCCCTTTGCACACGTAAAAACGCCCCGGCTTCTTCGACCGGGGCGTTTTTTTGCAGCGGCACAAGCGCCTGCTGATATCAAAACAAATTATTTACCGATACAGAACCGGCTGAAGATCACCCCCAGCAGATCGTCCGGCGTGAACTGCCCGGTAATGCTGGACAGCTGATCCTGCGCCAACCTGAGCTCTTCCGCGAACAGGTCGAGCGACTGGTCGTCCTGCGCCGCGTGCGCCGCCGCCACGTCGAGGTGCCCGCGCGCCGCGCGCAGGGCGATCAGGTGGCGTTCGCGCGCCAGGTACAGCGACTCGCCGGTCTGCTGCCAGCCGGCGATGCGCAGCAGCTCCTTGCGCAGCAGCTCGATGCCGATCTTCTCGTGCGCCGACAGGTAGATGTGGGTCGCGTCCGCGCTCACGTCGCTTGATGCCTTGTGGCCCGACAGGTCGATCTTGTTCCAGATGCGGATCACCGGCACGCCTTCCGGGAAGGCGGCGACGATCTCCTCGTCGGCCTTGGCCGGGCCGAGGCTCGCGTCCAGCAGGTGCAGGATCACGTCGGCCTTGCCGACTTCTCCCCAGGTGCGCTCGATGCCGATGCGCTCGACCACGTCGATGCCCTCGTCCAGTGCGCGGATGCCGGCCGTGTCGATGATGTTCAGCGGGATGCCTTCGACCTGGATGGTCTCGCTGACCTTGTCGCGCGTGGTGCCGGCGATCGGGGTGACGATCGCGACATCGGATCCGGCCAGCGCGTTCAGCAGCGAGGATTTGCCCACGTTCGGCTGGCCGACCAGCACCACGTTCAGGCCTTCGCGCAGCAGCGCGCCCTGCGCCGCCTGGCGGAACACGTGCTCCAGCGCGTCGATGATGCCGGCCAGCTGGCCGCGTGCATTCGACTTTTCGAGGAAGTCGATTTCCTCTTCCGGGAAGTCGAGCGTGGCTTCGACCAGCATGCGCAGGTTGATGGTCTTGTCCACCAGCTCGTGCACGACCTTCGAGAAGGCGCCGGACAGCGAAGCCGAGGCCGACTTCGCCGCAGCTTCGGTGGAAGCGTCGATCAGGTCGGCCACGGCCTCGGCCTGGGCCAGGTCGAGCTTGTCGTTCAGGAAGGCGCGGCGGGTGAATTCTCCCGGCTCGGCCAGGCGCAGTCCGAAGTCCGCACCGGCTTCGAGCACGCGCGCGAGCAGCATGCGCAGCACCACCGGGCCGCCGTGGCCCTGCAGTTCCAGCACGTCCTCGCCGGTATAGGAGTGTGGACCCTTGAAGTACAGGGCCAGGCCTTCGTCGATGACGGTGCCGGCGGCGTCCTTGAACGGAATATACGTGGCGTGGCGCGGCGCCAGCTTCGAGCCCGGAAACAGGGCGTCGATCAGCGGCGCCAGCGACTTGGCCGAAGCGCGCACGACGCCGATGCCGCCGCGGCCGGGGGCGGTGGCGATGGCGGCGATGGGGGAGGTGTCTAGTTTCATGAGGGGATTGTAATAAAAAAGCCCGTGCAGGCACGGGCTCTTTTCAACACGGCGAAAAACGCTTACTTCGCCGGCGCGTACTTCTTGGTGATCACATACTGCTGCGCCATCGAGATCAGGTTGTTCACCACCCAGTACAGCACCAGGCCGGACGGGAAGAAGATGAAGATGACCGAGAATGCCAGCGGCATGAACATCATCATCTTGGCCTGCATCGGATCGGCCGGCTGCGGGTTCAGCCTGGTGGTCACGAACATCGAGATCGCGTACAGGATCGGCAGCACGTAGAACGGGTCCGGGGCGGTCAGGTCGTGAATCCACAGGATCCACGGCGCGCCGCGCATTTCGACCGCTGCCTGCAGCGTCCAGTACAGGGCCAGGAACACCGGCATCTGGATCAGGATCGGCAGGCAGCCGCCCAGCGGGTTGATCTTCTCGGTCTTGTACAGCTCCATGGTGGCCTGCTGCATCTTGACCGGATCGTTCTTGAAGCGCTCGCGGAGCGCCTGCATCTTCGGCGTCACGGTCTTCATCTTGGCCATGCTGCGGTAACCGGCCGCCGACAGCGGGAAGAACAGCAGCTTGATCAGGATGGTGAAGGCGACGATGGTCCAGCCCCAGTTACCGATCATCTGGTGCAGCTGGTCCATGGTCCAGAAAATCGGCTTGGCGATGATGGTCGCCCAACCGTAGTCGCGCACCAGTTCCAGGCCCGGGGTGACCTTCTCCAGCATCTTCTCTTCCTGCGGGCCCGAGTACAGGCGGGACTCGTTCGACACGGTCGCGCCAGGCGCCACGGTACCCAGCGGCAGCACGGTGCCGATGGCGAACAGGTTGTTACCCAGGCTCTTCGTGTAGATATCGCGCTGCATCTTCTCCGGCGGGATAAAGGCCGAGACGAAGAAGTGCTGCGAGATCGCGATCCAGCCGTCGGTGGCCTTGGTCGCGTGCTCGGCGCTGCCCTTGGCGATCTTCTCGAAGGTCAGCTTCTGGTACTTGTCCTGCGAGGTGTACAGGGTAGGACCGGTGTAGCTGCTGTTGAAGTAGGTGTCGCCTTCCGGCTTGCTGCCGTCGTGCTGCAGCTGCAGGTACAGGCTCGGCGAGACCGGCACGGTGCCGATGTTGGTCACATCATGGCGCACGCCGATCACGTAGTCGCCGCGGTGGAAGGTGAAGGTCTTGGTCAGGCGCACGCCGCCCTGCTCCGCTTCCAGTACCAGCTGAATCTGGTTGCCGTTATCTACCAGCGGCTTGGCCACGAACGGGGTGTTGTGGTTCGGCAGGACGCCGGTCGCGGCCGGAGTCAGGCCGGTCTGCGCCAGGTAGAGGCGGCCCTTGGCCGGATCGACGTGGAACAGCAGCTGGTTCTTGGTCGGGTCGACCTTGTCGCGGTACTTCAGCAGTTCCAGACGGCGGATCACGCCGCCGGCGGTGTCGATGTCGGCTTTATAGACATCGGTCGTGATGGTGATGACCTTGGTCTGGATCGGTGCCGGTGCGGCAGCAGCATCGGCCGGTGCGGCGCCGGGAACGGAGGCGGGCGTGGCCGCCGGTGCCGGCAGGTCGTTCACCTTCGGCTGGGCGGCAGGGGTGGTCGCGACCTTGGCGGGCGGCTGCGGTGAGAACATCGACTGCTTGCCGTTGGCCACCATCCAGTCGTTCCAGAGGACGACCAGCGAGACGGCGAACACGATCCACAGGATGGTACGTTTATTGATTTCCATTGGGTCTTATTCAGGAATGGTTGCAACCGCAAGCGGTTGGGGAATGCTTGTCCGCGGACGCAAGCGGAGAACCGGGAACCGGATCGTTGCCGCCCGCGTTCCACGGGTGGCAGCGGCAGACACGGCGCAAGGCCAGCCAGCCGCCGCGCGCGGCGCCGTGCAGTCTGACCGCTTCGATCGCGTAATTGGAACAGGTCGGATAGAAACGGCAGCTCGGCCCGAGCATCGGGGACACCAGTAACTGGTAACCGCGCAATAGCCAGACGAGCAGCCGGTTCATGATGGCTGCTGCCCCGGATGTACGCCGGGCGCCGGGACGCCGGCCGCCGGGACGCCGGCCGCCGGATCGGGCACCGGCTTGCGCGGCCTGGGCGCCTGCGACGCGAACAGGCGCGCCAGCTCGGTGCGCAGCAGCGTCTTCAGGGCCGCGGTCGTGGCCGGGCCGTCCTTGGCATTGACCGGCCGCGAAAGGCGCACGATGCAGTCGATGCCAGGGAGCGGCGTGGTGCGGAACAGTTCGCGCGTGACACGCTTGATGGTGTTGCGCGTGACCGCGCGCGGGGCAAACCGTTTGGCCGCGACGACGCCCAGCCGCGCATGCGGCAGGGAATTCGGTCGGGTATAGAGCACGAAATGCGCGGTTTTTTGTACCGGGCGCAAACGAAAAACGGATGAAAACTCATCCGTTTTTACGATACGCCGAACGCGCGCGAAGTCGTGCGAACCTTCGCCTGTCATTGCGGGAGCGCGGTCGACAGGGGCGTTACCTGGGCTTAGACAGCCAGACGCTTGCGGCCCTTGGCGCGACGTGCGTTCAGGACTTGGCGGCCACCGCGGGTAGCCATACGTGCGCGGAAGCCGTGCGTACGCTTGCGACGGACGACGGAAGGTTGGTAAGTACGTTTCATGGTGGTCTCGCTTAAAGCAAATTAGAATGCAAAATCGGGGCCGGCTTCCAATGAGCCGGCAGTGCGCCAATGACATTTCGCAGTTGTTAAGCCAGCGTCACGCCTCAGCAAAGCTTGTTCGCCCATGTGCTGAGTGCCTGAGTTGGCAATGCGTGTGGGCGGGGAACCCTGAATTAGACAGCATTTTCGGTCGAGCTGTCAAGAAAGCTGTTGCGCCATAGCGCCGCCGCAACGCGCCGGCAACCGGTTGCGGATGTGCATCAGGCTGTTGAGATTCGGTGGAAAAAACCTGCCGCGCCTGTGGATAACTTCCGAGAAGACAGTTAAAATAGAGTGTTACGCTTAAATAAGTCGATGTATGGAAAACTTTTGGCAGGCCTGTTCCACGCAGCTGGAACTCGAGCTGACGCCGCAGCAATATACCGCGTGGATCAAACCACTGGTCGCCCTCGACTATGAGGACGGCAAGCTGCGCATTGCGGCGCCCAACCGCTTCAAGCTCGACTGGGTAAAGTCGCAATTCGCCAACCGCATCACTGCCCTCGCCTCCGACTTTTGGGAGCGCCCGGTGGAGGTGCAATTTGTGCTCGACCCACGGAATCTGCCGAAGAAACCAGACGCGGTAAGCAATCGCCAGCCAACCAGCTCGACCGCCGAGATGGCTGCGGGCGCGATCGGCATCAATGCCGCCGCCGACAACACGGTGCCGGCGACGCCGGTCGTCACGCCGGACAACGTCATCGCCAACAACCCGCGCCGCGAGCAGAGCCGCGTCAATCCGGAACTCACGTTCGAGAACTTCGTGACCGGTAAGGCGAACCAGCTGGCGCGCGCCGCTGCGATCCAGGTCGCGAACAACCCGGGCGTCTCCTACAACCCGCTGTTCTTCTACGGCGGCGTGGGCCTTGGTAAGACCCACCTGATCCATGCGATCGGCAACCAGGTGATGGCCGACCAGCCGGGCGCGCGCATCCGCTACATCCATGCCGAGCAGTACGTGCGCGACGTGGTGACCGCCTACCAGCGCAAGGGTTTCGACGACTTCAAGCATTACTACCACTCGCTGGACATGCTGCTGATCGACGATATCCAGTTCTTCGGCGGTAAGAGCCGCACGCAGGAAGAGTTCTTCTATGCGTTCGAAGCGCTGATCGCGGCCAAGAAGCAGATCATCATCACCTCGGATACCTATCCGAAAGAGATCACCGGCATGGACGACCGCCTGATCTCGCGCTTCGACTCCGGCCTGACGGTGGCGATCGAACCGCCGGAACTCGAGATGCGCGTGGCGATCCTGATGAAGAAGGCCGAATCGGAAGGCGTCGTGCTGAACGACGACGTCGCCTTCTTCGTGGCCAAGCACCTGCGCTCGAATGTGCGCGAGCTGGAAGGCGCGCTGCGCAAGATCCTGGCCTACTCTCGCTTTCACGGCAAGGAAATCACCATCGACGTGGTCAAGGAAGCACTGAAGGACCTGCTGTCGGTGCAGAACCGCCAGATCTCGGTGGAGAACATCCAGAAGACGGTGGCCGACTTCTTCAACATCAAGGTCGCCGACATGTACTCGAAACGTCGCCCGGCCAACATCGCGCGTCCGCGCCAGATCGCGATGTACCTGGCGAAGGAACTGACGCAAAAAAGCCTGCCGGAGATCGGCGAGCTGTTCGGCGGCCGCGACCATACGACCGTGCTGCACGCGGTACGCAAGATCGCCCAGGACCGCCAGAAAAACGCCGAATGCAACCACGAGCTGCACGTGCTGGAGCAGACGCTGAAAGGCTGAGGATTTTTCCTTAGTGATTTCTGGCAAAATATTGCGCAGACAACATCTTTACCTTATAAAAACCTGAGGGATATTTATGCAACTGGTCAAATCCACCCGAGACACGCTTCTCCGGCCACTGCAGATCGTGAGTGGTATTGTCGAGCGTCGGCACACCATGCCGATTCTGGCCAATATCCTCATCCGCAAGAATGGCGAAAGCGTCTCCTTCCTGTCGACCGACACCGAGGTGCAGATCACGACCCTGGCCAACATCGGCTCCGGTCCTGAAGAGGCGGGCACCACCGTCGCCGCGCGCAAGCTGCTCGACATCCTGCGCGCCCTGCCGGAATCGGGCGACGTCACGATGACCCTGCTGAACAAGCGCCTGACCGTCCAGAGCGGCAAGTCGCGCTTCGCGCTGCAGACCCTGGCGGCCGAGGAGTTCCCGACCGTCTCCGTGGCCGACAGTTACAACGCCTCGGTGACCCTGCCGCAGAAGACGCTGAAGCACCTGTTCAACATGGTGCACTTCGCGATGGCCCAGCAGGACATCCGCTACTACCTGAACGGCCTGCTGCTGGTGCTGGACGGCCACAACGTGATCGCGGTCGCGACCGACGGCCACCGCCTGGCATTCGCCCAGGTCGAAGCCGAGCAATCGTTCGAGCGCCAGGAAGTCATCATTCCGCGCAAGACCATCATCGAACTGCAGCGCCTGCTGGAAGAAAGCGACGAGACCGTCCGCCTGGACATCGCCGCCTCGCAGGTGAAGCTGACCTTCGCCGACATCGAACTGGTGTCGAAGCTGGTCGAAGGCAAGTTCCCGGATTACACCCGCGTGATCCCGAAGGGCTACAAGAACGACTTCACGATCAGCCGCGACGAGCTGCTGCGTTCGCTGCAGCGCGCCGCGATCATGACCAGCGACAAGTTCAAGGGCGTACGCTGCCTGATCTCTCCCGGCTCGATGAAGATCAGCTCGACCAACGCCGACCAGGAAGAGGCGGTCGAAGAACTCGAAATCGACTACGGCGGCGACGCGATCGACATCGGTTTCAACGTGACCTACCTGCTGGACGTGCTGAACAATCTGAAGTGCGACCAGGTGAACATTTCGCTGGGAGACTCGAACTCGTCGGCGCTGATTTCGATTCCTGAAAATGGCGACTTCAAGTACGTCGTCATGCCGATGCGTATTTAAAAAACGCTGAGTCGCCCATATATGTTCTTGTTGGGCGCAACCGCGGATCACGAGTCCGCGGTCTGATTTACACGTTATTTGAGAAAGCAGTCATGTCCGAGAACACTCAAGCAATTTTGGAATCCTCTGCCGCCAAGGCGGATGAGTATGGCGCCTCGTCGATTCAGATCCTCGAAGGCCTGGAGGCCGTGCGAAAGCGTCCGGGCATGTACATCGGCGACACGTCGGACGGCACCGGCCTGCACCACCTGGTGTTCGAGGTGCTGGACAACTCGATCGACGAAGCCCTGGCCGGCTACTGCACCGAAATCCACGTCACGATCCACTCCGACAATTCCATCTCGATCACCGACAACGGCCGCGGCATCCCGACCGGTGTCAAGATGGACGACAAGCACGAGCCGAAGCGCTCGGCGACCGAGATCGCCCTGACGGAACTGCACGCCGGCGGCAAGTTCAACCAGAACTCGTACAAAGTTTCCGGCGGCCTGCACGGCGTGGGCGTCTCGTGCGTGAACGCACTGTCGAAGCTGCTGCGCGTGACCGTTCGCCAAAAAGGCAAAGTGCACCAGCTCGAGTTCTCGCGTGGCGTCCCGATGGACCGCATCATCGAAGTCGTCGACGGCGTGGAAGTCTCCCCGATGAAGATCATCGGCGACACCGACAAGCGCGGCACCGAAGTGCATTTCTGGGCCGACGAGGAAATCTTCACCCACGTCGAGTTCCACTACGAGATCCTGAGCAAGCGCATCCGCGAACTCTCGTTCCTGAACAACGGCGTCAACATCAAGCTGAGCGACCAGCGCAACGGCAAGGAAGAAATCTTCGCCTTCGAAGGCGGCACCCGCGGCTTCGTGGAGTACATCAACAAGGCCAAGACCGTCCTGCACCCGACCGTGTTCCAGGCCACCGGCGACCGTCTGTCGGACCAGGGCACCAACATCTCGGTGGACGTGTCGATGCAGTGGAACGATTCATACAACGAGCAGGTGCTGTGCTTCACCAACAACATCCCGCAACGCGACGGCGGCACCCACCTGACCGGCCTGCGCGCGGCGATGACGCGCGTGATCAACAAGTACATCGACGAGAACGAATTCGCCAAGAAGGCGAAGGTCGAGATCTCGGGCGACGACATGCGCGAAGGCCTGACCTGCGTGCTGTCCGTCAAGGTGCCGGAGCCGAAGTTCTCGTCGCAGACCAAGGACAAGCTGGTCTCGTCGGAAGTGCGCGGCCCGGTCGAAGAGATCGTGGCGAAGACGCTCACCGACTTCCTGAACGAAAAGCCGAACGACGCCAAGATCATCTGTGGCAAGATCGTCGAAGCAGCCCGCGCCCGCGAGGCAGCGCGCAAGGCGCGCGACCTTACCCGCCGCAAGGGCGTGATGGACGGCCTGGGCCTGTCGTCGAAGCTGGCGGACTGCCAGGAACGCGACCCGGCGCTGGCCGAACTGTACATCGTCGAGGGTGACTCCGCAGGCGGTTCCGCCAAGCAGGGCCGCGACCGCAAGTTCCAGGCCATCCTGCCGCTGCGCGGCAAGGTGCTGAACGTGGAAAAGGCGCGCTTCGAGAAGATGCTGTCGTCGGAGCAGATCACGACCCTGATCGCGACGCTCGGCACCTCGATCGGCCCGGACGAGTTCAACGTCGACAAGCTGCGCTACCACCGCATCATCATCATGACCGACGCGGACGTCGACGGCGCCCACATCCGTACCCTGCTGCTGACGCTGTTCTACCGCCAGATGCCGCAGCTGGTCGAGCGCGGCCACATCTACATCGCCCAGCCGCCGCTGTACAAGGTGAAGGCCGGCCGCGACGAGCGCTACCTGAAGGACGACGTCGAGGAAGCCAGCTACATGATGATGGTGGCGCTGAACACCGCCGCCCTGATCCCGCAGGACGGCGCCGAGCCGATCAGCGGCGAAGCGCTCGGCGACCTGGTGCGCCAGTACAACCTGGCCAACGCCATCATGATGCGCCTGACGCGCGTGATCGACCGCGCCGCCCTGTCCGCGATCATGACCGGCGTGACGCTCGACCTGTCGAGCCAGGAAGGCGCCGAGCAATCGGCCCAGGCCATGATGGATGCCATCAAGGACCCGAGCGTGAAGGTGGGCGTGCGCTCCGACGCGCTGTCGGACAAGCACGCGCTGCGCATCGAGCGCATCCGCCACGGCAACGTACAGGTGACCTCGATCGACGCCGACTTCGTGGCCAGCGCCGACTACGCGACCCTGGCCAACTCGGCCGCCACCTTCCGGGGCCTGATGGGCGACGGCGCCATCATCCGCCGCGGCGAAGGCGAGAAGATGAAGGAATTCGCCGTGCGCGACTTCCAGCAGGCCATGGAATGGCTGCGCGACGAAGCCGAGCGCGGCGTCTCCAAACAACGCTATAAAGGTCTGGGCGAGATGAATCCGGAGCAGCTGTGGGAAACCACGATGGATCCGGCCGTGCGCCGCCTGTTGAAGGTGCAGATCGAGGACGCGATTGCTGCGGACCAGATCTTCACCACGCTGATGGGCGATGAGGTCGAGCCGCGTCGTCACTTCATCGAGACGAATGCGCTGCAGGCGGGGAATATCGACGTTTGATCGTTGATTGAACGCTGTTCGGCAAAAAGCCAGCCTTTCGGGGCTGGTTTTTTTATTTGTTGGCTCTGCATACCCATCGGGCTTATCGGGAATGGCCGAGGCGTCGCAGATTGCGCAAGCGCCGCCAGGAGCTCGCATCCAATAGACGAAGAAACCACGCTTTTTTTGTTTCTCTATCAATGGGTGAAATCCTTGTGTTAGTCTATTTTCATGTTCTCGACAGCAAGCAGCGGGCGCTTCCACGGCCTTTTTATGCAGAGCGACCAACGGCGCATGAGCACAGCGCTACTGATCGCCGTGCTGTTCCACGCGCTATTGCTCAGCGTTACGTTCGGTGGCCAGGCCTTCGGCCTCCCCGGCTTCAAGCTGCCATGGAAAGAACGGCGACTCGGTGCCGATGCGTTGCAGGTCATCCTCGCTCGATTGCCGCCGCCAGCGCCGCCGGCCAAGGAAGCCAATCCCGTGCTCGCCCTGGAGGACGTCACTGCGATCGGCAGCACGGTGTCATCCATGTGGACCTCCCCTATTGCGACGCCATTGCCAAATCCCAAACCGGCAGCGGCCTCAGCGCCTGCATCTGCCGTCGAGCCCGTCCTGACGGTGAATAGGCAAACCATTGCACCGCTACCGACAGCCCCTGTGGCACAACAGTCGCTGACACACATCCGTGAAACGCCAATCCAAAGTGTGACCCGCGATGCCGCGCAGCCTCCGGTTGAACAAGCTACCCAAGAACGTGCGGCACTGGATCAGGCCGGACTCGAACAGGAAACGCAGCGCGAAGAAAACCTGAGGCGAACTGAGTTAATGGCCGCCGCACAACGTGAAGCTGCACGCCAAGAGCTGCTCCGCGTAGAGGCCGCCCGATTAAACGCCGAACGCCAGGAAGAAAAAGCTCGGGAGGACGCCGCCCGACAAGAACAGGAAAAAGCCGCGGTCCTTCGACAGGAAGCTGCGCGCAACGAGGTCATCCGGCAAGAACAGGCAAAGCTATTGCAGTTGGAACTGCAGCGCCAGGAACGCGTCCGCCAGGAGGCCGCTCGGCAAGTACAAGCAAAACAAGCACAGCTGGAAGCACAAGGCCAGGAAGCACTGCGGCAACAGCAAGCCAATCAGGCCGAACAGGCACGTCAGGCTGCAGAAAAACAGGAACAGGAACGCGCCGACGCCGCCCGAAGGGACGCTGCGCAGCAAGAGCAGGCAAAGAGAGATCAAGCCCTACGCGACAAGGCCAGGCAAGAAGCCGAACGCGAGGAGCGGCTCAAGGCGATCGGCAAACAACTGGATCGGGAAGCGGCCCAACGCGATGCGGCATCGCGCTCTTCCCTCCCCTCGGCGAGCAAGCTGCGCCGCGGCTGGCTCTTCGGTCGCGCCGACGCAAATCGCGATCTCGTCCTTTACGCAGAGACGATGAGCCAAAAGATCGAAAAGAACATGACCTTCGAGATGGTCCGCGAGCTCATCAAGCAAGCTTACAATCGACCGACGGTGACGATCGCCGTTCGGGCCGACGGGACCGTCGAAAAAGTGAGCTTCGTGACGTCGAGCGGCGTCGCCGCCATCGACGAAGCGATACGCAAAGTCATCGCCAGCCAAGCGCCCTACGGGGCCTTTCCGCCGTCCTTGGCGCGTCAATACGACGTGATCGAAATCCGCCGCACCTGGGTATTCGACATCGCTATCCGGCTGGAGTAAACCCGCGTGGATTATCGAGAGGCCCGGAGCTTGGCAATTGCCCGGCTCTGCATACCGGTCTGGCTTATCAGGAATGTCCGCGGCGTCGCAGATTGCGTCAGCGTCATCAGCATCCGGCCCAAGGGCAGCTCCACCCAGCGATAAAACGCCGCCCCGGCCGTCAGGCTCGTCAGCCACGCAAGCAGTATTCCAAACGCCTGCTCATGCGGTTGCTCCGATACGAATCGGGTAAAGCCGGCATTCACCACCAGGCACACCGGAAAGTGAACGAGAAAAACCGAAAACGATATCGTCGCCATGCGGTTCACCAGCGCCCATCCGTGGCTGCGATAGTCGGCGAGCCTGATGCGGCCGAACAGGAACAGCATGCAGGCGACCACCAGCGCCACCGCGATCCGGCTGCGGAATTCCAGATTCAGCGCCAGCAGCGTCGGCACTACCGTCATCAGCAACAGCAAGGCCGCCTCGCCCGGCTTGCGCGCCGGATCGCCGGCCCACCATGCCAGCATGCCGAGCCCGTAACTGCCGAAGAAATACGGCGCCCACACGTCCCAGCCGGCGTCGCGATTGAAATACAGCAGGGAGATGCTGATGCCGATTGCGACCAGTACCGGCATCAGCCAATGGCGGAAGCGCTGCCCTGCAATATGGCCGGCACTCCAGAGCAGCAGGGTCACCAGCGCATACAGCTGAAAATCGATCGCCACGTACCACGCGCCGGCCGATAGGGCGTCATAACCCAGCACGTCATGCAGCAGGAGCAGGTGCGCGCCCAGTTGCGACAGCGTCGGCGGCGCCGAAATCGAATCGTGGGTCATCCATTGGCTGGCGAGGAAGGAAGCGCAGATCGCCAGCAGCATCGCCACCATGAAAGGAAGCGCCAGCCTGATATAGCGGCGCCAGATCGTGCGGAAAGGGTGCTGGACGCCGGGATGGGCATGCGGGGACAGCGATTTCGCCGCCAGGAAGCCGCCGACGACGAGGAATACCTGCACGGCGATGCGGCCGTAAGCGTCGAGCCAGTCGATGAGAGCCGGCATCAGCGGCCGTGCCTGGTCGGCCATCGGGCCGTAAAACGCCAGGTGGTGCAAGACGATCAGCTGCGCTGCGCCGGCCTTCAATAGGTTGATCAGGCCAAATTCCTTCTGGACCGCGCCCTGCGGCCCGCTTGCTCCCGTCCTTACCTTCATCAGCATATCCTCAACAATTCCTTGCTCGACGCGCATCGAGCAAATTCACGAGCAAACATTGCTGCCGATATTGCCGAGCGGGCGCATCATAGCCGACCCATGCCGATTGCGCCCACCCGTTACATTCGGTAACGCCTTTCAATGCACCGTCTTTACGCGGCATTTTCAGCGAATAATTCGGCTCAGGAACATTTACCGTACGCGTAATAGCCCGCCGATGTATTCCTCACACTCGTGAAGGCAGACGCCGAATAGAAGCCCAGGTACTGGTTTGAATTGACGGCATATACCTGTCCATTGCGACCCACATAGGCGCGCCGGTTCGCAACGTGGACCAGGTTATTGCTGAACCAGTCGACGCATTTGAAAGGCGCCGCCGCATTGCCGCTGACGATACGGTCGATCATGGTTTTGACCGCCACCATCTGTCCGCCGCTCTTGCCGGGGAAATTCAGGTCCTCGTAACCCCACCAGTCCCAGCATCCATACTGGTTGGCCGCCGTCCTGGCCGCTTGCGGGTAGAGGACGACGATATTGTTGGTGTCGGCCCAGCGGTTATAGCCGGCATTCCGGTAGAAGGCGTCGCCGACATTGTCGGCATTCTGCTTGCAGCCATGGAAGGCGACGTGCAGCCTGCATACCTGCCCGGCCGCGCAGTTTGCCGGCACATAGGCAAAACCGGACTCCGCCATTCCATGGGCCGTGGGGTTGAAATCCCCCCAGAAGACGGCCTGGTCGAAATTGAGGAAGACACCGCTCAACGGGCCGGTCTTTTTCGCCCGCAGCGGTCCGTAGATCCAGTTGAGGATGTGGCCGGCGGCGTCGAAATTGCAGTTATTGATATACGGTGGGGCCTTGACGCTGCAGGCGTTGCCGAAAAAATCGGTCGGCATTCCATGCTCGGCCGCGAGATCGTTTTTGTAGGCGATGTTTGCGCTGGGCAGGAATTGGGTGTACATCGTCCTCAAGTCATCCATGACCGGCTGCAGGACCGCCGAATCGAGCGTCCCCGACAACAAATACACTTTTGACAGGAACAGGTTCCTGGTCGGGTCGATATAGCCATTGCGGGACCAGGTACGGGCCGTGGACAGCAGGAATGACAAATTGCGCGAGCCGCCCCCGTTCATGCATGGGCCTTCCGCGATCAGAACGTTACCCTCGGAGCAGTACAGAGGACCGCCCGCGACCACGCCCGCGCCTTTCCTGACGGTTGCCGAATACGCGAAGTGCATCTGCACCGCCATGTAGCCGCCGGACGACAGGCCGGAGACGGAGACATCGTTGACGCTGACGTTGTATTTCGGAAGATTGACCACCGCTCCCGACGCGCCGACGCACCACAAGCCGATGAGAGCGGCGACGAGAAATCGTGCCGCTGCGTGCCGAATCTTCATGCTCGCCTCCACTGGTCAATTCAGACAAACGGAATAGCTGACCGAATTCAGACTAATGGAGACGGGAGATTATTCAAGCGGGCCCGGCGCGGACCTACGGAAAGGGTTGTGCATGCTTCGGAGCCGCCTTTCAGGTATCGCCGCGCCGTGCCGTATTGCTGCGTAACTGACGGCGCAGCCAGGCGGAACTCGAGATCAGGTATAGTCGGCAATTATCCCACGCTGCAGTACCGATGAATTACCGACTCGCCATCTTCGATTTCGACGGCACCCTGGCCGATTCCTTTCCCTTCTTCCTCAGCGTCTTCAACACCATCGCCGACCGCCACGGCTTCCGCCGCATCGATGTGGAGAAGGCCGGCCAGTTGCGCCACTACGGCACCCGGCAGATGATGGATCACGTCGGCATGCCGGCCTGGAAGCTGCCGGCGGCGTCCCGGACCTTCATGGCGATGATGAAGGAGGACGCCGGCGCGATCCGCCTGTTCGACGGCGTCGCCGAGGCGTTCCGCCACCTGGCCGGGCACGGCGTGACGATCGCGCTGGTGTCGTCGAACTCCGCGCATAACGTGCGCACGGTACTGGGGCCGGAATTGTCCGCCCTGGTCGCCTGGTTCGAATGCGGCATGTCGGTATTCGGCAAGGCCAGCCGCATCCGCGCCGTGCTGAAGCGCTGCGGCGTCGCACCCGGGCAGGCGATCTACATCGGCGACCAGGACACCGATGCGGAAGCGGCGCGCAAGGTGGGCGTGGACTTTGGCGCGGTCCACTGGGGGTATGCGCCGATCGAAGCGCTGCGGGGCCACGGCTGCGCCCGGGAATTCACTACACCATCCGATTTGCTGCGCATTGCAGGGTAGTCACGCGTGGGCACGGGATGCCCACCCTACTGCATTTCAAGTGCCTCCTTGAAAAAAATTACTTAGCATGCTAAACTTTTGTA
This sequence comes from Massilia sp. LXY-6, assembly GCF_051233485.1. Classification (NCBI taxonomy): domain Bacteria; kingdom Pseudomonadati; phylum Pseudomonadota; class Betaproteobacteria; order Burkholderiales; family Oxalobacteraceae; genus Massilia; species Massilia sp. LXY-6. The sequence goes on from NZ_JBKFGF010000040.1 coordinate 32,816, forward strand.
TTGAAACCATATTTACGCAAGCTACTTCATGCGATTATCGGACCAGACCCTGAGCAGCCTCACCGCCGCTCTGACCCTTTCCTCGCGCGTCTACCGCGCTGCCGCGGACAAGGTCGCGGCCGACTACGGACTATCGCAGGCGACCGGCCTGCCGGTGCTGGTCATCAGCCGCTTCGGCGAGAATGGCGTGCGCCCGGGCGTGCTGGCCGAGACACTCAGCCTGGAAGCCTCGTCGCTGGTACGCGTGGTCGACCACCTGATCGAGAACGGCCTGGTCGAGCGCCACGAGGATCCGCAGGACCGCCGCGCCAAGATCCTGCGCCTGACCGAGGCCGGCATGGAGACCGCGAAGCGCATGGACGAAGCCCTGGTGCCGTTCCGCCGCAAGCTGTTCGGCGCCTTCGAGCCGGACGACGTCGAAGCCTGCCTGCGCGTGCTGGACAGGCTGCCTGACGTGATCGCGAACCTTACCGTCGCATGAAATTCGCCAGCAAGACGGAGCTGCTGTTCTCCGTGAAGTCGTTCGCGGCAGCGATGCTTGCGGTGTACATCTCGATGCACATCGGACTGTCGCGGCCTTTCTGGTCGATGATGACCGCCTACATCTGTGCCGCGCCGTTCGCCGGTCCGACCCGTTCCAAGGGCCTGTACCGCGCCGTCGGCACTATCCTGGGCGGAACCATGGTCACCTTCGTGGTGCCGCAGCTGTCGAATTCTCCCGAGCTGCTGTCGCTGGTGCTGGCGCTGTGGATCGGCGCCTGTCTGTTCGTCTCGCTGCTGGACCGCACCCCGCGTTCCTACCTGCTGATGCTGGCCGGTTACACCGCCGGCCTGATCGCCTTCCCCGCCGTGAACGATCCGGGCGCCATCTTCGACATCGCGCTCGCGCGCGTCGAGGAGATCGTGTTGGGCGTGACCTGCGCGACCCTGGTCCACAGCCTGGTATTGCCACAGCCCTTCGGTCCCGTCCTCCTCGCTCGCCTGGACCACGCGGTGCGCGATGCCCAGCACTGGATCCGCGACGCCCTCAATCCGGCAGGCGACGCGCGCTCCGCCTCGGACCGCCGCAAGCTGGCCGGCGACATCACCGAACTGCGCCTGATGAGCACCCACTTGCCGTTCGATACCTCGCACCTGCGCTGGACCGAGAAGGCAGTCAACGCGCTGCAGGAGCGGCTGGCGCAGTTCGTGCCTGTCGTCTCGGGTATCGAGGACCGCCTGACCGCGCTGCGCAAGCTCGGCGCCATCAGCGTATCGGAGCACTGGAGCACACTGCTGAAGGATGTCGTCGCGTTGACCGACAACCCGAAGGAGAAAGCGATCTCCAGGGAGGGCGCGCTGCTGCGCACGCGCATCGACGAGCTGGCGCCCCGGGTGCATCGCGGGCTCGGCTGGACCGGCATGATCGAGCTGAATCTTGCGGCCCGCCTGCGCCGGCTGGTCGACATCTGCGTCGAGACGCGCGCCCTGCGCCAGCACATCGACGCCGGCGTCGCCGGCCGCTTGCCGGCCGAAGTACGCGGGCTGCCCGGCGTACTGAATAAAGTGCCGGCGAGCGCCCTTCACCTGGACTACGGCATGGCCGCGCTGTCGGCTTTCGCCGCCGTCTTCGCGGTGCTGCTCTGCTGCGCATTCTGGATCCTGACCGGCTGGTCGGCCGGCGCCACCGCGCCGATGATGTGCGCCGTGCTGTGCTGCTTCTTTTCGACCCAGGACGATCCAGCCCCCTTCATCAAGAGCTTCCTGGCCTGGACGGTCTATTCGATCCCGGTGTCGGCCCTGTACCTGCTGGTGCTGCTGCCCGCCATCCACAGCTTCGAAATGCTGATGCTGGTGTGCGCGCCGCTGTTCCTGCTGCTCGGCGTGGTGCTGGCCCGCCCATCCACCTTCGGGCGCGCCATGCCCTTCCTGTTCGGCATCTGCGGCACGCTGGCCATGATCGACACCCACAACGCGGACATGGTGACCTTCACCAACAGCATGCTGTCGCAGGTGCTGGGCCTGACCGTGGCCGCGGTGACGACCCGGGTGGTGCGTACCGTGGGCGCCGCCTGGACCGCGCGCCGCCTGCTGAAGGCTGGCTGGAACGAGCTGGCGCGCCTGGGCGGCGGCGAACAGACCACGCTGCCGGAATTCTCGGCGCGCATGGTCGACCGTGTCGGCCTGCTGACGCCGCGCCTGGCGTCGGCCGGCGGCGACCAGGACCTGCAGGCGCGCGACGCGCTGCGCGACCTGCGCATCGGCCTGAACATGACGCTGCTGCAGCAGACGCGCTCCCAGCTCGGCCGCGGCGGCGCGGCACTCGGGCTCCTGATGACGCAGCTGTCGCAGTATTTCGAGCGCCTGCCGGCGGTCGACCGGGATGGCGAAGCCCAGCTGCTCGGCGCCCTCGACAATGCCTTGCGCGCCAACTGCGAGGACGCTCAGGACGCCGCCCAGCGCGAGGCGCTGGCGGCGCTCACCGGCATCCGGCGCGACCTGTTCCCCGAGGCGGCGCCGTACCAGCCCGCCCTCATGACTACAACCTGACAATGGAGATCCGATGATCGGCGAAGTCAGCATCTATGGCCTCTACCTTCCTCCGCTCCTGCTGCTCACGCTGGCGGCGTTGGTCGTGTCGCGCCTGTTCAACCTGGTCCTGGCCCGGACCGGCTTCTACCGCCTGGTATGGCACCCGGCACTGTTCGATTTTTCCCTGTTCGTCATCGTGCTTGGTGCACTGACGTATTTCACACGTAACTGGTCCTGACATGGCATCGAAAAATTTTCTTCCGGCGGTTGGCCGGGTAGGTATCACTTTGCTGGTGGCCGCGGGCGCTGCCTACGCGGGCTGGCAGCTGTGGCGCCACTACGAGGTCGAGCCGTGGACCCGTGACGGCCGCGTGAAGGCCTACGTGGTGCAGGTGGCGCCCGACGTCACCGGCCAGGTGACCAGGGTCTACGTGCACGACAACCAGCGCGTGGCGGCCGGCGAGCCGCTGTTCGAGATCGACCGCGCGCGCTTCGAACTGGCGCTGCGCCAGAGCGAAGCGCAGGTGATCGCCGCGCAGGCCGCGCTGGCCCAGGCGCAGCGCGAGAACAAGCGTAACACCCAGCTCGACGACCTGGTGTCGCAGGAAACCCGCGAACAGGGCCAGACCCGTACCGACCAGGCGCGCGCCACCCTTGCCCAGGCCGAGGTCAACCGCGACACCGCGAAGTTGAACCTGCAGCGCTCGCACGTGGTGTCGGCGGTGGACGGCATCGTCACCAACCTCGACCTGCGCGAAGGCGCCTACGCCACCGCCTCGCATCCGGTGATGGCCCTGGTCGACCGCAACACCTTCTATGTCGAAGGCTATTTCGAAGAAACCAAGCTGCCGGGCATCCAGATCGGCGACAAGGTCGAGGTGACCCTGATGGGCACACGCCAGCCGATCGCCGGCCACGTCGAGAGCTTCGCCGAAGGCATCGCCGACCGCGACCGCTCTACCGGCGCCAACATGCTGCCGAACGTGAACCCGACCTTCAACTGGGTCCGCCTGGCACAGCGCATCCCGGTGCGCGTCGCCCTCGATCCGGTGCCGGCCAACGTGCGCCTGGTGGCGGGCCAGACCGCGACCGTGAAAGTGCTGCCGGCAGTGTCCCAACCCGCCTCCGCTCCGGCGCCGGCGCCTGCTCCCGCCGCCGCAACGCCTGTCGCAAAGGCGCCGGCCGTCGTCGCCGCCGCGCCGGCCGCCAAGGCAACGCATTAAGGAATGATCATGAACCGATACCGCTCCACTGCCCAAAAAGTACTGACCCTGTCGGTGCTGGCGGCGGCGGTCGCCGCCTGTACCACGGTCGGCCCCGACTACCACGTGCCGAAGAACGCCGTGGTCAAGCGCGACGCCGCCAACGCGCCCTTCATGGGCGCCGCCGAAAAATCCTTCAAGTCCGAACCGCTCCCTGCCGACTGGTGGCACCTGTACCAGGATCCGGTCCTGGACAAGCTGATCGCCAAGGCCTTCAGCGCCAACGCCGACCTGCGCGTGGCCGCCGCCAACCTGCAGCGCGCGCATGCGGTGCTGGAAGAGGTCGAAGAGAAGAAGCGTCCGGAAGTCGAGGCCAGCGTGGAGCCGATGTATGGCCGCCTCTCCGGCGAATCGATCGGCATCCCCGAAACGCTGCCGCGCACCGGCATCTACAATGGCGACATCAAGGTATCCTATCAGCTCGATATGTGGGGCCGCATTCGCCGCGCCATCGAAGCCGTGGAGGCCGACCAGGACGCCGCCCAGGCCGCCGCCGACCTGGCCCACGTGACGGTCGCCGCCGACACCACCCGCGCCTATACGGAAGCCTGCTCGGCCGGCTACCAGCTGAAGGTGGCGCAGCAGTCGGTCGACCTGCAGCAGAAATTCGTCAAGCTGACCGGCGAGCGCGTGCAGCGCGGACGCGGCATCGCGATCGACAACAGCCGTGCCCAGGCCCAGCTCGACCAGCTGCGCGCCAACCTGCCGCCGCTGATGGCGCGCCAGCGCACCGCCCTGTACCGCCTGGCCGTGCTGACCGGCGAAGTGCCGAGCGCCTTCCCGGCCGAGGTGGCGCAGTGCACCACCCCGCCGCGCGTGGCCAGCGCCATCCCGGTCGGCGACGGCGCCGCCCTGCTGCGCCGCCGCCCGGACGTGCGCCAGGCCGAGCGCCTGCTGGCCGGCGCCACCGCCCGCATCGGCGTCGCCACCGCCGAGCTGTACCCCAACATCACCCTGGGCGCCTCGATTGGCGGCGTCGGTTTCATGAAGGATTTCGGCAACGCGAACACCTGGAAATTCGCGCTCGGCCCGCTGATCTCGTGGAGCCTGCCGTCGACCAGTTCGGCGCACTCGCACATCGCCCAGGCCAATGCCGGCACGGCGGCCGCGCTGGCGCGCTTCGACTCAGTGGTGCTGAATGCGCTGCGCGAGACGGAATCCGCGCTGACGGTGTATGCCCGTGAGCTCGACCGCAACGCGATGCTGCGCGCGTCGCGCGACCAGAGCGCGCTGGCATCGCAGCAGACCGCCAGGCTGTACCAGTTCGGCCGCACCGACTTCCTGGCGGCGCTGGATGCCGACCGCACGCTGGCCAGCGCCGAAAACCTGCTGGCGTCGTCGGATGCGCAGCTGGCGGCGGACCAGGTGCAGCTGTTCCTGGCGCTTGGCGGTGGGTGGGAGAACACGCACGCCAAGCATGGCGAGCACGGCGAGGGCAAGGAAGGCAAAGAGGGCAAGGGCGAGCATGGCGCTGTCGAGCACCATGCAGCCGTCGCTCATCGCTAAGCCCTTACAGGACCTTATCTAGCGTCACCGGCAAATCCCGCACCCGCTTGCCCGTAGCGTGGTACACCGCATTCGCGATCGCCGCCCCCACGCCGGTGATGCCGATCTCGCCGATGCCCTTCGCCCCCAGCGGGTTCACGTGCGGATCGTCCTCGTCGACGATCTGCACGTCGATGTCCTGGATGTCGGCATTGGTCGGCACGTGGTACTCGGCCAGGTTGCCGTTCACCGCGCGGCCGTTGCGCCCGTCGATGAAGGTTTCCTCGAACAGCGCCAGGCCGATGCCCCAGACGATGCCGCCCATCAGCTGGCTGTAGCCCGTCTTCTCGTTCATCAGCTTGCCGACTCCGTAGACGCCGACCACACGCGGCACCCGGATCTCGCCCAGGTCTTCGTCCACCGTCACCTCGACGAACACGGCGCCGAAGGCATGCATCGAGTACTTCTTCTTTTCGTCGCCGGGTTCGGCCTTGGCCGTGACCTCGACCGGTGCGCCGTGGCGCGCGACGATGTCGCGCATCGTTTCGCGGCGCGCGGGCTCGTCCAGCAAATACAATTCGCCGTTCTCGACGCCGATCCGGTCGACGCTGCTGCCGAACAGCGGCGAGTCCCGGTCGGCCAGCGCGATGCCGGCCAGCTTCAGGCGCAGCGCATGGCCGGCCGCCTGCACCGCCGGGCCGACGCTGGCCACCGTGGTCGAGCCGCCCGAGACCGGCGACTCCGGCATCTGCGAGTTCCCCAATTCGAAGCGCACGCGTTCGACCGGCAGGCCGATCGCATCGGCCGCGATCTGCGTCATCACGGTATAGGTGCCGGTGCCGAGGTCCTGGGTGGCGGAGCGGAACAGCGCACTGCCGTCCGCCTGCAGGGTGGCGGAACACTCGCCCGCCGAGCGGTTGGTCGGGTAGGTCGCGGTGGCCATGCCCCAGCCGACCAGCTTGTTCCCATCCTTCATCGAGCGCGGCTGCGGCTTGCGGTCTTTCCAGCCAAAGCGCTCGGCGCCGATCTCGTAGCACTGGCGCAGCGATTTACTCGACCACGGCAGGTCCTTGCCGGGGTCGCGCTCGGTGTAGTTCTTCAGGCGCAGCGCCAGCGGGTCCATGTCCAGTTCAACCGCCAGCTCGTCCATCGCCGATTCGAGCGCGAACGACCCGGTTGCCTCGCCCGGGGCGCGCATGAAGGTCGGCGTGCCCAGGTTCATGGGCGCCAGCCGGTGCGAGGTCTGCTGGTTCGGGCTCTCGTACATCATGCGCGTGATGATGCCGCAGGGTTCGATCCAGTCTTCGATGGTCGAGGTGTAGGCGATGGTGTCGTGGGCGGACGCCAGCAGGCGGCCGTCCTCCGCCGCGCCCAGCCGGAAACGCTGCTCGGTGTTGGGGCGCTGGCCGACCGGGCCGAACATCTGGTTGCGGTCCAGCGACAGCTTGACCGGGCGGCCGAGCATCTTCGCCGCCATTGCCGTCAAGGGGCCGTGCGACCAGATCGATCCCTTCGACCCGAAGCCGCCGCCGGTGTAGGGGCAGATCGCGGTCACGTTCTCCGGCGGGATGCCGAAGATGTTCGCGACGATGCGCTGCACGCCTTTCATGTACTGGGTCGATTCGTGGATGCTCAGCTTGTCGCCATTCCACTCTGCGATGGTGGCGTGGGTCTCGAGCGGGTTGTGGTGCTCGATCGGCGTGGTGTAGGTCGCGTCCAGGCGCTTGCTTGCGGCCAGCAGGCCGTCCGCCAGGTCGCCGCGTTGCGTGTCCGTGTCCTCGGTCAGCACCTTCTCGGGCGAATGCAGTTTCTGCTTGGCCTGTTCGAAGTCGAGCACGGCGTCCTTGCGCTCGTACTCGATGTGCAGGCGGGCCGCGGCCTCGCGTGCGTGTTCGACCGTGTCGGCCACGACCACCGCGATCGGCTGGTTGTTGTAGTAGACCTCGTCTTCCTGCAGCAGTGTCAGCCGGCGGCCGATCGGCGGCTGCAGCTTGCCGTCCTTGGTCTCCCGCGGCAGGCGCATGGCGTTCTGCGGGGTCATCACCAGCAGCAGGCCAGGCACTTCGCGGGCCGCGCTGTCGTCGATGCGCAGCACGCGGCCGCTGGGGATGGTACTCGTGACCAGCACAGCGTGGGTCAGGCCTTCGACCTGGTGCTCGGCCGTATAGTGGGCCGCGCCGCTGACCTTGGCCCAGGCGTCGGTACGGTTGATGGGTGCGCCGATGCTGTTCATACCTGACCTCCTGACTTCCTGATCACGGTCTGCAGCGCGCGCACGACCGCGCGCTGCGCCAGCTCGACCTTGAATGCGTTGTCCCGGTAGCCGTGGGCACCGGCCACCGCCGCCGCGCCCGCGCGCGCCAGCAGTTCGGCGCCGGGCGCCTGGCCGCGCAGGATGCTCTCGGCATCCAGCGCGCGCCACGGTTTATGGGCCACGCCGCCCAGCACGATGCGCAGGTCGCGCACGCTGCCGCCGTCGAGGTCGACCACAGCCGCCACCGACACTAGCGCGAACGCATAGCTGGCGCGGTCGCGCACCTTCAGGTAATGCGAGTGTCGAGCGAACGGCATCGGCGACAGCTCGACCGCCGTGATCAGCTCTCCGGGCCGGATCACGGTGTCGACTTCGGGATGGTCTTCCGGCAGGCGGTGGAAGTCGGCGGCCGGCACCTGGCGCTCGCCATCCGGCCCCTGCAAATGGACGATGGCATCCAGCGCGGCCAGCGCCACCGCCATGTCCGAAGGGTGCGTCGCGATGCACTGCTCGCTGGCGCCGAGGATGGCGTGGATGCGGTTATGGCCGTCGATGGCGTCGCAGCCCGAACCCGGATCGCGCTTGTTGCAGCGGGCGAAGGCCGGGTCGGTGAAGTAATAGCAGCGGGTGCGCTGCAGCAGGTTGCCGCCCACGGTCGCCATGTTGCGCAGCTGGGTGGTGGCGCCATTTAATAAAGCTTCGGAGAGCACCCGGTAACGCTGGCGCACCAGCGGGTCGGTGCCCACCGCAGTGTTGGTCGCCATCGCGCCGATGCGCAGGCCGCCGTCCGGCAGCTCCTCGATGCCGGCGAGCGCGAGGCGGCTGACGTCCACCAGGCGCAGCGGCTTTTCGATGCCGCTTTTATAGAGGTCGAGCAAGTTGGTACCGCCGCCGATGAATTTTGTGCCCGGCTCGCGCGCCAGGTCGATCGCGTGGTTCACGTCGCGGGCACGTTCGTAGAAGATCGATTGCATGCAGGGTTCCTTTGCTTAAGCCTGGCGCAGCACGACGCTGTGGATCGCCTTGACGATGTTCGGATAGGCGCCGCAGCGGCACAGGTTGCCGCTCATGCGCTCGCGGATCTCGTCCTCGGAAAGCGCGGCCGGCTCCAGCTGCTCGCCCTCGGTGACCGCGCTGGCCTGGCGCTGCTTGACCTCGTCGAGCAGCGCCACCGCCGAACACACCTGGCCGGGGGTGCAGTAGCCGCACTGGAAGCCGTCGCAGTCCATGAAGGCCTGCTGCATCGGGTGCGGCTGCCCGGCGCTGCCCAGGCCTTCGATCGTGACGATCTCGCGGCCGTCGTGCATCACGGCCAGGGTCAGGCAGGAGTTGATGCGCTGGCCGTCCACCAGCACGGTGCAGGCGCCGCACTGGCCGCGGTCGCAGCCCTTCTTGGTGCCGGTCAGGTGCAGGACTTCGCGCAAGGCGTCGAGCAGGGTGACGCGCGGCTCGATCGTGAGCTCGTGCTCGGCGCCGTTGATCCGCAGCGTCAGCGGCTGCGGCGGCGCATACGGCGACGGGGCTACGGCATGCGCGCCTTGCTCCACCACTCTGTGTTCATCTTGTGGCATGGTTTCACTCGCTTTCAAAGAAATTTGGATATTCAGCCCTTCACGCACACCACCTGTTTCAGCGTGTGCACGACTTCCACCAGCTCGCTCTGGGCCCGCATCACGGCATCGATGTCCTTGTAGGCCATCGGGATTTCGTCGATCACGCCTTCGTCCTTGCGGCACTCGATGCCGGCGGTAGCTTCGCGCGCGTCCTGCACCGTGAAGCGGCGCTTGGCCTCGGTGCGGCTCATCGTGCGCCCGGCGCCATGGCTGCAGCTATTGAAACTCTCGGGATTGCCCTTGCCGCGCACGATGAAGCTGCGCGCCCCCATCGAGCCCGGAATGATGCCGAGCTCGCCCTCGCGCGCCGACACCGCGCCCTTGCGCGTGACCAGCACGTCCTTGCCGAAGTGGCGCTCCTGCTGCACGTAGTTGTGGTGGCAGTTGACCGCTTCGACGTGGGTTTCGAAAGGTTTCGGAATCACGCTGCGCACCGCGCGCACCAGGTTGTGCATCATGACTTCGCGGTTCACGCGCGCGAATTTCTGGGCCCAGCCGACCGCTTCCACGTAGTCGTCGTAATGCCGGGTGCCTTCCTCGAGGTAGGCCAGGTCCTGGTCGGGCAGGTTGACCATGTGCTTGCGCATGTCCTGCCTGGCCAGCTCGATGAAGTGGGTGCCGATCGCATTGCCGACCCCGCGCGAACCGGAGTGCAGCATCAGCCAGACGAAGCCTTCCTCGTCCAGGCAGATCTCGACGAAGTGGTTGCCGCTGCCGAGGGTGCCGAGGTGCTTGTAGTTGTTGGTGTTGCGCAGCTTGGGCCACTTGCGGCACAGCTGGTCGAATTCGTCCTTCAGCCTGGCCCAGCCGGCGTCGACGGGTGGCGGCGGATTGTTCCAGGAGCCGGCATCGCGCCCTTTGTGGCCGCGCGTCTTGGGCGACATCCCGTGCGGGATCGCTTCCTCGATGGCGCTGCGCAGCTTGCCGAGATTGTCCGGCAGGTCCGCCGCGCGCAGTGTGGTCTTGGCGGCCATCATCCCGCAGCCGATGTCGACGCCGACCGCGGCCGGAATCACGGCGCCCAGGGTCGGGATCACACTGCCGATGGTCGAGCCCTTGCCGAGGTGGACATCGGGCATCACTGCCACGTGGTGGTAGATGAAGGGCAGGCGTGCCAGCCTGGACAGCTGTTCCTTCGCCTCCGGCTCGACCGGCACGCCCCTGGTCCACATCTTGACCGGGTGGCCGCCCGGCGGGTTCATCTGCTCGTAGTCTCGGTTTTCCATCGGCTGCATGATGGCCGAAATCGAAAAATCGGGGAGCGCGCGAGATGCTATTCCGCCAAGAAATAAGAAATGCGACAGGTGCCGTTGCGGCCGCGCTTTGAAGAGTCTTATACTCCGGAAATGACCCTACGCTCCCTTGTGCTCCTGACCCCACTGCTGCTGGCCGGCTGCGTCAACGAATCGGCCAGCTACGTCATCAATGGCAACGATCACGCCCTGACCGTGATCGTCACGCAGGATTATTTCTGGAGCAAGCAGGCCGGCGTGCGCCTGATCGCGTCCCGGCTGCCGGATTGCCAGCGCCAGTTCGACCTCGGCAAGGCGCCCATGGCCGACCTGAACGTCGAGCTGTTCTCGACCGGCGAAGACAGCTTCCTGCTGCGCTCGGGCGACGTGATGTGGCAGGTGGAAACCCAGGGCTGCTCCCAGCTGCCGCCGCCTTCCGACAACGTGCAGGCCCAGCCGATCGGGGTGTTCCACCTGGACGGCGCGAAAAAGCTGGTGTTCGAACGCGCCGAAGGCTCGGTCGCTTCCTCGCAATAATTACCCGGTCACCCGGGCCATGCCGGTCACGGCCGCAGCCAGCCGCGCGCGATCGGGCCTGCCAGCACACGCCGGTACAGCGACCCCATCGATGCCGTGAGCAGCGCGCACAAGCCATCCAGCAGGCGCGCCTGGAACAGCAGGGTCACGCCCAGCGCCACTGCCAGCGCACCCAGCATGTCCATCGGCCAGTGCACACCCAGGAAGACGCGCGCCCACGCCACCACCAGGGCCAGCGGCAGCAGCGAGCGGCCGAAGCGCTTCGCCGCCGGCACGCTGCTGGCGGCCAGCACCAGCGCGACGGTGAACATGATGGTCCCGTGGTCGCTCGGGAAAGAGCTGTCCGGCGCGTGGTGCATGAAGCTGTGGCCGACGCCGGCGACGAAGGGACGCGCGTGGTACCACAGCAGGCCGATCAGGGCATTGATGCCCAGCGCGGCACCCGTCGCCGCCAGCGCCTTCACGGCCGCCTCGCGCTGCGCCGCCGCGCCGCTCATCCACAGGCCGAGCAAGCCGATCGGCACCAGCAGGATCAGCCATTCGGCGCAGAACAGGGCCAGCTCCAGGCGCCAGCCGTGCAGGCCGGCGTTGGCGTTGATCATGGAAAACCACAGCAGATTGATGTTCTCAAGCATGATAAGTTGACGAGCGTATGACAAAGCTCGACTTTATCAGCTCAGCAGTGGGAACTTAAACACTGGTGCGCAAATCTGGGGCGTCGAACAACACCGCCAGGGAGGGATGCGGCCGCGCGGCGCATCGCCGCATCGGCGGACCGCGAAGACAGTACGCTGATCGCTGGTACGGCGAGACGAATGCAAGGCCGCCATGGCGGTGCCGTTCGACGCTCTTAGCCCATTTCGCTGTCGAGGTGGGCCATCTGGTTGGGGTTGTAGCGCGCCCCGGACGCCGCGTCCGGTGGCACGATCGCTTCCAGGCGGGCAAGGTCTTCGGGCCGGAGCGTCAGGTCGAGGGCGCCCAGCGCCTCCCGCAGGCGGTCGCGGCGGCGCGCGCCGACCAGCGGCACGATGTCGGCCCCTTGGGCCACCACCCAGGCGATCGCCAGTTGCGCCACGCTCGCGTTCAATTCCTGCGCCAGCGCGCGCAGGCGCTCGACCAGGGCCAGGTTGGCGTCCAGGTTGCCGCCCTGGAAACGCGGGCTGGCCAGGCTGCGGAAATCCTTGTCTCCCTGCCGGTCTTTCGTCCAGTGCCCGCTGATCAGGCCGCGCGACAGCACGCCATAGGCCGTGATGCCGATGCCGAGCTCGCGCGCCGCCGGCAGGATCGCACGCTCGATGCCGCGCGAGATCATCGAATATTCGATCTGCAGGTCGCTGATCGGGTGTACGCGGCTGGCGCGGCGCAGGGTGTCGGCGCCGACTTCGGACAGGCCGATGTGGCGCACGTAGCCGGCCTTGACCAGGTCGGCGATCGCGCCGACGGTATCCTCGATCGGCACGGCCGGGTCCAGGCGCGCGGGGCGGTAGATGTCGATGTAGTCGGTACCCAGGCGCTTCAGGCTGTAGGCGACGAAGTTGCGCACCGCCTGCGGCCGGCAATCGTAGCCGCTCCAAGCGCCGTCCGGCCCGCGCAGGGCGCCGAACTTGACGCTGAGCTGCACGCTGTCGCGCGGCCTGCCGGCCAGCGCCTCGCGGATCAGCATCTCGTTGTGGCCCATGCCGTAGAAGTCGCCCGTGTCGAGCAGGGTGATGCCGGCGTCGAGGGCGGCGTGAATGGTCGCGATGCTCTCGACGCGGTCGGTCGGCCCGTACAGGTCCGACATGCCCATGCAACCGAGGCCAATGCGAGAAGTATCCGGACCGTTCCGGCCCAGCTTCGTATCCTGCATAGTATGTCCTATCGTTGTCCGGTCAGCTGGCGCAGCCGCGCGATCTCGGTGCTGCGCCCGAGACGTTCGAGGGCGCTTTCGAGCAGGGTGCGGTCGCCATCGCGCAGCATAGTCCATTGCGTGAAGTACTCGTGCACGGTACGCCAGGGCGGGAACTCGGGCGGCATGCTGCGCCAGGCGCTGCCGGTATGCAGGAAATACAGGACGGCGCAGAAGACATCGTACAGGTCGTGCTTGCGCGGCCTGGTCTTGCGGCGCGCCGCTTCCAGCATCTCACGGACGGTGTCGAACTGCTCGCGCGTTACATCGCTAGGAAATGTGGGCCTGTTCATGTCGTTCGCCTCAAAAGACCATTGGCTCAAAAGACAATTGGAGACGCGTGATCCGGAACGGTTCCCGACCAGGACATGATGGCTTCGTGATTCCGACGATGTGGTCGGATGGCGAATCTCCGTCAATACAGTGTAGCAGCGGATTCCGCACAATGCTGCGTTTATTTACAGCACAAGGAGAGGATGGGCGGCGAGCAGCCGCCCGAAAAGTTCAGGGAGTTCAACAAACGCCCTCAGGGCAAGGGATGCGGCCGCCCGACGCATCATCGAAGACGGTACGCGAGTATGGCGAGACGATGCAACGCCGCCATGAGGATGTGTGTCAGGCGCTCAGTCGCGGGCCAGCGACAGGAACTCGGTGCGCAGCGCCAGGTTCGGCTGCAGTTCGCCCAGCAGGGCCGAGGTGATGGTTTCCTCGCCGGGGGTGCGGATGCCGCGGCTTTCCATGCACATGTGGCGGCACTTGATGACCACGCCGACGGCCTTCGGTTCCAGCACTTCCATCAGCGTATTGGCGATCTGGACCGTCAGGCGCTCCTGCACCTGCAGGCGCTTGGAGAACACGTCGACCAGGCGGGTCAGCTTCGACAGGCCGACGATCTTGCCGTTCGGCAGATAGCCGACGGTGGCCTTGCCGAAGAACGGGGCCAGGTGATGCTCGCAGTGGCTGTAGACCGGGATGCCGCGCACCACGATCAGCTCATTGTATTCCTCGGCGCCATCCTCGAACGCCTTGAGGATCTCGACCGGATTCTGCTCGTAGCCGGAAGTCCAGTGCTTCCAGGCCTTGGCGACGCGCGCCGGGGTCTCGTGCAGGCCGGGACGGTCGGGATCTTCGCCGAGGCTGGACAGCAGGCGGCGCCAGTCGTTTTCGGTGAAGACTTCTTTGTCAGACATGGTTAACCCTAAAATTGAAGACTGCCGAGAGTATATAGAAAATGCCGTCGATCCACAGATCGCAAGGCATTTCTTTGAGCAAAATGGAGGCAGCCGCGGCAGGGATGCGCTAGCGTGGTCGAGGTCCTTTTCACTCCTGGAGAACAGCCATGCTCGGCAGCACTGTCCTGGAAGTCGCCATCGGCCTGACCTTCTGCTACGGCACGGTGGCCCTGATCGTCACTACCCTGCAGGAGGCGCTGGCGTCCCTGTTCCGCCTGCGTGCCAACACCCTGCTGGCCGGGGTCAAGAGCATGCTCAACGACCCGCAATTTGACGGCCTGGCACGCGCCGTGTATGCCCATCCGCTGGTCAATCCGCACACCGACGGCAATGCCGCGGACGAGCGCGCGCTTGCTTCCCGTCCATCCTACATCGAACCGGCGCATTTTGCGATTGCCCTGGTCGACAGCCTGTGGAAGGTGCCGGGCGATTTCGTTCAGCTGCGCAGCGCCATCGATGCGATTCCCGATCCACAGATACGCACGGCCATGCTGGGCATGCTCAGCCGCGCGCAGGACCTGCAGCAGTTCCAGGCCATGCTGGCGGGCTGGTTCGACAATGCGATGGCGCGCATGTCCGGCGCCTATAAACGTAGCCAGCTCCTGATCTCGCTGCTGCTGTCGCTGCTGCTGGCGATCCTGTTCAATATCGACAGCATCCACTTGTTCCGCACCCTGTGGCAGCAGCCGGCCCTGGCCGCCCACCTGCGGGATGTGCCGGGCGCGCTGGACCCGGCCGCGATCGACGCCCTGATGGCGCTGCCTATCGGCTGGAGCAAGTTTCCGCCGGTCCTGAACGCCGACTTCGCGCTGCAGGTGGCGGGCTGGCTCATCACCGCCACCACCACGCTGTTCGGCGCGCCCTTCTGGTTCGACCTGATGCAGCGCGTGGTGCGGATGCGCGCCACCGGCGCCAAGCCGGAGGAAGTGCCGGCCTCGGTGCGCATCGAAGGCAAGATCGCCGCTACGCCGGTGCCGCTGCCCTGAGCCGTTGTACGCGTCGTTCGCGCGCAGGCGGGAACGACGCGATGTATACAGGTTAGCGCCCTTCCGGCCGGTGGGCGTCGACCAGCACGCTCGACACCGATACGTGGGGCACGCGCTCCGGCCATTCGTCGCCTGGTCCGAACCAGCGCGCTTCGAGGATTTCGTTCGGATCGGTGCGGATCGCGCCGTCCAGGTAGTCCGCCGTGAAGGCAATCATCAGCGAGTGCGGGAAGGGCCAGGACTGGCTGCCGAAATAGCGCAGGTTATGCACGCGCAGGCCGACTTCCTCGAACACCTCGCGGTGCACCGCTTCCTCGATCGATTCGCCGGCCTCCAGGAAACCGGCCAGCGGCACGAAGCGCTTCGCTGCCGACTGCGTGTGCAGGGCCAGCAGGACGGAATCTCCCTTGCGGATCAGCACCATCATGGCCGGCGAGATGCGTGGATAGGCCATGTGGCCGCAGTTCGTGCATTTGAAACAGCGCTCGCCGCCAAGGCGCGCGGTGCCGCTGCCGCAGGCGCCGCAGAAGCGGTGCGTGCGCGCCCATTCGGCAACCTGGGCCGCGCGCGCGGCCACGCCGAGCAGCGCTTCATCCAGCTCCGCGAACAGCGAGCGCAGGCCGCGCCAGGCATACCCCTGCGGTGCGCGCAATTCGTCGTCGACCCACCCGGCCTGGCAATAGCGGCCTTCCAGCAGGCCGACCGGCTGCAGCGCCTGCGGATCGAGTTCCAGGCTGGCGATGGCGGCGCGCTCCGGCAGGGCCAGGTCGGCTTCGCGCACCAGCAGGCGGCCGGCATGGAAGATGAACGACAGCGTGTCTTGCGCTTGCTGCGATGCCTGTGGAGGGGCGATCAGGGGCGTGAACGAGGCGGGCGTCTGGAGCATGGCGGTATCCGGTAGCGAGTGAACACTATGATACCGCGACACGCACAGCTTCGATCAGCGCGCCCTGATATCCCTCGTCCACCGGCGCAGAACTAATCGCGGCTCATCATGCTCCAAGCCTTCGCTGGACCCTTGCAGCGCACACGAAGAAGGAGAAAATGATGAGCGATGCTCCCGTGATGCTTGGCATTAACCGGACCCAGGACGCCAGCGTCTGCCTGATGCAGGGCTCGCGGCTGCTGTGGGCGATCCAGAAGGAACGGCTGACGCGCCGCAAACACCATGGGGGCCAGGCGGGCGACGTCCGCGACCTCTATCTCCCGCGTCTGCCCTGGCCCGAGCGTCCGATCGACGTGGTGGTCGAATGCTTTTCCTCCGACGAGGAAGCGAAGCAGCTGCCGCTGTACGAGGAGGAACTGGCGGCCAGCCTGCGCCTCGCCCCCGACTGCCGGCGCGCGCGCATCTCGCACCACCTTGCCCACGTGTACAGCGTGTTCCATCCCTCGCCCTTCCGCAACGCCGCGGTAATGATCGTCGACGGCCAGGGCAGCCCGGTGTCGGACCTCACCGAGTACTGGGCCGGCGCCGCCTACGTGCCCGGCGACTGGCGCGAAGTCGCCTCGTTCTACCGCGCCGACCGCGAACGCGTGCTGTGCATCGGCAAGCAGCTGTGGGACCGCGACGACGCGCGCCTGGTCGGCCTGGGCATGTTCTACTTCCTGCTGACCCAGGCCATCTTCCCCGGCGAAGGCAACGAAGGCAAGGTGATGGGGCTGGCCCCGCACGGCAACCCGCACGCCCTCCGCCTGCCTTCCCTGAGCGTCGAAGCCTCCCAGGTCGGCATGCCGACACCCTGGCGCGAGGTGCTGCGCGAGCGCGAACGCTTCCGCTACGGCCAGCCCGGCGTCGCCTTGGCCGACTGCGCCAACCTGGCCGCGGCCGGCCAGCGCGCCTTCGAGGATGCGCTGCTGGAAGTGGCGCGCTGGCTGCATGCCCAGACCCGGCTCGACAGCCTGTGCTTTGCCGGCGGCACCGCCCTGAACTGCTCGGCCAACGAGCGCCTGCTGCGCGAGACGCCGTTCCGCGAGGTCTTCATTCCGCCTGCCCCGAGCGACGCCGGCACCGCCCTCGGCTGCGCACTGTACGGCCTGACCGAACTCGCCGGCAAGAGCTGCTCCTACCGCTGGACCCACGACTACCTCGGCCCGGCGCCGGCACGGCAGGAGATCGAAGCCGCCCTGCTCGACCGCGACGACCTGCGAATCGAAGTCCTGCCGGCGCTGGACGTGCTGTGTGGCCGGATCCTCGAGCTGCTGGCCAGCCGCCGCGTGCTCGGCCTCTACCAGGGAGCCGGCGAATTCGGCCCCCGCGCCCTCGGGCACCGCAGCATCCTGGCCGATCCGCGCCGAGCCGTCACGCGCGACTGGATCAATGCGAAGGTCAAGCAGCGCGAATGGTTCCGTCCGCTGGCCCCGGCGGTGCTCGAGGAGCGCGCCGCCGACTGGTTCGACCTGTCCGGCCCCTCTCCCTTCATGCAGTTCGCGGCGCCGGTGCGCCCGCAGGTGGCGGCGCAGGTGCCGGCCATCACCCACGTCGACGGCACCGCGCGCCTGCAGACGGTGAGCGCGGACGACGATCCGCTGCTGCGCCGCCTGCTGCAGGGCTTCGACATGCTGACCGGCGTGCCGGTGCTGCTGAACACCTCGTTCAACGGCAAGGACGAGCCGATCGTGGAAACGCCGCAGGAAGCGATCGCCGCGTTCCGGCGCATGCCCCTGCACGCACTGGCCATGCCGCCCTTCCTCATCACCAAGCGCAGCGAGCCGGAGTTGCCGGCATGATCCGCGGCTATCCGCGGCACGCCAGCGTGATGCAGGGCGACACACTCACCCTGCACGTGGCGACCGACAGCCCGCGCTTCCGCGTCGCCTTCTACCGCTGGGGCGACGGTCCGGCGCTGATGTCGCGCACCGGATGCTTGCCCGGCCGCCATGCCGAGGACGGCGCGGCGGACCAGGATTGGGACTGGCCCGCCTACGGCTTTGCCATCCCGCCCGACTGGCCGTCCGCCGTCTACATCGCCGAACTGGAGGAAGAAGGCCGCAAGCGCGTGTTCGACCTGGCGCGCGACCATGGCGCGGCATTGTTCGTGGTGCGCGAACAAGGGACAGGGCGTGGCGCACTAGGTGGTGGCCTGCTCTACAAACTGCCGCTGGCCACCTACCACGCCTACAACTGCAGCGGCGGCGCCTGCTTCTACCACCGGCCGCCACGCTCCAGCAGCCCGCCCGGCGCACGCGTCTCGCTGCGCCGTCCCGGCGGCGGCATGGGCGGACCGGTGTGGGGCGCGGCCGATCACTACGATGCCGGCTCACCGCGCCAGTCCTTCGCGCACTGGGATGCGCGCTTCATCCGCTGGCTGGTGCGCAATGGCTATGCCCCCGATTTCTGCACCGACCTCGACATCCATGCCGATCCCGGCCTGCTGCGTGGCTACCGCCTGCTGCTGTCGGCCGGGCATGACGAATACTGGAGCGAAGCCACGCGCGACGCGGTCGAGGACTTCGTCGCCGAGGACGGCAACGTCGCCTTCTTCGCCGCCAACCTGTGCTGGTGGCGCATCCACCTGGTCGACGGCGGCGCGGCCATGGTCTGCCACCAGGGTGGGCCGCGCGGCGCGCTGGATCACTGGTGGCCACCGGGTGGCGCGGCGCGGCCGGAAGACATGCTGTGCGGCGTCAGCTACCGCCACGGCGGCGGCTGGTGGGACGGGCCGCGCGACACCGCCGGCTTCATCGTGCAGCAGCCCGACCACTGGATCTTCGCCGGCACCGGCCTGGCGCGCGGCGATGCGTTCGGGCGCGACAGCTGGCCACCGCTGGTCGGCTACGAATGCGACGGCGCCCCCCTGGATGCCTTCGACGTCCGCTACGGCGCGGTCCTGTCGTCCTGGGCCGACGAGAGCGGTACACCGTCGAGCTACCAGCTGCTGGCGGCCTCGCCCCTCGGCCCGCGCTGGCAAGAGTTGCCGCCGCGCGAACGACATGGGGCGGGTGAAGGCGTGCATGCGGCCACGCTGGGCATCTACCGGCGCAAGGGCAGCGTGTTCTCGGCGGGTACGACGGACTGGCCCCAGGTGCTGGGCTGCGGCCGCGACCGCCGGGTCGAACGGATCACCCGCAACGTACTCGACCGGCTGGGCCCCTGCGCCGCCTCTTGTCCCGGCTTTTATCCGGACACTTGCTAGCGGAGGAAACATGCACCGCCGCCGACTCCTGCAACGCCTCGACCCATCCTCCGTCGTCGTCTTCCGCGCGCTCCACCTGGGCGACATGCTGTGCGCCGTGCCGGCCCTGCGGGCGCTGCGCTCCGCCGTGCCGCACGCGCACATCGCCCTGGTCGGCCTACCCTGGGCGCAGCAGTTCGCCGACCGTTTCAGCGGCTACATCGACGAATTCATCCCCTTCCCCGGCCACCCCTTGCTCCCCGAGCAGCCGGTGCAGCACGACGGGCTGGCGCGCTTCTACACCAGCCTGTGTACGCGCGGCTTTGGCCTGGCGATCCAGCTGCACGGCAGCGGCGACGTCAGCAACGACATCGTCAGCGGCTTCGGCGCCAGGGCGATGGCGGGCTACTGCCGCGGCGAACCGGTCATGCGCGAACGTGCCGTCCTGCTCCCCTACCCCCAGACCGGCGCCGAGCCGGAGCGCCTGCTGCCCCTCATGGAGGAGCTGGGCGCCGAACCGGCCGGGCTGCACCTGGAGTTTCCGCTGTCGCAGCAGGACGAGGAGGAACTCGACGCCAGCGGCCTCGCGAAACCACTGCAGGACGCGGCCTATTTCTGCATCCATCCCGGCGCGCGCCAGCGCGACAAGTGCTGGCCGCCGCGGCAGTTCGCCGAGGTGGGCGACCGCCTGGCAGCGGAATTCGGCCTGAAGCCCGTGCTGACCGGCGCGGCCAGCGAAGCCGACCTGACGGCCGAGGTGGCGGCCCACATGCACCACCGGCCGGTCGACACCGCCGCCCCGATCTCGATCGGCGCCATGGCTGCGCTGATGCGCAAGGCCAAGCTGCTGTTGTGCAACGATACCGGCGTGTCCCACATCGCCGCCGGCTTGAAGCTCAAGAGCGTGGTGGTGTTCAGCAAGGCCGACATCGCGCGCTGGGCACCGCTCGACCGTCATAGCCACCGCTGCATCTGGGATCCGGACGCCCAGCGTGCCACGATGGTGCTGAAGCATGCGCGCGCCCTGTTGTCCGGCACGGCGCCGAGCCGGCAGCGCAGCGTCGGCATGTGGCCTTACTGGTGACTAAATAAGATGAGGATTTGTAGGGGCCTTAGCGAAGCAGGGATAAAGCCAGGTGCGCCACCTGTTCCAGGCCCACGTCCGCCACGAAACTCTCGTCGTGCGGGCAGCGCGTGGCGACGTTGTCCCGGCCGCAGACCGGACAGCACGTCCGCAGCGACAGCGCCGCCCGCAGGGGGGACTGGCGCAGCGGCATGCCTTCGATCAGGTTGGTCAGCCAGAAGATACCGACGCTGGGCCGGCCCAGCGCCAGCGCCAGGTGCAGCGGGCCGGTGTCGTTCGACACGACCAGCGCAGCACGCTCCAGCAAACCGCACAGGCCGCCGAGGCTGAGTTTACCGGCCAGCGCGATGGCGGGATGGCGCATGGCGCCGACCACCGCGCCCACCAGCGCCGCCTCGCCGGCGGCGCCGTTGACGGCTACCCGCATCCCGGCCTGCGCCAGGCGGTCGCCGAGCGCCGCGAAACGCTCGGCCGGCCAGCAGCGGCGCAAGTCGGTGGCGCCGGGCTGCAGCAGGGCGAGGCGCTCGCCGGTGCCGAACGCCGCGGCCGCCACGGCCGCCGGCATGGCGGCGGCAGCTTCGCGACGGTCGGCATCCGTCACCGTCAGTTCCGGCATTGGAGGCAGCGAAGGCAGCGGCGGCGTCCCCGGCCAGGCATCCACCAGGCCCGCAATTTCCAGCAACGCCAGCCGGCGGTTATTGGGTTCGCAGTACGGCACCCAGCGCTCCAGCGCGGGCGCGCCCTCCCCGCGCGCGCCGACGCTCAGGCGTGCGCCCAGGCGCATCAGGAAAGGATTCGAATAATGTCCGGCGCCAAACATCTGCAGCGCGATATCGAAGCACTCCGCACGCATCGCATCGACGAAACGGTCGACTTCCCTCTCGTCGCAGGCTGCCCCGACCGGCGCGCCCACACCGGGCACGGGCGGCATCACGGCCACGCGGTCCACCGGCCCCGGCCGATCACGCAGGAAGCCGGCATGCCAGGGCTTGCCGAGCAGGACGAGTTCGGCATCCGGATAGCGGTGTTTCAGGGTGTGCAGGGCCGGCAGGACGAACACGAAGTCGCCCACCGCGTTCGGCCGCAGCACCGCGATCTTGCGGACCTCGTTCAGGCTCACTGCGGCCTCACTCGAGGGGCAGCACGTAGGGTGCATCGATGGCGCGCGCCGTCACCGTGGTTGGCAGCTCCATGTGGTAGGCCCCCGAGGGCACGATGGCGCAGCCGCCGTAGCGGGCCATGACGCGCTGCTGGGCCAGTACGTCTTCGCCGCAATGCTGGGCGGGCAGCGCGGTCCAGAAATCGTAGCCGCCGGCGGCCCGCAAACAGGCCGTGTCGAACAGCACGCAGCCGCCGACCCAGGCCACTTTGTAGGTCCGCGTTGCGGCGTCGCCGTCCTTGCCCTCCAGTCCGAGACGCGACTGCACGTGAAACAGGTTCGCGGCGCTGTGCAGATGATGCCGCGCCCAGGCTGCGCTGCCGGGACGCACGGTTTCGGGCGTCACCGGGCCGTCCCAGAACTCGATGCGTTCCTGGGCCGGCCTTTCCTCGCCCAGGTGACTGAGCCCGTGCAGGGCGCTGCCGACGAAGCCGCAGCCTTCGGCCTCGATCACGGCATGCAGGCGCGCCACCAGATCTGGTTCGAGGATGACGTCGTCGTCGACGAACAGGCAGTAGTGCGCCTGCACCTGCTCCAGCAGGAAGGCGCGCTGCTGGGCCATGCCGCGGCGCGGCAGGTTGCGCCAGGTCTCGACCTGCCGCCCGGCCGCGCGCAGGTAGCGCAGCACGGCCTGCACCTCGCCGTGGGCATAGGCGCCCGCGCCGTCGGACTGGTCGGAAACCACGATGCGCAGGGACGGCCAGGTTTGGAAGCCCAGCGCGGCCAGCGTCACCGCCAGCGCCGCGGGCCGGTTAAAGGTGGGCACCAAGACGTCGATGATGTCGCTCACGGCGCCGCCTTCCCCTGCGCCTTCCCGTACAGCCAGGGATTCAGGCTGGGATCGTTGTACATCTTGAACTGGCGGTAGACCTTGAAGAAGGCATGTCCCGCCCGGGCCTCGGCCAGCAGGCTGTCCAGGCAGGACGTCAGGTCCCGGCGCTGCGCCACCAGGCGCTCGAGCTTGCAGGCGCAGGCATGCATGTGCTCGGCGCCGGCTTCGTGCCGCCGGGCCTGCGCGCGCATGTGATGGATCTTCAGCGCCAGGATCGACAGGCGGTCGATCATCGCACCCGCAGTTTCGCTCGACAGGCGCGCGCCGGGCTGGCGGCTGACGCGTTCGAGCTCGCCCAGCAGGCGCTCGTCGAGGGCCTCGACCGCGTCGTTGCGTTTCTGGTTGTAGCGGTCGATCAGGCGCTTGCTGGCGGCGATTTCGGCCGGCGGCACGTCGAGCCGGCGCGCGCGGTCTTCCTCGCGCCACAGCAGGCCGTTGTAGCGATGGTTGGCGGCGATCCAGGTCCAGGCGCCGGACTGGGGGGCGTCGAAGATGGGCCAGTCCGGGCTGCGCAATTGCCGGTCCTGGAAAGCCACGACCGATGCCGCGTCGATTTTGCTGTGCATGAAGACTCCACCGTGCTGGTCAATATGGTCACAGCGTTTGGAGTCCTCAGCCGTATTGGAGTTCGTGCGTCCGCACCTGGCTTTGGCGCGGCGCAAGGGAATGGCTTACACGGTCTCCCACTTTACCGGGCCGCCGAGGCGGAACACGCTGACCAGGCCGGCCAGGCCGGTGGCGCGCTCCTGCAGCGACTGGGCGGCGCCCGCCGCTTCCTCGACCATGCCGGCATTCTGCTGGGTGACCTGGTCCATCTGGCTGATCGCCTGGTGGATCTGCTCGATGCCGAGCTTCTGTTCCTGGCTGGCAGTGGTGATTTCCCCCATGATGTCGGCAACACGACGGATGCTGGTGACGACTTCCTGCATCGTGGCGCCGGCCTGTTCCACCAGCTGTCCACCGCTGTCGACCTTCGCCACCGAGTCGGTGATCAACTCCTTGATTTCCCTGGCCGCCGCGGCCGAACGCTGCGCCAGCGAACGCACCTCGCCCGCCACCACGGCAAACCCGCGGCCCTGTTCGCCGGCGCGCGCCGCCTCGACGGCTGCGTTCAGCGCCAGGATATTGGTCTGGAAAGCGATACCGTCGATCACGGCAATGATGTCGACGATCTTGCGGGCGGAGCCGTCGATCGCACCCATGGTCTGCACCACCTCGGCCACCACCCTGCCGCCCCTGGCCGCGATGTCGGAAGCCGAGGCCGCCAGCCTGTTCGCCTGCTCGGCATTCTCGGCATTCTGCTTCACGGTCGAGCTCAGCTCTTCGACCGAGGCCGCGGTCTCTTCGAGCGTGCTGGCCTGCTGTTCGGTGCGCGAGGACAGGTCCATGTTGCCGGCGCTGATCTGCGTCGATGCCTCGGCGATCGTGTCGGCGCCGGTGCGCACTTCGCCGACGATGGTCGCCAAACCGGCGTTCATGTCGCCCAGCGCTGCCAGCAGTTGGCCGAATTCGTTGCGCGAACCGGTCTCGATATTGCCGCTCAGGTCGCCCTGGGCGACGCGGCGTGCGATGGCGACGGCCTGCTGCAGCGGCGCACCGATGCTGCGCGTCAGGAAGACCGCGGCGGCGATGCCGACCAGGCAACCCGTGACGACGGCGGCGAGCATCCAGATCTCCCGGGTGACGGTCTCGGCATGCGCCATCTCGGCATTGGCGTGGCCGCGCTTGCCGAGCAGGTCCTGCAGGGCCTCGTAGGCGGGCTGGGCCTTTTTATAGGTCGGGTTGACCTGCTTGATCAGGATGCGCTCGGCTTCGTCCCACTGTCCGGCTTCGATGGCCTTGGCGGCGGCGCTCACGTCGCCGATCCCCAGGCCGCCGCTCTGCTCGTACCACTGGCGCACCAGCTCCTTGGCCTGGGGCGTGCGCAGCGACGCCGTGAACTCGTCGCGGGCCTGTTCCAGCGCACGCGTGTTGTCGGCGATGAGCTTGAAGTGCACCGACAGCGGATGGTCATGCATTTTCGCGTAGTCCGTCGCCGGGTTGTGCTGCAAGGCCTGGAGGAGCTGGCTGCGGTTGGTCTCCATGCGCAGCGTCAGGTTGGCAATCATGGCTTGCTGGCGCGCGTCGCGCAGCGATACGCCTTCCAGCAGGGCGACGGCGTGCTGGGTCATGAAATAGCCCAGCGCACCGACCGCCAGCGTGATGATGATGAGCAGGGTGATAACAGACGCAATCAGGGTTTTGATACTGAGGTGTCTCATGTTCGTTTCATTGACTGGGAAAGAACCGGCGCACGATGTGAAGAACAGGTGCCGGTGATGAGGAGTGCGATCTCTACTGCAACAAATTTGTCAGTACAAATTTGATGAAAACGTTGTATTGTCGCCTGAATTGCATAGTTTTGCCGTGCGGAAAAATTGCACATCGTCCAGAATTGATGATTAAGTGTTGATTCAGCCTCACCCGTGGACAAACTCTCAAGCTTGCTAGGACGCTACACCTTCGGTGCGCGCGTCTTCTTTAACGGCGACTTCTGCGCTGCCAGCCAGTTCCATGAGGACGGCCGGACCGGCCACTTGCACCTGGTGCGCAAGGGACCGGTCGTGTTCGCCCACGCACATGGAGAAGTGGTGCGGATCGAAGAACCGGCGATGATGTTTTATCCGCGCGGAATGAGCCACCGCCTGGAAGTGCCGGCCGGCGCCAGCGCCACCCTGTTGTGTGCGACGATCGCCTTCGAGGATGGCAGCGCCAATCCGCTGATGCGCGTATTCCCGGACTATATGTATCTGCCGCTGCGGGAACTGGAGCCCGTGCGGCATACGCTCGACCTGCTGTTCGCCGAGGCGTCCCGGGCGCGGCAGGGCCACGAGTTCGTGCTGGACCGGCTGTGCGATGTCCTGATGATTCAGGTGATACGGCACCAGTTCGACACTGGGCAGCTGAATGCCGGCATGCTGGCCGGGCTGGCCGACCAGCAGCTGGCACGCGTGCTCGATGCCATGCATGCCCGTCCGCACGCATCCTGGCAAGTGCAGTCGCTGGCCAGCCTGGCCTGCATGTCGCGCACCGCCTTTACCGAACATTTCAGGAACGTGCTCGGGATGCCGCCGATCGAGTACCTTACCCGCTGGCGCATCAGCCTGGCCTGCCAGCTGCTGCGCAAGGGCTTGCCGGTCAAGGTCGTCAGTGCCCAGGTCGGCTATGGCAGCCAGCCCGCCTTCACGCGCGCCTTCACCGAGAACGTCGGGATGTCGCCGCGCCAGTGGCTGCGCGAGCGCGAGGATACCGTCCTGCCCGCCTGAATGGCGAGGGCATGAAAAAGGGCGGCGCCTTCCGGCAACCGCCCCGACAAAAGGAAGAGGAGTAAAACGGATTACTTCAGCATGCGTGCGCGGCTGGCCACGTAAGCGATCAGCGCTGCCAGGCCGCCGACGTAGGCGATGGCGATCTGCATGCCCATGCCTTGGGCGATGGCGCCGATCACCGGCGGACCCATCAGGCTGCCGCTGTAGGCCATGCTGGCCACGCCGGCCAGGGCTGCCGGGCCTTGTGCGCCGGCGGCGCTGAACACGAAGGGGAACACCAGGGCCATGCCCATGCCGGCGACGGCGAAGCCGAACAGGGCGAAGTAGGCGTTCGGCGACAGCACCGCGAAGAACAGGCCGGCCGCGCCCAGCATCGAGCCGCTGGTGACCAGGGAACGGGCGCCATAGCGAAGCTTCAGCTTGTCGCCGACCAGGCGGGCCAGCAGCATCATCACCGAGAAGCAGGACAGGGCCAGCGGCGCCAGGCCGTCCGACGCGCCGAAATGCTCTTTCAGGAACACGCCGCTCCAGTCGGCGATGCTGCCTTCGGCCATCGAACCCAGGAAGCCCAGCACGCCCAGCATCAGGAGCGGGCCGCGCGGCAACGAGAACGATTTCTTTTCGACGGTGGCGCCGACGTCGTCCGCATCCAGCAGGGTAAAAGCGAAATACAGGATGATGGCCAGCGGCGCGGCCAGCATCAGGAAGTGGGTGGCCGGGGCGATGTGCAGGCTGGCCATCAGGCTACCCAGGGTCGCGCCCGCCAGACCGCCGGCGCAGCCGAGGCCATGCAGCTTCGACAGTTCCGACTTGCCGCTGGCCTTTTCGCGGGCGGTCGCAGCCGAGTTGATGGCGACGTCGAAAGTGCTGGCGGTAATGCCCAGACTCAGTACGGCCATCATCAGCAGTGGCACGGTCGGCGCGACGCCGATGGCGATCAGCACGCACAGCAGGGCCAGGCCCGAGAACAGCAGGGTCTTGCGCGCGCCGAGCGAACCCATCATGCGCGACGAGATCGGGTAGGACAGGACGGCGCCGAGGCCGCCGCACAGCAGTACCATCGACAGCGCCGAGTGCGAGACGTGCACGCGTTCGGCCATCGCCGGGATACGGCCGGCCCAGGAACCCATGATCACGCCGAACAGCGCGAACAAGACGGGCAGTGCATATTGTTGTGCCTGCGCGGTCGACCGGGTGCGCGCGATGGCTCGGGTGGTGCTGGTGGGGCGAGACGGAGTTGGCATTCTGCGTTGATGTTCTTTGGTTGAAAGCAAAACGCCAACCATAAGTAGTTGGCGTGCGGAAACTGATGGAGTAGATTCTACGCCCCTTCGATCCGTTTTGCTTTGCCACACGGAAAAAAATTCTTTCCATTTGTAAGCATTTATCGAAGCGTTGCGCGATATAGACAGAATGGGGGAATTGACAAGGAAATTTTTTTCGAAATTTGAAAATAAGGAGACGTTCAGTGATAAATGCGTGAAAAAGACGCGTGATATCAGCCATTCGGATGAATGATAACAGCCGAATCAAGCTGATTTAGCACTGTTTTTTGACAAGAAAGCAAAGACGCGACGGCGAATATCGCAGTGCGGAATGAAGTGGAACAGAACGTGACGCAAACACTGCCACCCAGGCCCCAGGCGGGTTGGGCTTTGTAACCGAATGCAACATAAAGGCGCTGCCAGTGTCACAAATTCACTGGCAGCCTTGTCCGCGACTTGATCAGGACTTCAGGAAATCCAGCATCAAGCCGTTGAGCTGCTGGGCATGGGTGGCGGCGAAGCCATGCGGCGCACCTTTCACCACTTCGAGCCGGCTGCCCTGGATCATCTCGTGCGAGCGCTGGCCGGAAACGCCGATCGGCACGATCTGGTCGGCGTCGCCGTGCGCGACCAGGGTCGGGATGTCGAACTTCGCCAGGTCGGCGCGAAAGTCGGTCTCGCCGAACGCGACGATGCATTGCTCGGTCGCCAGGGGCGACGCGGCCCAGGCCTGCCACTTGCTGAAAGCCAGCAGATCCTGCCCCTGCTCGGCGTTCTTGTCCAGGTTGTAGAAACTTGGAAAGAAACTCTGCAGGAAGGCGATGCGATCACGCCGAACCCCCTCCAGCATGCCGTCGAACACGGACTTGTCGACGCCCTGCGGGTTGTCGTCCGTCTTCAGCAGGAAGGGTGGCACGGCACCCAGCAGCATGGCCTTCGACAGGCGCTCCGTGCCGTAGCGGCCGATATAGCGCGCCACCTCGCCGCCTCCCATCGAGAAGCCGGCCAGCGCCGCGTCGCGCAGGTCCAGCTGGCTGATGAGGTCCTTGAGATCGGCGGCAAAGCTATCGTAGTCGTAGCCCGCGGTCGGTCGGCCCGATTGGCCGAAGCCCCGGCGGTCGTAGGCGATGACGCGGTAGCCCGCTTCGGACAGCGCCGTGATCTGCGATTCCCACATGCGATGGCTGAGCGGCCAGCCGTGGATCAGCACCACGGGCTTGCCCTGCCCTTGTTCATAATAGTAGAGCTCGGTCGGGTTGGCGCCGGACGTGCGGATGGTAGGCATGGCCACTCCTTTCTTTTATAAGAAGCTGGCAGTGTACGGCCTTGCTCATCGACGACTCGCACGCTTGCCCCGGCACACGCCTGTATTCACTGCGCGAGCGTCGCCGAATACTTTTTGAAGATCATGATGTTGCCGTTGATCGTCTCCGAGCAGGTCTGGCCATCCTCCAGGATTTAAAATCGGACAAGCGGGTGCCTACCTTGATCGGGTGGGTCATCACGAAACCGGAAACCTTGCCTGAGCGCTCGAGCTGCAGTTCACCGCTGTAGGCCGTACCCGCGAAATGCTCGGAGGCGCTGCTGCCGCCACCGTATTCACCTTCGCCGCTCAGCATGGCGGTGATGCCGCAGTCATCCGCCTTGAACGACACCGCTTTCGGCGGCTGGACGACGGCTCCCCGTGTCGAGGCGGGCGATGCCTTGCTCCATCGGGATCAGGATTTAAGACAAGTCAAAGAAAAAGCCGGCCCACAGGGACCGGCTTCAATTAACAACAACAACTTTTTTGCTTAGAACGGGATGTCGTCATCCATGTCCGAGAAGTTCGGGGCCGGTTTCGGCTGCGGACGGGCGGCCGGTGCCGGCGGTGCCTGGCGCGGTGCCGGGCGGCTCGGCGGAGCGTCGTAGCTCTCGCCGCCGCCGTAGCTGTCGCCACCACCGAAGCTGTCGCCGCCCGCGCCCTGGCGGCCGCCCAGCATCTGCATGTTCTCGGCGATGATGTCGGTGGCGTAGCGCTCGATGCCGTCCTTATCCGTGTACTTGCGGGTCTGCAGGCGGCCTTCCACATAGACCGACGAGCCCTTCTTCAGGTATTGGCCGACGATCTCGGCCAGGCGGCCAAAGAAGGAGATCCGATGCCATTCGGTCAGTTCTTTCTGTTCGCCCGTGTTACGGTCCTTGGATTTGTACGAGGTCGCCACGGCGATGTTGGCGATTGCGTCGCCGCTCGGCATGTAGCGGATTTCCGGATCGCGGCCGAGGTTGCCGACGATGATGACCTTGTTGACTGATGCCATGATGAAACTCCTATGTTTGATCCCCGGCTCTGCGTGTTGACTAAGTGCCGGGGAAACTGTTGATATGCGTCCGTTATTATGCCTGTTTGGCTGGCCTTGCAGGCAAGTTTTTCAAGGCTCTGCAAGCTGGCGGACGCCTCGGTTTCCGACATCCGCTCAGACAAGAAAAATGGGGGCGAAGTGCCTCATTTGGAAGAGATATCCATCAAAATTCTTCAGCTAACAATGCGCTAATCACCGCTCTTGCCTGCGCCTATTTAAGCTTATTTGAGCTTATTTAAGGTTGACCGCCGTGATCTCTCCGCTGGGCGGCGTGATGTACAGCACGCCGTTCGGCGAGATCGACAGCCAGCCGCCTTCCTGGCAGGACCACACGACTTTTCGGGCGGAGATGTCGATTGCATAGGTGCCCATGCTGTTTTGCGGGTAGCTGCTAACGAACAGCAAATTCTTGGTTGCCAGCACCGGGTTCGACACCGAGGTCGGCGCCGGCGACGCCATGCTCCACAGGATCTTCCCGGTGGCGCGGTCGATCGCCTGTATGGCACCGTTGGCGACGCCATACAGCACGGCGCCCGGCGGCGCGGCCATCGACAACAGCACCGGGCCTTGCCACCTGAAGCTGCCCTGCCCGAGGCTGGTCGCTACCAGGCCGTTCCGAGAGAGGGCATACGCGGCGCCGTCCGCAACCATGCCGTCCATCGGGCTATCGGTGAATTGCCGGTGATGATCCACCAGCTGCTTGCCGCTCGCGGCATCGAAGCCGGCCAGGCCGCCATCGGACAAGGACACATAGACCCGGTCCCGCTCGATTGCCGGCGCGAGCGCGTGATTCGGCGCTCCCGTCCAGTCGCTTTCCCACAGCAGCTCATGGGTCGCGGCGTCGAACTTCGCAATCAGCTTGCCGGCGCCGCGGTCGTTCACGTAAATGCCGCCGCCTGCAATGACGGGCGCCATCCTCATGTCGGCCGTCGAATGGCCGGGCGTGCGCCGGCTCGGGATGGTCCGCTTGTCGAGCAGCGCGCCGGTGCGCTGGTCGAAGAACATGAGCGCATCGCCATCGGTACCGGCCTGGGTGCTCAGCACCACCTTGCCCTCATGCGTCGCCGGAGGGTCCACGATATCGAACTTGCCGAGCGCGGTATGCCAGCTTTCCTTGCCCGTCGCTTCATCGATCGCGCGCAGGCTCCACTGCCCCGTGGCGTCCTGTACGACGGCAAAGGCCAATCCCTGATCGAGCGCAAGCTGCGCCTGGGACACCGATGCGCCGCCAGGCAAGGCCCAGGCGAAACGGCGCGAGAATCTTGCCGGGTCGAAGCTGGCGGGCACATAGTTCGCGTGGCCGGCATTGCCGCCCGTTGTCGACCAGGCTGGCACACCGGCAATCGCGGAGAGCGCCGTCAGGCCGGCCGGTGCTGCCGATCGCGACAGCGCACTGGAGGAAGCGCTCGCTTGCACGGCGGCCACCGGTTTGCCGCCGCTTGCACGGCCACTGCCGCAGCTTGCCACTGCCATGGCAAGCGTCAGGAGGGGGAGCGTGCGCAGAATGGTTTTCATGATCGCCCGTGAAAGTGACGCGTGGAAATCCAGAGAGTATTTCAGCGTTCGCGCGACCTCTCAATTCCACCCGCCTTGATACCAAAAGTAATTGCGTACTTGGTACTTTTAATAAAGCGCCACCATGCACCAGAATTTATTTCGAGCTTCTGATCGCTTTGTCATTGAACAGCCCATGAAACAGCCCACATACATGAGAGACCAAACATTCCAGAGTGATATCACGGCCACAGTTAATTCACGGCCCGTATACCACTGTGAATAAAAACAGGTAAACTAGGGAGTTCTCCTCGTCCGGCCCTCAACCTTCGAAAGCCAGCCAAACCTGATGGAAGAAATCCGTATCCGCGGCGCCCGCACGCACAACCTCAAGAACATCAACCTCGACCTGCCGCGCAACAAGCTGATCGTGATCACCGGCCTGTCGGGTTCCGGCAAGTCCTCGCTCGCCTTCGACACCCTGTATGCCGAGGGCCAGCGCCGCTACGTCGAGTCGCTGTCGGCCTACGCGCGCCAGTTCCTGCAGCTGATGGAAAAGCCGGACGTCGACCTGATCGAGGGCTTGTCGCCGGCCATCTCGATCGAGCAGAAAGCGACCTCGCACAATCCGCGCTCGACCGTCGGCACCGTCACCGAGATCCACGACTATCTGCGCCTGCTGTACGCGCGCGTCGGCACGCCCTACTGCCCTGATCACTCGGAAGAGCCGCTGGCCGCGCAGACCGTCTCGCAGATGGTCGACGCCGTGCTGGCCATGCCGGAAGGAACCAAGCTGATGATCCTGGCGCCCGTGGTCGCCAACCGCAAGGGCGAGCACGGCGACCTGTTCGCTTCGATGCAGGCGCAGGGCTTCGTGCGCTTCCGCATCCAGAGCGGCACCGCCGATGCGAAGATCTATGACGTCGACGACCTGCCGAAGCTGAAGAAGACCGAAAAGCACACGATCGACGTCGTGATCGACCGCATCAAGGTCAACGCCGAGATCAAGCAGCGCCTGGCCGAGAGCTTCGAGACCGCGCTGCGCATCGCCGACGGCCGCGCCGTGGCCTACGAGATGGACACGGCCAAGGAACATATCTTCTCGAACAAGTTCGCCTGCAACGTCTGCGGGTATTCGCTGCAGGAGCTGGAGCCGCGCCTGTTCTCCTTCAACAACCCGATGGGCGCCTGCCAGGAATGCGATGGCCTGGGCCACATCGAGTTCTTCGATCCGAAGCGCATCGTCGCCTTCCCGAACCTGTCGCTGGCGTCCGGCGCCGTGAAGGGCTGGGACCGCCGCAACCAGTTCTACTTCCAGATGCTGAGCAGCCTGGCGCAGCACTACGGCTTCGACCTCGACCAGCCCTTCGAGCAGCTGCCGAAGACCGCCCAGGACGCGGTACTGTTCGGCTCCGGCAAGAACACGGTGCCGTTCGCCTACGTGAACGAGCGCGGTCGCACCGTGATCCGCGAGCACACCTTCGAAGGCGTGGTCAACAACCTGCAGCGCCGCTACCGCGAAACCGATTCGATGGCGGTGAAGGAAGAACTGGCCAAGTTCATCAACGAGAAGGAATGCCCGACCTGCGGCGGCGCGCGCCTGCGCACCGAAGCGCGTTACGTCAAGATCGGCAACGGCGAGCAGCAGCGCGCGATCTACGAGGTCGCCAGGACCCCGCTGCGCGACTGCCTGAGCTACTTCGACAGCTTGCAACTGACCGGCGCCAAGAAGGACATCGCCGAGCGCGTGATCAAGGAGATCGTCGCGCGCCTGAAATTCCTGAACGACGTCGGCCTGGACTACCTGTCGCTGGACCGCAGCGCCGACACCCTGTCGGGCGGCGAAGCCCAGCGCATCCGCCTGGCCTCGCAGATCGGTTCCGGCCTGACCGGCGTGATGTACGTGCTCGACGAGCCGTCGATCGGCCTGCACCAGCGCGACAACGACCGCCTGATCGCGACGCTCAAACATTTGCGCGACATCGGCAACTCCGTGCTGGTGGTCGAGCACGACGAGGATGCGATCCGCACCGCCGACTACATCGTCGACATGGGTCCGGGCGCGGGCGTGCATGGCGGCGCCGTGATCGCCGAGGGCACGATCAAGGACATCATGAAGAACAAGGAGTCCTTGACCGCGGCTTACCTGAGCGGCCGGAAGAAGATCGAGGTGCCGAAGAAGCGCACCGAAGCCGATCCGGAGCGCATGCTGACGATCACCGGCGCGACCGGCAACAACCTCAAGAACGTCAGCCTGGAGCTGCCGGTGGGCCTGCTGACCTGCGTGACCGGCGTGTCCGGCTCGGGCAAGTCGACGCTGGTGAACGACACCCTGTTCCCGGCCCTGTCGCGCCACCTGTACGGCTCGCAGTCCGAACCGGCGCCGCACGCCACGATCCACGGCCTGGAACACTTCGACAAGGTGATCTCGGTCGACCAGGCGCCGATTGGCCGCACCCCGCGTTCGAACCCGGCCACCTACACCGGCGTGTTCACCCCGATCCGCGACCTGTTCTCGACGGTGCCGACCGCGAAAGAGCGTGGTTATTCGGCCGGCCGCTTCTCGTTCAACGTGAAGGGCGGCCGCTGCGAAGCCTGCCAGGGCGACGGCGTGATCAAGGTCGAGATGCACTTCCTGCCGGACGTGTACGTGCCCTGCGACGTCTGCCACGGCAAGCGCTACAACCGCGAGACGCTGGAAGTCGAGTACAAGGGCAAGAACATCACCCAGGTGCTGGAGATGACGGTCGAGGACGCGCACGTCTTCTTCAAGCCGGTGCCGGTCATCGCCCGCAAGCTGCAGACGCTGCTGGACGTGGGCCTTGGCTACATCAAGCTGGGCCAGAGCGCGACCACGCTGTCGGGCGGCGAGGCGCAGCGCGTCAAATTGTCGCTGGAGCTGTCCAAGCGCGACACCGGACGCACGCTGTACATCCTCGACGAGCCGACCACCGGCCTGCACTTCGCCGACATCGACCTGCTGCTGAAGGTGATCCACCGCCTGCGCGACCAGGGCAACACGCTCGCCATCATCGAGCACAACCTGGACGTCATCAAGACCGCGGATTGGATCGTCGACCTCGGTCCGGAAGGCGGCGCCGGCGGCGGCACCATCGTCGCCACCGGCACGCCGGAAGAAGTGGCCGCGAACAAGGCCAGCGTGACGGGCAAGTACCTCAAGCCGCTGCTGAAGCAGTAAGCACACCAAAGGGCGCCCCAGCCTGCGCGCTACCGCAGGCAGCATCGGCAGGCCTAGCGATGCGGCGCTATCCGTAAAAAAAGGGGACAGGCAAGCGCCTGTCCCCTTCTTCGTTCCTTGCGGCCGGTTTGCGTGAACCGGCCGTCGTCTAGCCACTTAACTCAACGCTTTACGCGCCCAGGCGCTGCTCCAGCTGTTGCTTGGTCGCCACCAGTTCCTGCGGCAGGCGGTAGGCCAGCTTATCGAACAGTTCGGTGTGCAGTTTCAGTTCCTCGCGCCAGGCGTCCTTGTCGATCGAGGTGATCTGCTTGAACTGCTCTTCGGTAAAGTCGATGCCGGTCCAGTTCAGGTCGCCGTACGACGGGGTCGTGCCGAACATGTGCTCGACGCCGCCCTGCTTGCCTTCGGTGCGCTCGAGGATCCACTTCAGCACGCGCATGTTGTCGCCATAGCCCGGCCACACGAAGTTGCCGGCTTCGTCCGTACGGAACCAGTTGACGCAGAAGATCTTCGGCTGTACGGAAATCTTCTTTCCGAGGTCCAGCCAGTGCTGGAAGTAGTCGCTCATGTTGTAGCCGATGAAGGGCAGCATCGCGTACGGATCGCGGCGCACCACGCCCATCTGGCCGGCTGCGGCGGCGGTGGTTTCCGAGCCCATGGTCGCGGCCATGTACACGCCCTCGGTCCAGTTGCGCGCCTCGGTCACCAGCGGCACCGTGGTCGAGCGGCGGCCGCCGAAGATGAAGGCCGAGATCGGCACGCCGGCCGGATCGTCCCAGGCCGGGTCGATGACCGGGTTCTGGGTCGCGGCCACGGTGAAGCGCGCATTCGCGTGCGCGGCCTTGGTGCCGGAGGCCGGGGTCCAGTCCTTGCCCTGCCAGTCGATCAGGTGTGCCGGCGCTTCCTTGGTCATGCCTTCCCACCAGACGTCGCCGTCATCGGTCAACGCCACGTTGGTGAAGATGACGTTCTCGCGCAGCGAGGCCATGCAGTTGGGGTTGGTCTTGTCGTTGGTGCCCGGGGCCACGCCGAAGTAGCCGGCTTCCGGGTTGATCGCGACCAGCTTGCCGTCCGCACCCGGCTTGATCCAGGCGATGTCGTCGCCGATGGTGGTGACCTTCCAGCCTTCGAAACCGGCGGGCGGGATCAGCATCGCGAAGTTGGTCTTGCCGCAGGCCGACGGGAAGGCGGCGGCGACGTATTTCTTTACGCCTTCGGGCGATTCCACGCCCAGGATCAGCATGTGCTCGGCCAGCCAGCCGGTGCCGCCCTGCTGGGCTTCCTGGTAACCCATGTTGGAAGCGATGCGCAGCGCGAAGCACTTCTTGCCCAGCAGCGCATTGCCGCCGTAGCCCGAACCGAAGGACCAGATCTCGCGGGTTTCCGGGTAGTGGACGATGTACTTGGTGGCGTTGCACGGCCAGCGCACGTCCTGCTGCCCGGCCTGCAGAGGCATGCCGACGCTGTGCACGCAAGGCACGAAGTCGCCGGTTTCGCCCAGCACGTCGTACACGGCCTTGCCCATGCGGGTCATGATGCGCATGTTGACGGCAACGTAGGGCGAGTCGGACAGCTCGACGCCGATGTGGGCGATCGGCGAGCCCAGCGGCCCCATGGAGAACGGCACCACGTACATGGTGCGGCCGGCCATGCAGCCGTCGAACAGGCCGTTCAGGGTCTGGCGCATCTCGTTCGGGTCGGTCCAGTTGTTGGTCGGGCCGGCCTGCTCCTTGGTTGCCGAGCAGATGAAGGTGCGGTCTTCGACGCGCGCGACGTCGCTCGGGTCCGAGCAGGCCAGGTAGGAATTCGGGCGCTTTTCCGGATTCAGGCGCTTCATCGTGCCGGCCTCGACCATCAGCGCGCACAGGCGGTCATACTCTTCCTGCGAGCCGTCGCACCAGTAGATGGCGTCGGGCTTCGTGAGGGCCGCGATGTCGGCCACCCAATTGATGAGTTTGTTGTGCTTGATGTAAGCTGGGGCGTTCAATGCGGCGACGCCGCCCATCACGGGCTGATTCATAGATACCTCCAAATGCCAATTAAGAATTCCTGGGGCCTCGGAAAACCGGCTTCGCGTCGCAGGGCCGCGGCTGGCAACGGTTTTATCGAGGGTCCGTCTTGATCTTTTCCGCCCCGCAGATCGTCATCTCATGGACCCGGAACCGGGTCCGCGCTCTGGAATCCATTTGGCAATGGATCGGCGCCAAGGTAACGTGATGCGGCGGTCGTTTCGGCTGCTGGCCTCGATTAATCTCTCAAAAGATGCTAATCAGACATCGTCGTTGTTTATTTCTGGTCGATTCTACACCTGCACAAATGCGTTTCAAATGATTTCACAACAAAAATGTAGGAAATTTGGTTGACTTATGTAGTAGGTTATTCGGCATCTTTTGAATCTGCGTTATTTCATTACTTACCCGTATAAAATTTACAGAAAACATTATGAAAATAGCCATTCTTGACGATTATCAAGACGCGATACGCCGGCTCGACTGCTTTCGGCTGTTGGATGGGCACGAGGTCAAAGTGTTTACCAGTTCGACACGCGGCCTGGGCCAGCTGGCCATCCGCCTGGCGCCGTTCGACGCCCTGATCCTGATCCGCGAGCGCACCGCCTTTCCGCGCGCGCTGGTGGCCAAGCTGCCGAATCTGAAGCTGATCTCGCAGACCGGCAAGCTGGCCGGCCACGTCGACGTCGCCGCCGCCACCGAACATGGCATCACGATCGCGGAAGGCGTCGGTTCGCCAGTCGCCCCCGCCGAGCTGACCTGGGCGCTGATCATGGCCGCGAGCCGGAAGATCGTGCCGTACGCGAACAATCTCAAACAGGGTCTATGGCAGACCGCCTCGATCAATCCGGAGCTGAACGGCCTGGGCCGGACCTTGAAGGGACGCATGCTGGCGATCTGGGGCTACGGCAAGATCGGCCGCATGGTGGCCGGCTACGGCAAGGCTTTCGGGATGCAGGTGATGGTGTGGGGCAGCGAGACCAGCCGCGCGGCGGCGGTGGTCGACGGCTTCCAGGCGGCGCCGTCGCGCGAAGCCTTCTTCGAGCAGGCCGACGTGCTGAGCCTGCACCTGCGTCTGAACGATGCGACGCGCGGCATCGTCGCCTTTGATGACCTGGCGCGCATGAAACCGGACGCGCTATTCGTGAATACCAGCCGGGCCGAACTGGTGGCGGAGAACGCCCTGGAGGCAGCCCTGCACCGCGGACGCCCGGGCTATGCGGCGCTCGACGTGTTCACCGACGAGCCGCTGCCGGCGGAGTCTCCGCTATTGAAGATCCCGACCGTGCTGGCGACGCCGCACCTGGGGTATGTCGAGAAGGACAGCTACGAGCTGTATTTCCGGGTTGCGTTCGAGAACGTGGTCAATTTCGCCAATGGCCAGCCGACCAACATCCTGAATCCCGACGTGCTGAAATCGTAGGGTGGGCTCTCCGAGCCCACGCGTGACATTCGCGTGCCGCATACGTCCGCGTGGGCATGGTATGCCTACGCCGGCCGCGCCCACCCTACCGAAGCTCGGGTTCGCCGGTGAAGTTGGGCTTAACGCTGGGCATCTCATGCCGGCGCGTCCACAGCCCGGCCCAGCCCGGCGGCCATTCGATTGCCGGTCCGGCATAGGCCGGCAGGCCGGCACGCACCGGCACCACGGGCACCGGCGGCATCTCGACCAGGCCGCCGTTCTTGGGCGGCGGCGCCATGTCGAAGCTGTACATGTAACCCGGCAGCAAGGCATCGCAGACGCCGGCGAACCAGGCCGTGTGGTCTTCGTCGCGGCCCAGCGCGCGCGCCAGGCCTTCGGGGTCGAACTTCGCCAGCGCATGGATCAGCTCGTCCGTGCGGGCGCCGGGCGCGTCGCCCCAGCCCATCACCGGATTGCCGTTGTACACATCGCCCGAGCCGTACCAGCCTTCGCGCCAGGGCCGCTGCATCCAGTCGCGCTGGCCGGCGAACAGGTGCCAGCGCCAGTGCAGGCCGGAGGGCTTGGGCCAGGAATGCAGGTACAGCTTTTCGTAGCCGGCCTTGTGCAGCTCGCGCACCATCGCCATCAGGCGCGCGTGCGGCATGCGGTCCGGCGGCGAGCGGCGGAACAGGATGGCCTCGCCATCGGCGTGCTGTACTTCGTCGGTGGAGAGGTTGAGGTCGAGGGTACGCGCTTCGTTGCCGAAGCGCGCGGAGATCCAGCCAGTCAACAGGTTGACATGGGTAATCACGCCATAGCCGCGATGGCGGTGGAAGATAACGGTGCCTGGAGCGACGGGTTTCATGTGATCAGTGTACTCATCCGATCCGGACGATTCTAGCGCAGTCACATACGGATACACACCGATTTGCGGCTATCATTATCTACCTTATTTTTCTGCGTTTCCAAACCATCATCATGACTTTGCGGATCATCGCCACCGGTGGCACCTTCGACAAACACTACAACGAACTCAACGGTGTTCTGGGCTTTGCGGACAGCCACTTGCCTGAGGTTATCAAGCGCTCGCGCATCACCATCCCGGCCGCGCTCGAGGTCGTCGCCCTGCTCGATTCGCTCGACATGCAGGATGCCGACCGCCAGAAGGTGCTGGCCGCCTGCCAGGCCGCCGCCGAGAAGGCGATCGTGATCGTGCACGGCACCGACACCATGCGTGAAACGGCGGAAGTGCTGGGCGCGGCCGTCAAGGACAAGACCATCGTCTTCACCGGCGCCATGATTCCCTACGAGATCGCACATTCGGATGCGCTGTTCAACTTCGGCTTCGCCTGCGGCGTGGCCCAGACCCTGCCGCCGGGCGTGTACGTGGCGATGAACGGGACCATTTTTACCTGGGATAACGTGACCAAGAACCGCGCCGCCGGCGTATTCCAGCAGCGCTGACCCGGCAGGGTTTCTGGACGGCTATCGGGCGCTGCGCATTTTCGTCAATTTCTACAATGCTTCCTCCATGAACGCAGGAGGAAGCAATGAACGAGCAACGCCCGACCCTGACCACCCGCCAGGGCCATCCCGTCCGCGACAACCAGTCCCTGCGCTCGGTTGGCGAGCGCGGCCCCGCTACGCTGGAAAACTACCAGTTCATCGAGAAGATCACCCACTTCGACCGCGAGCGCATCCCCGAGCGCGTGGTGCACGCGCGCGGCACCGGCGCCCACGGCTATTTCGAAGCCTACGGTAAGATCGGTAAGGAGCCGGCCAGCAAATTCACCCGCGCCCGCGTCCTTAACGAAACCGGCGTGCAGACTCCGGTCTTCGTGCGTTTCTCGACCGTGATCGGCGCCAAGGAATCCCCGGAGACGGCACGCGATCCGCGCGGCTTCGCCGTCAAGCTCAAGACCCTGGACGGCAACTGGGACCTGGTCGGCAACAACCTGAAGGTGTTTTTCATCCGCGACGCGATCAAGTTCCCGGACATGATCCACGCGTTCAAACCCGATCCCGTCACCAACCAGCAGGAGCCGTGGCGCTTCTACGACTTCATCTGCAGCCACCC
Organism: Massilia sp. LXY-6; assembly: GCF_051233485.1. Lineage (NCBI taxonomy): Bacteria > Pseudomonadati > Pseudomonadota > Betaproteobacteria > Burkholderiales > Oxalobacteraceae > Massilia > Massilia sp. LXY-6. The sequence goes on from NZ_JBKFGF010000040.1 coordinate 72,099, forward strand.
GGAAGCCCTGCACATGGTTACCTGGGTCAAGAGCCCATGGGGCATCCCGGCCAACTACCGCGAGATGGAAGGCTCGGGCGTGAACACCTATAAACTGGTGAACGACCACGGCGTGGCCCACCTGGTGAAATTCCACTGGCAGCCGAAGCAGGGCGTACGCAATCTGACGTCCCAACAGGCCGCCGAGATCCAGGCCCACGACACCAGCCATGCCACCCGCGACCTGTACGACGCCATCGAGCGCGGCGAATTTCCGGAGTGGGAATTCTGCGTGCAGGTCATGAGCGACGGCGAGCATCCCGAGCTCGACTTCGACCCGCTGGATGACACCAAGCGCTGGCCGGAAGACCAGTTCCCGCTGCTGCCGGTCGGCCGCATGGTGCTCAACAAGAATCCGGACAATGTATTCGCCGAAACCGAGCAGTCGGCCTTCGGCACCGGCGTGCTGGTCGACGGCATCGACTTCTCGGACGACAAGATGTTGCAGGGCCGTACCCTCTCCTACTCGGACACTCAGCGCTACCGCGTCGGCCCCAACTACCTGCAACTGCCGATCAACGCACCGCAAGAAGGCGCACGCGCCCGCACCAACCAGCGCGACGGCCAGATGACGTACTACGTCGATGACGGCGGCGAAGACAAGCACATCAACTACGAACCGAGCCTGATGGGCGGCATGCAAGAAGCGCCGCAGCCGCAGAAGGACTATCACCCGTACGTGCAGGGCCACCTGGGCCGCTACCAGACCACGAGCACCGCGTCCGACTACAAGCAGGCCGGCGATCGCTACCGCAGCTTCCAGGACTGGGAACGCGACGACCTGGTAAACAATGTCGGCGGCGACCTCAAGAAGTGCCCGGAAGTCATCCAGCTACGCATGGTCTGGCACCTGTGGCACTGCGACGAGGACTATGGCCGCCGGGTCGCGCAAGTGGCCGGCATCGACCTCGAGAAGGCCAAGGCCCTGCCACCGCTGCCGGGCAAGCCGGCGCCGCACCAGAACCGCGAAGGGGCGACTTATGCCGGTGGCGTACCGGAGCACCCGGGCGGGGAAAAGGAGCCGTCGACCACGGAGGAAGTGGCGGCGAAATAAGGTAGCGGGTTACAAAAGCAAACGGCCCGGGCAACATGCCAGGGCCGTTTTTTCGTAGGGTGGGCGCGGCCGGCGTAGGTACACCGTGCCCCACGCCTTACGCTTTGGCTTCCCCGCCTAGCGCCTCGACCATGTCCGCCATCATCTTCGACAGCTCACCCGTCATCAACATCATGTCGTTGTCGAAACGCTCATCATCGCTGTAGGTGATGGTTTCGTTTTCCTTGATCACGTCCAGCGGCTTGACGCCCTTGATCGCCAGCGATTCGGTCAGCACGAAGGACACGCGGCTGTTCCAGGTCATGGCCAGGCGGGTGCACTGCTTGCCGGCGGCGATATGGCGGCGGATGTCTTCCGGGTCCAGCGAGTGCTTCACGTAGCGCACCGCGGCCTTGCTCTCGCCGGTGGCGCGCAGCTCGGTGTCCTGGTCGATCGTGAAGTTGTACGGCGCCTCGTCCGATTCCAGCCAGCCGGTCATCACGGCCACCGGCGAGCTCTGCACGCGCAGCGATTCCAGCGGCATCTTGTCGACCGCCTTCAGCAGCAGCTTGATTACCTCGTCGGCCTTGGACGGGCTGGCGGCGTCGATCACCATCCAGCCATTGACCGGGTCGATCCAGGTCCAGACGTTGCTGCGGATCGAGAATGCGCGCGGCAGCAGCTCGTCGGCCACGCGTTCCTTCAGTTCCTTCATCGCCTTCTTACCCGGCGGAAAACCCTGCTGCTCTTCCAGCTCGGCGGCCCTGGCCTTGGCCACCTGGTTGATGACCGAGCCCGGCAGCAGTTTCTTTTCGGTGCCGAGCATCATCAGCATCTGCTTGTTCACTTCATGGACCAGCTTGCCGTTGCCGCGCGGGGAATCCCAGCCCTGGCGCAGCAGTTCATTGCTGCTGGCGGGCGTGAACGCCTGCGGCTGCAGCGCTGCTTCCATTTGTTCGGCGGTAAATGCCCACGGTGCGGGCAGGCGGTAAATCTGAAGATTCTTGAACCACATACTCTCAGTTATCTCTCATTTCCAGGGGAACGACATTCTACACGCTGCTAGGTGGCAATTTTCACCCGACAGGGTAGGCTTTTTTAATGTGTTGCGCGTTCGTCAAACAGACTGAGCTGCTCGACTTGTTCGGTGTCGGCCAGCCGCACGCCGACGCCCAGCAGGCGCACCGGACGGCTGGCCCGCAGCCAGCCCGCCTCCATCAGGTGCGCGTAGATCGCCAGGTTCGGCGCATAAGCGACGCATTCGACCGTGGTTTGCTGGAAGTCGTTGAATTTGATTTTCACGAACAGCTTGTTGATGAATCTTTCGGCATGGTTGCGTTTAATACGTCCCTGCAGCTGCGCCATCAGTTCCGGCAGCAGGGCCAGGCAGGCCGGCAGGTCCGGCACGTCCGGCGTGTAGGTTTCCTCGGTGCTGATCGATTTCCTCTCCCGCACCGGATTGACGTCGCGGTGGTCGATGCCGCGGCACAGGTCGTGCAGGCGGGCGCCGAAGGAACCGAAATGCTCTTGCAGTTTCGCCATGCTCCAGCTGCGCAGATCGGCACAGGTCTGCACGCCCAGCCCGTTCATCTTGGCTGCCGTGACCTTGCCGACGCCATGCAGCTTCTTCACCGGCAGCGCGGCCACGAAGGCGTCGATTTCCTCCGGACGCACCAGGAACAGGCCATCCGGCTTGTTCCAGTCGCTGGCGATCTTGGCCACGAACTTGTTCGGCGCCACGCCGGCCGAGGCCGTGATGCCGACGGTGTCGAAAATGCGCCGGCGGATCTCCTGCGCGATCAGGGTCGCGCTGCCCTTGCAGTGCCTTGACTCCGTCACGTCCAGGTAGGCCTCGTCCAGCGACAGCGGCTCCACCAGTTCCGTGTAGTCGCGGTAGATTTCCATGATCTGGCGCGAGGCGATCCGGTACTTTTCCATGTTCGGCGGGATCAGGAGCAGCTCCGGGCACAGTTTCATCGCCTGGGCGGTGGCCATCGCCGAATGGATGCCGAAGCGGCGCGCCTCGTAGTTGCAGGTCGCGATCACGCCGCGCTGGTCCGCCCGTCCCCCGACCGCCAGCGGCCGGCCGCGCAGCGACGGGTCATCCCGCATCTCGACGGATGCGTAGAAACAGTCGCAATCGCAGTGGATGATCTTGCGGGTCGGGGTGTTCATACTGTAATTGCATACAGTATCTGCGGAATGGCGCGATGATGCAAGAGTGCAATGAAAAAGGGCACGCAACCCAGGTCGCGCGCCCTTTGCTTCACTGCCTGCCGCCTGCTTACCAGGTGAACTTCAGCGTGTACTGGCCGGCACCGCCCGAATAGTAGCGCACACGGATGTAGCGCGCCTGGGTCGTGGTCGCCGTGTTGGCCACCGACACCGCATCGCTCGCACCGGCGCCGTTGGTGCTCAGCGCCAGCTGGTTACCTGCACTGTCATAGGCATACAGGTCGTAGTCCAGCGTGCTCGCACCCGGGGTCAGGGTGGCGCTCAGGGTCTTGCCGGCCGGAACCTGGACCACGAAGTAGTCGGTGTCGGTCGTGCTCGACAGGCTACCGCTGAGCACGGTGCCCGAGGTGGCCACCGCATTGGCGGTCGAGATGTAGTTGTTCGATTCCACTTCGTTCTGGGTCGGCGCCGCGACTGCCACGGTGGCGGCCGCCGCGTTCACGGCCGCTGCCGCGTCGACGATGCCGGCGCCGCAGCCCGAGCAGGCCGCCGGGAAGGCGCGCGCGCTGGCTTTCAGCTTGGATTCGACTTCGTCCGGGGTCAGGTTCGGGTTTTTCGACAGCATCAAGGCGGCCACCCCGGCCACGTGCGGGGTCGCCATCGAGGTGCCCATCATGTAGGCGTAGCTATCGCCCGCCGGGGTGCTGGTGCCCGCATTCCAGGTCGACAGGATGCCGGCGCCGCTGTCGCCGCCCGGTGCCGCCACGTCGACATTCGCCCCGTAGTTCGAATACGACGCCTTGCCGCCGCTACGGCCCACCGCCGCCACCGCGATCACGCCGGCGCAGTTGGCTGGATTGGCGTTCGACGCATTGACGTTGGAGTTGCCGGCCGCGACCACGACCACGGCGCCGCGCGAACGCGCGCTGTTGATCGCGTTCTGGGTGGTGGTGTCGCAGGCGCCGCTGCCGCCCAGCGACAGGTTCAGCACACGCGCCTTGTTCGGGTTGGCCGGTGCGCCGGTGACGGCGCCGCCGGACGCCCAGACGATGGCGTCGGCGATGTCGGACGTATAGCCGCCGCACTTGCCCAGCACGCGCACCGGCAAGACCTTGGCGCCGAAGGCGACGCCGGCCACGCCGACGCCGTTGTTGGCCTTGGCGGCGATGGTGCCGGCCACGTGGGTGCCGTGCCAGCTCGAGGCCTGGTCCTGGGCCGGCATGCCGGTACCGCACTGGCCCGCATAGGTGTTGTCGCCCGGATCGCTGGCGTCGCTGTCGCGGCCGTCGCCGTCGGCGGCGATGGCGGCGCTGGTGATGAAGTCATAGCCCGGCAGGATCTGGCCCGACAGGTCGGCGTGCGGACGGTAGCCGGTGTCGATCACGGCCACGTTGATGCCGGCGCCGGTCGACTTGTCCCAGGCGGCCGGCAGGTTCAGGCCACCCGCGGCTTCATATAGATCCCACTGCTGGCTGTACATCGGATCGGTCGGCACGAACAGCGGCACCATGATGCGGTCGGGCTCGGCGTATTCGACGTCCGGATCGCGTGCCTTCAGTTCGGCGGCCAGGGCGCGGGCTTCGTCCAGCGACATCGTGCGGCTGAGCTGCAGCACATTGGCGCCGGTGGCGGTCGCGTGCAGCGCGCGCATGGTGGCGCCGAGCTGCTGGCCGGCGCGGGCCAGCAGGGCTTGGCGTGCGGCCGACATGGCGTGGGCCGGCTTGGCGCCCTTGGAATTGTCGACCGCGTCCTTGTACTTGACGATCAGGCGGTCGGTCTGGGTAATGATCTTGGTTTGTGCCGTATCGGGCGGCGCGGCGTGCGCGGCCAACGACCCGACAGCGACGAGGGCTGCGGCGCAGATTTTTAACACGGGATACATCTTGCGGTGCGTCATGCTTGCTTCCTCTTCCGTTTAACCGAACAGAAGAGCGTAACGAAAAGCGGCCCGCTTGGGGCCGCTTTCGGGGTTTTCACCACAGAAAAATTTTTGATAAGTAATTGATTGATAAAGGAAATTGTTTTCCTTTACATACAATTACCAGCTCAGCTTCAGCGTGTACTTGCCACTGGTCGAGCCGGTGCCGCCGCTGTAGTACACCACGCGCACGTAAGCGGCCACGGTGGTGGTGCCGTTATTGATCACGCTTGTCGAATCCACCGAACCCGCACCGTTGGTGCTCGAGGTCACCTGGGTGCCGGCGCTGTTGTAGATGTACAGGTCGTAGTCGGAGCTCGAGTTCGGCGTCAGGGTCGAGGTCAGGGTCTTGCCGGCCGGGAGCTGGACCACGAAGTAGTCCGTGTCCGTGGTGCTGGCCATGGTGCCGTTGACCGTGGTACCGGAGGTCGACACCGCATTGGCGGTGGAGATCGTGTTGTTCGACTCGGTTTCCGAGATCGTCGTACCGGTGCTGACGGCGCCGAGGGCGGCATCGACTGCCGCCGAGGCGTCGACGATGCCGGCGCCGCAGCCGCTGCACGCCGCCGGGAAGGCGCGGGCGCTCGACTTCAGTTTGGCCGCGACGTCGTCCGGGGTCAGGTTCGGGTTCGCCGCCAGCATCAGCGCGACCACGCCGGCCACGTGCGGGGTAGCCATCGAGGTGCCCATGTAGCCGACGTAGTTGTCGGCGCCCGGGGTGGTGGTGCCGGCGTTCAGGGTCGACAGGATCGCCGCGCCGCTGTCGCCGCCCGGTGCCGCCACGCTGACCAGGGTGCCGTAGTTCGAGTACGAGGCCTTGCCGCCGGATTTGTTGGTTGCCGCCACCGCGATCACGCCGGAGCAGTTGGCCGGGGAAGCGTTGGATACGTTGACGTTCGAGTTGCCGGCCGCGACCACGACCACGGTGCCGCGCGAACGGGCGCCGTTGATCGCGGTCTGGGTGGTGGTGTCGCAAGCGCCGCTGCCGCCCAGCGACATGTTGATCACCTGGGCTCTAGCCGCGATGTTGGTCACGCCCGAGACGGTGCCGCCGGAGGCCCAGATGATGCCGTCGGCGATGTCGGAGGTGTAGCCGCCGCACTTGCCCAGCACGCGCACCGGCACGACCTTGGCGTTGTAGGCGACGCCGGCCACGCCGATGCCGTTGTTGGTGAGGGCGGCGATGGTGCCGGCCACGTGGGTGCCGTGCCAGCTCGAGTTCGAGGCTGCCGAGCCGGTGCCGCATTCGCCGGCGGCGGTCCAGTCGCCCGGATCGCTGGGATCGCTGTCGCGGCCGGTGCCGTCGTTGGCGACCGCGGTGTCGTTGATGAAGTCATAGCCGGCCAGGATCTGGCCCTGCAGGTCGACGTGCGGACGGTAGCCGGTATCGATCACGGCCACGCGGATGCCGGTGCCGGTCGATTTGTCCCAGGCCGCCGGCAGGCGCATGCCGCCGGTGACATCGGTGTAGTCCCACTGCTGGGCAAACAGCGGGTCGTTCGGCGTGAACATCGCCTGCATGATGCGGTCCGGCTCGGCGTACTCGACCGAGGAGTCGCTGGCCGCCAGGTCGGCGGCAAGCCTGGCGGCGTCGGCCACCGAGACCTTGCGGTTCAGCTTGAGCACATGGGCACCGGTACCGATCGTGTGCAGTTCCTGGATCGTCAGGCCGAGCTTGCGGCCGGCCTGGTCGACCACGGCCTTGCGCGAGGCGGCCATCGGCGAGGCGGCGGCCCGCGAGCGGCCCTTGGCGCCCGGCGCGGCTTCGTCCTTGTACTTCACGATCAGGCGGTCGGTCTGGTCGGACACGCCCGCACCCTGGACGGCGGATGCGGGTGCTGCGGCGGGCACGCCGGCGAACGCGGTGCCTGCGCCGAGGCCGAGGACGGCCGCTGCGCACAGTGTCAAGACTGCCGGGTACATCGATTTCTGAGACTTCATGTTTCTTCCTTTTTATAGAAAAACACAAAAGTTTGATTTTCCGCAAGCACCTCAGTAGAACTGCGTGCCTGAGATCTAGTTTTATCGACGCCAATGTTGCGCATCGATTTCCCGTCTGAAAGCGGGAAACGGAAGAGTAGCGCGAAGGAAGAAACGGTGTAGATACTTCACAATTGATTTCGGCATATTTACAACGGAAAATTAATTCCCGTAGCAAAAACCTACTTTATTTGGCAGGAAAACAGCTGAGCTGAATAATATCCTTTTAAAAACGACAAGAAAGTGACGATCTCATCATTATTGGTCAACCACGATATTTAACACATCGTTTTTACTGATATCAGATATCACTGAAAAAATTTTACCAATATGCATATGTCGACTAAATGAAAAAAGGCCGCGATCGCTCGCGGCCTTTTCGTCATCCAGGGACTGATTCGAGACTTAGAAATTACCCTTGAACTGAACGCCCCAGGTACGCGGCTCGTTGGTAAAGCCGGTCAGGTTGTTGAAGTCGATGGCACCGGTGATGCGGCGCTGGTCGAGGATGTTGCGGCCGAAGGCTGCCACCTCATACTTGCCGCCTGCCCAGTTGTAGCCGACGCGCAGGCCACCCTCGGTGAGCGGCTTGCCGGTGAATTCGGCCGCTTCGTACAGGAAGAAGTTGATCTTCGTACGGTAGGACCAGTCGGTATAGACGAAGAATTCGCCATCGCCCACCGGGACGCCGTAGCGCGCGGTCGCGTTGAGGGTCCACTTCGGCGCCTGCGGCAGCGGGTTGCCGTTGATCTCGACGCGGCCGGCGGCATTGATCGGATCGGTGATCGTGCACTGCGCGCACTTGTTGACGGACAGGCTCGGATCGCGGATCTCGGTGAAGTTGTAGCTGGCGCCGGCGGTCACGCGCAGCGACGGGCTGACGATGCCTTCGATGTCGAATTCGGCGCCCTGGGCCTTGGTCTTCTTGGCGTTGATCAGCTTGGTGACGTTCGAGTTGCCGCCGACCACGGTCAGCTGCTGGTTCTTCACCTCGAAGTCGTACAGCGAGAAGTTGACACGGGCGCGGCGCTCGAACAGGTCGGCCTTGATGCCGCCTTCGACCGAGGTGACGGTCTCGGCGTCGGCCACGGTCACCGGCACCGATGCCGAGGCGGCGGCGATACTCGGTGCGCGGAAGCCGGTTGCCAGGCGGGCGTACAGGTTGACCTCGCGGTTCAGCTTGTAGGTGCCCGACAGGTCCCAGTTGACCTTGCTCTTGCTTTCGCTGATGCCCGACGGGCCGATCAGGGTCACATTGGTATGTTCGAGGGTGTTGAAATCCTTCTTGTCGTCGGTGTAGCGCAGGCCGCCGCGCAGGGTGAAGGCATCGTTGACGGCGTAGGTGACGGAACCGAAGGCGGCCCATGCCTTGTTCTTCTGGTTCGAGACCACGCGCGAGGTTTGCGCCTGGGTCACGCTGTCGAAGTTGTCGCTGCCGCCGGTCGCGTCTTCATCGAAGTAGTACAGGCCGGCCTGCCAGTTCAGCGGGCCCGCGTTCTTCGACTCGACGCGGAATTCCTGAGAATACTGGCTCAGGTCGGTCAGGCGGCTGGCGGTCTGCACCTGGAAGGGAATGAAGCCAGGGCCGGCCGGGGTGCCGCCGTCGATGTCGCCGCGGCTGTTGTAGTGGCCGACGGATTCATAGCCGGTGATCGAGTACAGCTTGACGGCGCCCAGGTCCCAGCTCAGGCGCAGGTTGGCGCCATTGGTTTTCAGGTCCTGGTAATTCAGGGCGTTGGTAACGATGCTGTTCAGGTCGTAGCCGTCGACGATGTCGGCCGTACCCTTCTTGATCAGGTTCGCGCGGAACAGGCGGGCGCTGCCGTTGGTAGTGCGCTGGTGCACGTTGAACAGCGCGCTGAAGCTCGCGTCCGGGGCGTACAGGAACTGCACGCGCTCGGCGTGCTCGTTGTAGCCGTCCAGTTCGCCGGTCTTGTTGGTTTTGGCGACGTCGCTGTAGTTGTTGACGTAGTCGTCGCGGTGCTGGCGCAGGGTCGAGACGCGCATCGCCCACTTGTCCGACAGCGGCACGTTGACGGCACCTTCCAGGTTGACGGTGTTATGGGTGCCCCACGAGGCGTTGTAATAGCCCTCGACCTTCTTCAGGTTTGGCTTTTCGGATTCAAGCTTGACCACGCCGGCCGGGGTATTGCGGCCGAACAGGGTGCCCTGCGGGCCGCGCAGCACTTCCACGCCGGCCACGTCGAAGATCGGGAAGCCCTTCAGGATCGGGTTTTCCTGCACGATGTCGTCATAGATCAGCGACACTGGCTGCGAGGCGAACAGCGAGAAGTCGGTGTTGCCGTAGCCGCGGATGTAGAAGCGCGGGAAGGTGCGGCCGTTCGACGATTCGATGTTCAGGCTCGGTACTTTGCCGGCCAGCACGCGAATGTCTTCGCCACCGGAGACGATGACGTCCAGTTTTTCACCCTTGATGGCGCTGACGGAAACCGGCACCTCCTTGATGTTTTCGGTGCGGCGCTGCGCCGTCACGGTGACGGTCTGCAGCTCGTTGGTCGATGTGGCTTGGGCCTGTGCCAAGGCCGAGGCGGCCGGCAAGGCGGACAGCGCCAGCATCGCACCGTGGGTGGCGATGACGCGCTTGTGCATCTTGGACATCTTGATCATTACGTTTCCTAGAAGAGTGAAAAAAACTGCCGCGTGTCTCCGCGCATCGTTATCGATGTCTTCGTATTGCCCGGCCGGTAAGCGCGCAATTGTCAGGCATGTGGTTTGGCGAATGCAAGAAATAAGCGAAGCATGGGCTGCCATACAACACTGGCAAGGGAAACCGGCAAGCGGGCTTTTCACTTTTTTCAGTAAAACTCTTGCGTGCTGCGGAAGGGATACGCTATGATGCGGGCCTCTTCGGACGTGATGACAAACGTCGGAAGACATCGCAGAAGCGGTATGCGGGCGCTTAGCTCAGTTGGTAGAGCGGATCCCTTACAAGGATTAGGTCGGGAGTTCGAGCCTCTCAGCGCCCACCAGATTTTCCTGGCGATGTCGAAAAAGCGAAGAACCGATCAGTAGAAACGGAGCGGTAGTTCAGTTGGTTAGAATACCGGCCTGTCACGCCGGGGGTCGCGGGTTCGAGCCCCGTCCGCTCCGCCAGAATCAAGCAAAAAGGTCCGACTTGTCGGGCCTTTTTGCTTTTCAGGTACAGGAAGGATCTCCCCTGCGGGAGATCCGATTTCGGGCTCGAAGGGAATCGCTTGCAAGCGATTCCGCGGCCCGCGGGATGTGGGCGAGCCCCGTCCGCTCCGCCAGAATCAGGCGCGCTTGAGCATGGGCGCGCCGGCCTCGACCCGATTGCGTCCGCTGGTCTTGGCCGCGTACAGCGCATGGTCGGCGCGCGCCAGCGCCGCCGTCAGCTCTTCCCCGCCGCCGATCACCACGACACCGATACTGACCGTCATGCGGTAGCCAGGGGCATCGCCGATCACCGGCAAGGCGGTCACCGCCAGGCGCAGGCGCTCGGCCGCGTCGAGCGCGCCATCGAGCGTGGTGCCGGGCAGGGCCAGCGCAAATTCCTCGCCGCCGAGGCGGCCGATCACGTCATGCTCGCGCAGCACGCCGCGCGCGACGCCGGCGAATACACGCAACGCCTCGTCGCCGCAGGCGTGGCCGAAGCTGTCGTTGAGCTGCTTGAAGTGGTCGATGTCGAGCATCAGCAGGGCGATCGGCTTGCGCAGGCGCAGCGCCAGCATGCGTGCGCCTTCCGCGCGCTCGAAGAAGGCGCGGCGGTTGAGCATGCCGGTGAGGCCGTCGATGGTGGCCAGGCGGCGCATCAGCTCATCGTCCTTTTGCTTGCACAGCAGGAGGAAGCCGAAACCGTTCACGATCATCAGAAGGTAGCTGGCCAGGTAGGCCAGGGCGATCATGGACGTCAGGCCCGGACCTGGACTGCCGCCTTCGAAGCCCAGCCAGGCCCAGATCGCCAGCGCGAACAGGATGTTGTTGACGCCGATGATCCGCTGCAGCAGCGGCGCCTCGCGCGGACGCAGCAGGACCACGGCCGCGCCGAACACGGACAGGGCAATGATGAAGGAGATCAGTTCCGTGAGCTGCAGCCGCGAAGCGCCGGTGGCCACCGCATAGCCGACCGTCACCCAGCCGGGCAGCGTAAGCAGGTAGAGCGAGCGGCGCCAGCGCGTAAAACCGAAAAACAGGCAGTTGGCGCCCACTTCCAGCGCTACCCCACCCAGCCACACGCAGGCGGACAGCCCCTCGACCAGGCGCATTTCGAACTGTGGCGCGATCCACCAGCAGAGCTGGGCCAAGCCGATCGCCAGACGACCCCACATCCAGTAACCGAGGGCGGGACTGTTTTCCGCACCGCGCATATAGCCTGCCATCAGCAGCGCAAACGCGATATTGCCGACTCCTAAAGCCAGCATGAAAGTCTGAATATCGATCACTCGTGGTCCTCAGGGATTACCGCAGAAGTCCATATAAGTATTACAACAGTTGTTTCCCGAAAGAATTATATTACACGGTTTCATATTTAGCGTACGCACAATTCGTTCAAGAACTTAGTTTGTTGTCTGATAAATGCATACACATCGTGCATAATTGACAAGTAGGTGATCGATCGATTGACCGCCGCTTTCCTGGAGTCTCCGTGATCTTTGGTTTCCTTAAATCCCAGACCTTGTCCCCGCGCCAGCGCAGGCTGCAGAACGCGCCGCTGTTCGGTTCGCTCAAGCCGCTCGAGGTCAAGTTCGTGGATGGCCTGATGCACGAGCGCCGCTACCTGCCGGAAGAGATCGTGTTCGACGAGAACGAGGAAGGCCAGGCGCTCTACCTGGTGATGGCGGGCCGGGTCGAGATCAGCCGCATGCGCGAGGGCAGCCGCCAGCTGGTGAGCGAGCTGGGGCCGGGCAGCTTCTTCGGCGACCTCGCCCTGCTCGACAACTCGCCGCGCAGCGCCCGTGCGCGCGCCATCGACCACTGCGAGCTGGCGGTGTTCTTCCGCGACGACTTCCTGGCGCTGATGGATACCGATGCCGTCATCGGCTACAAGATCTCGCTGGCGCTGGCACGCCACATCGGCCATCGCCTGCGCGACCGGCTCAACGGCCATCCCCAGCTGGAAGCCCTATGATCGGCGGGTCCACGGTCCGCGAGGAGCGCGCCGGGCCGGTGGTCTGGACCGCGATCGTCGGCGTCACCTGCCTGCTGCTGGTACTGCTCGAGCACATGCTGTGGCTGGTGCTGCCCTTTATCTTCGGTACCGTGATGTACTACACGCTGCTCGGGCCGATGCGGCGCCTGCTGCGCCTGGGCTTTTCGCGCAGCGCCTCGTCGATGCTGGTGTGCGCCGTGTTCTTCGGACTGGCCGCGCTGGCCGTGGTGGCCGCGCTGTCGTGGAGCGTCGGGCCGGCAGACGACAGCGCTTCCTGGCACGATACGCTGGCGCTGTACGCGAACGGCGGGGTGGCCTTCGTGCGCAACACGATGGCACTGCTGGAAGTAAAGTTTCCGCTGCTGGCGGAGATGCACCTGAGCTCGCTGGTCAACAAGCGTTTCAAAGCCTTCACCGACAACTTCGCCCAGCGCTATCTGGCCACCATCCTGGTCACGGCGGCCGGCTGGCTGCCCTCGTTGCTGCTGGCGCCCTTCCTCGCCTTCTTCTTCCTGCGCGACGGCTTGCGCTTCAAGAAATTCCTGGCACGCGCGGTGCCGAACGCCTACTTCGAACGCACCCTGTTCCTGCTGCACCAGGTCGACCAGACCGCGCGCCGCTATTTCGAAGGCCTGCTCAAGCTGACCGTGCTCGACACCATCGTGCTGGGCTTCGGCCTGTGGGTGATCGGCGTCTCGTCGCCGCTGCTGCTGGGTTTTATCTCGGCGCTGCTGGCCTGGGTGCCCTTCGTCGGCTCGGTGGTCGGCTGCGTGATGGTGGTGATCGTGGCCGCCACCGACGCTCCCGGCAATCCGCTGGTGGCCTACGGCGCGATCGTGGTCTTCATCCTGGCGCGCCTGCTGGACGATTTCGTGTTCATGCCGATCACGCTCGGGCGCAGCCTGCGCATCCACCCCTTGATCACGGTGCTGATGATCTTCATCGGCGGCGCGCTGTCGGGCGTGGCCGGCCTGATGCTGGTACTGCCGCTGCTGGGCGTGGTGATGGTGATCGGCGAGACGCTGGGCCGGCTGGTGACCAATCCGCGGCTGCGGGCGCGGCACCGGTATGCCAGGCAGTTGCGGGAGAAGCAGGCGAGCGGGGATTTGACCATCTAGCCACCACGCGCTGATCCGTCATCCCCGCGCAGGCGGGGATCCAAGTTGGACGAGCAGGCGAAACGCGTGCAGAACTTGGGTTCCCGCCTGCGCGGGAACGACGAAAGAGGACTATTTCCGCCCCGCCGCCTTTTGCTTGGGCTTGGCCTTGATGGTCGACAGGATGCCCGGCTTGGCCTTTCCCGGCGGCGCCACCAACGGCGCCGGCTCGCTGCGGCCGTTGCCACGTCCGTTCTTGCGGGTCGCGACTTCGATCACGCGGCCCTTCGGCGCTGCGCTGCGGGCCTCGGCCACCAGCGGCATGGCCTTGCGCTCGCTACGCGGCGTCATTTCCTGTTCGCTGCCGGCGGGCGGCACCAGGTGGCGCTCGCCGTTGCCGATCAGGTCGCCGCGGCCCATGCGCTTCAGGCCTTCGCGCAGCACCGGCCAGTTTTCCGGGTCGTAGTAGCGCAGGAATGCCTTGTGCAGCTTGCGCGTCTTGCCGCTTTTCGCGGTCTCGACGACTTCGGAATCCTCGGTCACCTTGGCCAGCGGGTTTTTACCCGTGTGGTACATGGTGGTCGCCATCGCCATCGGGGTCGGCGTGAAGGTCTGCACCTGGTCGAGGTGGAAGTTGTTCTTCTTCAGCCATAGGGCCAGGTTCAGCATGTCCTCGTCGGTCGAGCCGGGGTGGGCCGCGATGAAGTAGGGAATCAGGTACTGCTTCTTGCCCGCCTCCTTCGAGTACTTGTCGAACAGGGCCTTGAACTCGTCGTAGCTGCCGATACCCGGCTTCATCATCTTCGACAGCGTGCCCTCTTCCGTGTGCTCCGGCGCGATCTTCAGCAGGCCCCCGACGTGGTGCGTCACCAGCTCCTTCACGTACTCGGGCGAGCGCACGGCCAGGTCGTAGCGCAGGCCGGAGCCGATCAGGATCTTCTTGATGCCGGGGATCGCGCGCGCCTTGCGGTACAGCGAGATCAGCTTGGTGTGGTCGGTGCCCAGGTTGGAGCAAATGGTCGGGTACACGCAGGACAGCCTACGGCAGGTTTCCTCGACCTTCTTGTCCTTGCAGGCCAGGCGGTACATGTTGGCGGTCGGGCCGCCCAGGTCGGTGATGGTGCCGGCGAAGTTCTTGGTGGTGTCGCGGATCAGTTCGATCTCGCGCAGGATCGACGGCTCCGAACGGCTCTGGATGATGCGGCCCTCGTGCTCGGTGATCGAGCAGAAGGTGCAGCCGCCGAAGCAGCCGCGCATGATGTTCACGGAGTAGCGGATCATCTCCCAGGCCGGGATGTGCGCCTTGCCGTAGCTCGGGTGCGGCGCGCGCGCGTACGGCAGGTCGTAGACGCCGTCCATCTCGTCCATCGCGAGCGGCAGCGGCGGCGCGTTCAGCCAGACGTCACGATCGCCGTGCTGCTGCACCAGCGCGCGCGCATTGCCCGGATTCGACTCCAGGTGGAACACGCGCGAGGCATGCGCGTACATCACCGGGTCTTCGCTGACGGTTTCGAAACCCGGCAGGCGCACCACAGTCTTCTGGGCCTTTGCGCGGGCGGCGGCTTGCCGCTCTTCGCGCGTCATGATGACGATCGGTTTCACCACCGGCTCGGGTTGCGCGTTCTCGGTGGCGCAAGCCTTCGTGTCTTCCTGCGCCATCGCGTACGGATTCGGGTGCGGATCGACACGGCCCGGCACGTCCACGCGGGTGGAGTTATGCACGCTCCACTCCTCGTCCGGCAGCCAGCCGTGCGGCACCAGGAAGGCGGTGCCGCGCAGGTCGCGGATGCTCTTGATGCTCTCGCCGGCCGCGATGCGGCGGGTGACGTCGACCAGCGCGCGCTCGGCATTGCCGAAGATGAGCAGGTCGGCCTTCGATTCGAACAGCACCGAACGGCGCACCTTGTCCGACCAGTAATCGTAGTGCGCGATGCGGCGCAGCGAGGCCTCGATGCTGCCGGCGATGACCGGCACGCCCGGGAAGGCTTCGCGGGCGCGCTGGCAGTACACCGTCACGGCGCGGTCGGGGCGCTTGTTCGGCTCGGCGTTCGGCGTGTACGCATCGTCCGAGCGGATCTTGCGGTCGGCCGTGTAGCGGTTGACCATCGAGTCCATGTTGCCGGCCGTGATGCCCCAGTACAGGTTGGGCTTGCCGAGCGCGCGGAAGGGTTCCACGGAGGTCCAGTCCGGCTGGCTGATGATGCCGACCCGATAACCCTGCGCTTCCAGCAGGCGGCCGACCAGCGCCATCCCGAAGCTCGGGTGGTCGATGTAGGCGTCGCCCGTGATCAGGATGATGTCGCACGAATCCCAGCCCAACTTCTCCATCTCGGCGCGGGACATGGGCAGGAAGGGGGCGGCGGGAGCACGGCTGGAGCGCTTGGGGACGCTCGCGAAAAGATTCGAAGGGGAGTTCATTGGCCGATATTTTACAGTAAAAGTGTTCGGCCAGCTCCCTCCCCTTCCAAAAATGGCTTAACTTTCAACGACTTGGCTCATCCGTTGAGGCTGGATGTTGCGTCAGATCCCCATATTCGACAGGATGTTGCCGAGCTGGCGCAGGGCCGGCTCCAGGGTCGGGTGGCGCGCCGCGAAGCGGGCCGTGAGCTCCTGGCTGCGCGAGGCCAGGCCGTAGGTGTTGGCGTCCGGATCGTCGGCACGGCGCTCGAGCACATGCTTGATGTCGCCGTCGAGCTGGCGCAGCAGCATCTCCAGTTCGTCGTCGACCTCCCCCGTTTCCTCGAGGTGGCGGTGTAGGGTCTTGAGGTGCGCTTTCAAGGTGTCTTCGTTGTCGTTCAACATGTCGTCCCTCATGTGGTGAACTTGGTCTCCAGGTACAGCTTCTCGACCTGTTCCCGGGCCCAGGGCGTCTTGCGCAGGAACTTCAGGCTCGACTTGATGCTGGGGTCTTTGATAAAGCAATTGATCGCGATGCGGCGGCCGAGCCCGTCCCAGCCGTAGTGCTCGACCAGGCGGGTTAGCACCGATTCTAAGGTAATACCGTGTAATGCCTGAACACTCATTGCAGAGCCAATATCATTGTGGGGCGTTATGCGAAAGTTTATATCCGATGGGGAAGGATGGGCGCGCGAAGGCGCCCATCCGACAATCAGTGCGCCGGAGGCACGCCGATGGTCTTGATGACAACCGAATTATCCAGGTTGTTTGCCAGCTCGGCGTCGACATAGCCAACGAAATACGTGCCCGCTGCCGTGCCGTCGCTGTAGCTCAAGCCGTAGCCGGTGCCGCCCGTGACCTGCTCGACGATGTACAGGGCATTCTCGGCGACGACCTTGAACGCCTTTACTCCATGTGCCAACGCAATGGTACCGCTCGCGGTGCCATTCGTTGCGTACAGGTCGCCGTTGGCCAGCGAGAAGAAGGCCTGGTCGGCGTCGGCCTGCAGGCTGGCGAGCGCGGACGTGCCGCCCGTCAGCTCGACCTTGGCCGGCGCCGCTGCCGAGGCGTCCAGGCCGTAGACTTTCGCGCCGTCTGCGTAGACCAGCATATTGCCGAAGGTTTTGTTTGCCGACAGCGTGCCGCCCAGCTGGATCGTGCCGTCCGCACTGCCGTCGGTGATGAACAGGGCCTGGTTCGAGGCCGAGGTATATGCCTGGAACACCAGCTTGCCGGCGACCGTGACCGCATGAAGGTCGCCGGACAAGCCCGAGCCGGTGCCGGGAAGGATGTCCTTGACCAGGCCGATGGTCCCCTTGGCGGCATCGGCCATCCACAATTCGGCGCCGTGGGGAGCATCGGAGATGGAGAAGAAGGTCTTGGTGCCGGTCGAGCCGAGCAGGGCCGAGCCGGCATTGATGTCGACCAGGCGCGTGACCGTGCTTCCGTCGGTCGAGAACAGCGCCCGCGTGGTAGTGGTGTCGACCGTGACGCTTGCACTGAAGTAGAGTGTATCGCCGACGTGGCCGAGCATCTGCGGATTGGAACTGGCCCAGCCGGGGTTGATATCGAAGCTCTTCGTTCCCGCGGTCGTGCCATCGGTGACGACGAGTTCACGTCCAGCCGACAGCGACAGGTCGGCCGAAAACGCCGCCAGATGCCCGAACGCGGAAAACGAACCCGGCATGGAACCGTAGGCGCCAGCCTGCAGATCCGCCAGCCGGACCGTCCCCGCTTCGGTACCGTCGCTGATCCATGGTTCATTGCCGCTCACACCATCGTTGCCACTGAACAGCAGTTTGCCGCTGTCGAGCAGGATACCCTCGTTAAAGCTGAGGTATCCGCTCGACGAGCCCGGCCAGATATCCTTGACCATGGTCGTCGCCGCTCCGCTGTCGGTGACGCGGGTGATCGCCAGTTCAGCGCCATACGGATCGGAATACGTGCTGCTCCAGATGACCTGGTGGGCGGTGTCCACGATCCCGCTCTTCAGGGTCGGCACGGTATGGGTGCCGGCTGCCGTGCCGTCCGTGACCAGTCCCGGGGACTGCGAGCCGCCGTCCGGGAAGACCAGGTATTTGCCGAGCACGATCGGCGTGTTGTACAGAGGCACGCTGCTCGACAGGCTGGCAGGCGCATTGCCGCTGCCGTCGAAGCCCAGCACCGCACGTTCCGTTTTCCCGCTCGCATAGTTATAAAACTCGGCCGCGAATACCGCCCCCGAGTGATCGGCGTTCACGCTCAGCTGCCTGGAATACCAGTTCGCCCCCTGCCCGGCCACGTATTGCGTTCCCGCGGTCGTGCCGTCGCTGGCGAACAGGCCGGCATTCGACGCGACCAGCAGCGTCCAGGGCGCCTTGGCCTGGGGCGGCGCGGTCTTGTTCTCCACGGCCTGGCCGGCCAGGCTGGCCGCATCATTGCCGAGCGTATCCTGGATCGCGGCAACGTCGTTGCCGCTGGTCGGGTCGGTATAGCTGATCTTCAGGACGTCGCCGGACGACACCGCCTTGGAGAGCGAAAGAATGAGTTTCTTGCCGGCGCTGTCCAGCGACACGCCGCTGATCGTTGCCGTGCTGCCCTCCAGCTTGAAAGCGTCGGTGCCGGGGAGGTGGGCGGCGTCCAGGCGGTTCGCATCGTTATAGGTCAGCGTCAGCGTGGCACCGTCGACGGCGGCCGACACCAGGACCGGTCCTTCCTTGTCGGCGGTCAGGTTCTGTACCGGCTTGCCGGTGAAGCTGGCGGCATCGTTGCCATGCATGTCCTGCAGCGCCGCGACGTCGTTGCCGGCGGTTGGGTCGGCATAGCTGAGCTTTAGTACGTCGGCACTCTTCACCGCCTCGGACAGGGTCAGGATCACCTTATGGGCATTGGCGTCGACCGAGACAGCCGTGACGGTGGCCGTCGACCCCTCGATCTTGAATGCGCCCACCGCGGGCAGATGGCTCGCGTCGAGCGGGCTGTCGTCGCTGAAGCTGAGCGTCAGCGTGGCGCCGTTCACGGCCGCCGAGGCAAACACCGGCGCTTTGTTCTCGACAGGGAAGGCGACGCCCTGGGTATGCAAGGCCGCGGCCTTGCTGAGGTCGAAGCTATCCTGCGGGAGCGCGCTGACGTAATGCGTCCCCGCGGCGGTGCCGTCGCTGAACCATAGACCGCTTGCCGAGCCACTGCCTGTCGTGGCCGTAAAGTAGATTGCATTTTCCGCGACGACCTTGAACTGGCTGACCTTGCTGGCCAGCGCCAGCGGTGCGTCCACCCCATTCCAGGAATACAGGGCGCCGCTCGAGGAGACGTAGTAGATCTGATCGGCATCCGACTGTATCGCCTGCGTGCCCAGCGGGCCCGGCAGTTGGACGGGGGTTGCCTTGGCGCCGGTCAGATTGACTGCGTGCAGCCCTTCGCTGTCGGCGAACACCATGGTATTCGTGGTCACGACAATCTGGGACGGGCGCTGGTTGCCGACCTGCCAGGTGCCCTGCTCGGTGCCATCGCTCAGGAAGAATCCGACGGTGGCGGCGGACGTATAGGCAGTAAAGGCAAGCTTGCCGCCAGCCATGAGTACGTTGCCGGAATACACTTCGGCAAGCGCCGAGCCGCTGCCGGGCAGGATATCCTTTACCAGGCTGAACTTGCCGTCTGCAAAGTTCGCTACCCACAACTCATCGCCATGGGCGCTGTCGGACACCTTGAAGAATGCTTTCTCGTTGTTCCAGGCCAGCATGTTTGCATTCGACCCGACATCGGCCACCTTCTGGATCGCGGCGCCATCCGTCGAATAGATCGACACCGTCGATGTGCCGGCCTGGCTCGACATCGCCTTGAAAAACAGGCGATCGCCCACCTGGCCTAGGATTTCAGGCTGAGAATAGCGCGGGAAGCTGGTGTCGAGGATCTTCGTCCCCGCTGGCGTTCCATCGGTGGAAATAAGCCGGGCGCTGCCGTTGTCGCCATTCACGACGACGTTGTTCGCGGCGATCACCACCTTGCCGCCCAGCGACGCCATGAAATAGGGATTGCTTTCCGCCAGCCCCGGCGCCAGATCGACAAGCCGGTAGGTGCCGTCGGCCGTGCCGTCGCTGACCCAGGGCTCGGTGCCGCTGGTCCCGTCATTGCCTGCGAATACGACCCGTCCGTCTGGTAGCGAAGCGATCGGGGAATAGGGCACCCCGTTTGCCGAGCCGGACGCGATATCCTTGACCATGACGGTTTCCGCGCCACGGTCGGTGATCGTGGTCCTGAATAATTCCCTGCCATACGGCCCGGTGGTAATCGCGCCCCA
Source organism: Massilia sp. LXY-6 (assembly GCF_051233485.1). NCBI lineage: Bacteria > Pseudomonadati > Pseudomonadota > Betaproteobacteria > Burkholderiales > Oxalobacteraceae > Massilia > Massilia sp. LXY-6. The sequence goes on from NZ_JBKFGF010000040.1 coordinate 92,142, forward strand.
GAGCGCCTGGTTGCCGGTATCGACCAGGTCGCGCGGTATGTCGGCCACGATCTGGGTGCCCGCGGCGGTGCCGTCGGTCACGAAGGCATTGACGCCGCTTTGTCCGCCATCCGCAACCACGATCTTGTTGCCGAAGCGGTAGTAAGGAGGGTTGAAGTAACTGTTGAAACTGTTTGTGCTGGCCAATACCGACGTGCCCGCTGCCGTGCCATCGGTGCCATAGAGTTTGTCTGCAAGAACGACGGCGGCCGTGCCATCGCCGTTCGCGATCACGGTGCTGCCGCCAAAATACGTGCTCGACGTGAGCAAATATTTGCTTCCCGCGGCCGTGCCGTCGCTGGAGTAGATGCCGCGGCTGCCCGTCATCACCAATGTCCAGGCGCTCTTTTCCACGCTGCCCGCGAGGGGCGCATCGCCAATCGGTGCCGGCGCCGTCCCCAGCACCTGGGCGCCGAGCATGACCGTTGCCGTCGAACCGCTGACGGCCACGCGCAGGTCGAATGAGCCGTCGCTGAAGACCAGGGTCTGCGCCGTCGTGTTGGCCGGCAGTTCCACGTGGCTGCCGTCAGTGCGCACGGCGATGGCCGTCGAGCCATCCCGGTACACTTTCCAGTCCTGCGAGCTTCCCGCCAGGCGGATCGTGTTGGCGCCGAGCGCGCCGATCAGCACCAGCGAAGCACCGGTCTCGACGGTGATGGTCTGCCCGCCCTCAGCGTCGTAGAGTTCGGTTGAAAAGCCCGTGTTGACCGTGTAATTCGGGCTGTTCGGGAGCAGGACACCGATGAAGTTTGTCGTCATGCTGCGGTTTCTCCGTTAAAGGAACTGGACTCGGCCAAGGTTGAGTGCATTAAAGGAATTGATGTCGAAAACCAGGGTTCCCGACGCGACGGCATTGACCAGCGTGACGCTGGACACCGTACCGTTCTTGTTGACGGTGAACGTTACGTCCCGGCCTTTCGTGGAGACCGCAACGCCGCTGGCGGCGACGTTCTTCCACTGCAGGACGTCGTCGGCGCCAAAATTACTGATCCGTACATTGCTTGACAGCAGAGCATCGTCGGCGAGGACGAATGCGCCACTGTCCGTGTCGATCGACGCCGGGGCCGCTACTGTCCCGCCCAGCCCGTCGAGCGAAGCCGTTCCTCCCGCATCGGCGGCATCGAAGCCGATGTCGCCGACCGGCAGCGCATTGAAGGAGGCGACGTCGTAGACGATGCTGCCGGCGCTCACCACATTCGCCAGCACGATGCTCGAGACGACGCCACCCTTGTTCATCGTCAGGATGACGTTCGCGCCCTGGCTGGCGACAGCGATCAGGCTTCTCGCGGCCGGCGGCAGCGCGATCCTGTCGTCGGCGCCGAAATTGGCGATCACGGCGTAGCTCGCCACATTGATGTCGTCGCTGAACGCGGCACGCATGCCGGCGCCATTCCAGGCAGTCGGCGCGCTTGGCGTTCCCGGATTCTGGTCGAGCGATATCGTGACCTCGGCTGCCACGGGCGGGATCGGTGTTGGCGTTGGCGTCGGTGTTGGCGTCGGCGTTGGCGTCGGCGTCGGCGTCGGCGTTGGCGTTGGCGTTGGCGTCGGCGTTGGCGTTGGCGTTGGCGTTGGCGTCGGCGTCGGCGCCGGCAGCGGGATCGGCCCTGCCGACCCGTAAGTGATTTGCGTGGCCAGTGCAGTCACGGCTTCACGCCCCAATACGGTATTGTTCGGCGCCACTGGCCCCGATGCGTCGATGACGCCGCTTGCGCGCAAACCATCGATGATCTTGTCGACGCTGTCGCCGGGCGAGCTGGCGGTCGCGGCCTTGAACGGCGCAGTCAGAAAATCCGTGCCGGCAGGAACGGCAACCCCGGTGTTGCCAAGGTTGGCGCCGAGTGACTGCACCAGAACCGTCTGTGCCGACAAGTAGGTTTGCGGATTGGACAGTTCAGGGCGCGCGGCCTGCAGGGTGCGGAAATTGTCGCCGCCGAGCGGTGCGGCATCGGCATTCCCCAGCCGCCCGCGTGCTTCGACGATTTGCAGGATCGCTTCCGTGAGCGGCGTCACGTTGCCGCGCATGAGATTGGCGCCGGCCGACAGGGCGATACCGCGCAGGGTGACATGGGGGACCACGCCGGCCGCCGAACTGGCGGTGACAAGGCAAGGGGCATCGCCGATACCGCTGACCGAATAGGCGCCGCTGCTGTCCGTTTTCGTCACCGCACTGCCGTTCGTGCACACCACGGCGACGTCGAAATTGGCGGCGGCCGCACCTGTGGCGGCAATCCCGCTCACGACCAGCGGCGCCGGTACTGGCGTTGGCGGCGTGGTCGAGACCGGCGGGGGCGTTACGCTCACGGGCGGCGGATTGGCGCCACCGCCACCACCTCCGCCACCGCCACCGCCACCGCCACCGCAACCTGCCAGTATCCCTGCAATTAACAGGCCCTGCAGTACATAAACCTTATCTTTCCCACAACCCATACGCGCCTTCTTGATTTCAGCTGTTCAAAATTTAACTTGCAATAATGCAATAATGTGTACAGTCCGTCAACTAAGGTGGATGCCTGTTGCATAAAAGCGGCAAAAAAAAACCCGCCCGGCGATTGCCAGGCGGGCTAGTCAGGCAGCGATGCCGATTACTGTTCGGTCAACCCACGGCGTTCCAGCAGCGGTTCGATCTTTGCATCGCGTCCGCGGAAGTTGCGGTACATCTCCATCGCATCCATGGTGCCGCCGCGCGACAGCAGCATCTGTCGGAAGCGGTCACCGTTCTTGCGCAGCAGGCCGCCGTTTTCCTTGAACCACTCGACGGTGTCGGCATCCAGCTTCTCGGCCCACAGGTAGCCGTAGTAGCCGGCCGAGTAACCGCCCGAGAACACGTGCGAGAAGTAGGTTGTGCGGTAGCGCGGCGGGACCAGCGGGAAGTCGACGCCGGCGTCATGCAGGGCCTTGGCTTCGAAGCCCAGCACGTCGGCCGGGATCTGGTTCGGGCCCAGCTGGTGCCAGCTCTGGTCCAGGATCGAGGCGGTCAGGTACTCGGTGGTGCGGTAGCCTTCGTTGAACTTGGCGGACGCCTGCACCTTGTCCAGCAGGGCCGATGGCATCGGCGCGCCGGTCTGGTAGTGCTTGGCGTAGTTGGCCAGCACTTCCGGCCAGGCCATCCACATCTCGTTGACCTGCGACGGGAACTCGACGTAGTCGCGCGGCACCCGGGTACCCGAGAAGCGCGGGTACTTCACGTTCGAGAACATGCCGTGCAGCGCATGGCCGAACTCGTGGAACATGGTGCGCACTTCATCGTAGGTCAGCAGGGTCGGCTCGCCGGCGGCCGGCTTCGGGATGTTCAGGTGGTTAGCGATCACCGGATGGGTGCCCAGCAGCGCGTTCTGGCCGACGTAGGCGTTCATCCAGGCGCCGCCGCGCTTGTTGGCGCGCGCATAGGGGTCGTGCAGGAAGATCGCCAGCTGCTTGCCGTCGGTGTCGAACACGTCGAACACGCGCACGTCCGGGTCGTACACCGGCAAGTCGTGGCGCTCCTTGAAGCTGATGCCGTATTCCTTGTTGGCGGCGTAGAACACGCCGTTCAGCAGCACGTTGTTGTACTCGAAGTAGGGACGCAGCTGGTTCTCGTCGAAGGCGTAGCGCTGGGCGCGCACCTTGTCGCTGTAGTAATTCCAGTCGTAGGCGGCGGCCTGGAATTTCGCACCTTCAGCGTCGATCACCTTCTGCAGGTCGGCCGCTTCCTTCTTCGCGTTGTTCACCGCCGGTTTGGCGAATTCGGCCAGCAGCTGGTTGACGGCGCCGGTCGTCTTCGCGGTCTGGTCTTCCAGCATGTAGGCCGCGTGGCTCGGGTAGCCCAGCAGCGCGGCACGTTCCGCGCGTGCCTTGACCAGTTCCAGCACCAGATTGCGGTTGTCGAATTCGCCGCCGTGGCTGCCGCGCGCCAGCGAGGTCGCCAGCAGTTTTTCGCGGGTCGCCCGGTTGGTCAGCACCGACAGCGGCGCCTGCTGGGTGGTGTTCACGACCGGGATCACGAACTTGCCGTCCAGGCCGCGCTTCTTCGCTTCCGCGGCGGCGACGTCGATCGCCTTGTCCGACATGCCGGCCAGTTCTTCGCGGCTGTCGACCACCAGGGCCGAGGCATTCGCTTCCTTCAGCACGTTCTGACTGAACTGGGTCTGCAGGGCGGCGATCTTCGCGTTGTAGGCCTTCAGCTTGATCTTGTCCGCGGCCGACAGCTTGGCGCCGGCGCGCACGAAGTCGGTGTGGTAGCGCTCCAGCAGATAGGCCGACTCGGCATCCAGGTGCAGCTTGTCGTGTTTGCCGTACAGGGTCTGGATCCGTTTATACAGTTTTTCGTTCAGGCGGATCTTGTCGCTGTGCGCGGCCAGCTTCGGCGCCAGTTCCTTGTCCAGCGCGTTCAGGGTGTCGTTGGTGTTGGCGCCGACCAGGTTGTAGAACACGGTCGAGACGCGGTTCAGCAACTGGCCCGAACGCTCCATCGCGACAATGGTGTTTTCGAAAGTCGGCGCAGCCTTGTTGTTGGCGATGACGTCGATCTCGGCCGACTGCTGGCGCATGCCTTCCTCGAACGCCGGCGCGAAGTCCTCGTTCTTGATCTTGTCGAAGGCCGGGTAGTTGAACGGCAGGGTGCTCGGCTTGGCGAACGGATTGGTGGCCGGCAGCTGGGATGGCGCTGCCTGGGCAAAGGTGGCGACGGCCGCGGTGACGGCGAAGGCCAGGATGTGGGAACGGTTCATTCTCTCTCCGATGTGATTGTTGTTGTGATCAATTACCAGTCAGGCCACGGCGTTCCAGCAGCGGCTCGATCTTCGCGTCGCGTCCGCGGAAGTTGCGGAACAGGTCCATGGCGTCAAGCGATCCGCCGCGCGACAGCAGGGTCTGGCGGAAGTGGTCGCCGTTCTTGCGCAGCAGGCCACCGTTCTCCTTGAACCACTCGACCGTATCAGCGTCCAGCTTTTCGCTCCACAGGTAGGCGTAGTAGCCGGCCGAATAACCGAGCGAGAAGCTGTGCGAGAAATAGGTCGTACGGTAGCGCGGCGGCACCGGCGCGAAGTCGACGCCGGCGTCACGCAGCGCGGCCGCCTCGAAGCCCGGCACGTCGGTCGGGATCTGGCTCGGGGTCAGCTGGTGCCAGCGCTGGTCGAGCAGCGAGGCGGCGAGATATTCCGTCGTGATGTAGCCCATGTTGAACTTCTTCGACGCCTGCACCTTGTCCAGCAGCTCCTTCGGCATCGGCGCGCCGGTCTGGTAGTGCTTCGCATAGTTGGCCAGGACTTCGGGCCAGGTGGCCCACATCTCGTTGACCTGGGACGGGTACTCGACGAAGTCGCGCGGCGTGTTGGCGCCCCCGAAGGTAGGGTACTTCACGTTCGAGAACATGCCGTGCAGTGCGTGGCCGAACTCGTGGAAGGCGGTGCGCACCTCGTCGTAGGTCAGCAGCGTCGGCTGGCCGGCGGGCGGCTTCGGGATGTTCAGGTGATTCGCCACCACCGGGTGATTGCCCAGCAGCGCGGACTGCGTCACGTACTCGTTCATCCAGGCGCCACCCTGCTTGTTCGGGCGCGCGTAGTAGTCCATGACGAAGATCGCCAGCTGCTTGCCGTTGGCGTCGAACACGTCGAACACGCGCACGTCCGGGTCGTACACCGGCAGGTCGTGGCGCTCCTTGAAGCTGATGCCGAACTCCTTGTTCGCGGCGAAGAACACACCGTTCTGCACCACGTTGTTCAGTTCGAAGTAGGGCTTCAGCTGGCTCTCGTCGAAGGCGTACTTGGCCTGGCGCACCTTGTCGGTGTAGAAGGCCCAGTCATGCGCCGCGACCTGGAAGCCGCCTTTCTCCGTATCGATCACCTTCTGGATCTCGGCTGCTTCCTTCTTCGCGTTGTTCACGGCCGGCAGCGCCAGCTCGCCCAGCAGCTTGTTGACGGCTTCCGGCGTCTTCGCGGTTTCCACTTCCAGCGAGTAGGCAGCGTAGTTCGGGTAACCCAGCAGGGTCGCCTTCTCGGCGCGCAGCCTGGTCAGGCGCTGTACCAGGGCGCGGCTGTCGAACTCTCCGCCGCGGCTGCCGCGCGCCGTTGATGCCGCCATCAGGCGCTCGCGCGTTCCGCGGTCGGTCAGCGATGCCAGCAGCGGCTGGCCGGTGGTGTTGGCCAGCGCGATCACGAACTTGCCGTCCAGGCCGCGCTTCCTGGCCTCGGCGGCGGCTGCATCGATCTCGGCGCTAGAGAGGCCGGCCAACTCGGCGCGGCTGCCGACCACCAGGGCCGACGCATTCGCTTCCTTCAGCACGTTCTGGGCGAAGGTCGACTGCAAGCTGGCGATCTCGCCGTTATACGCCTTCAGCTTCTCCTTGTCGGCCGCGGACAGTTTCGCCCCGGCGCGCACGAAGTCGCGGTGGTAGCGGGCCAAGAGGTGCGTCGACTCGGCGTCGAGGCGCAAGACGTCGCGATGGTCGTACAGGGTCTTCACGCGCTGCCACAGCTGGTCGTTCAGGTAGATCTCGTCCTGGTGCGCGGCCAGCTTCGGCGACATCTCGCGATCGATCGCATCCAGCTTGTCGTTGGTGTTCGCGCCCTGCAGATTCGAAAAGGTGGTCGACACGCGCGCCAGCAGCTGGCCCGCACGCTCCATCGCGACGATGGTATTGTCGAAGGTCGGCGCGGCCTTGTTGTTCGCGATCGCCGCGACTTCCTTCAGGTGCTCGCGCATGCCCGCCTCGAAGGCCGGCTTGAAGTGCTCGTCCTTGATCTTGTCGAAGGGCGGATAGTGGAACGGCAGCGTGCTGGCCTTGGCGAAGGGATTCGAGGCGTCGAGGGCGGCGGCGGGAGCGGGAGCGGTAAAAGCGGCGGGAGCGGCGGCGGCGGGGATGGCGGTCGTAGCGTAGGCAAGCGCGATGCTTGCCGCGACGATAAAGCTGTGTGGCTGTTTCATGCGATCTTTCACGGACACTGATTGGACGCTTCCGGAGCAGGCCCGGCAGCAGGGCGCGAAAGATCATAGCAGGGTTATTGCCCAATCGTCATATTGGAGTGTTGCAATCCATCGTCTTGACGCGGGCATTCAGGACGCCTTTTTGCGGGCCTCTTCGGCCTCTTCCTCCTCGATTTCCTCGATCACTTTCTCCTCGATGCGCCGGTCCGGAATCAGCCACAGCACGGCCACGCCCGCATACACCAGGAAGCCCAGCCAGGCCACAAACCAGGACAGCGCCACCCCGGTCAGATAAAGGACTACCGAGATCTTGCCCTTGCGGTCATCGCCGAGGGCATCAGCCAGGGTCGAATTCTTTTCGTGGTTGACGACCAGCCGGCGCGCCAGCAACGAATACGCGGCCGCGCACATGAACAGCACGAACCCATACGCGGCGGTGGGTCCGGTCTCGAAATGGTTCTCGCCCATCCATGCCGTCACGAAGGGAATCAGGGACAGCCAGAACAGCAGATGCAGGTTGGCCCACAGGACGCCGCCGCTGACTTCCTTCACGGCGTGCAGCATGTGGTGGTGATTGTTCCAATAAATCCCGATGTAGATGAAGCTGAGCACATAGCTCATGAACACCGGCCACAGCGGCAGCAGGGCGTGGAAATCCCCGCTGTGCGGGACTTTGAGTTCCAGCACCATGATGGTGATGAGGATGGCGATGACGCCGTCGCTGAAGGCTTCCAGCCTATTCTTGCCCATCTATTGCTTACCTCGTATGCGGTTCAGTTCCGTTGACCATTTTTCTCGTTGCGCAGACATGCCACGACTTTTTGTTCCGAGTATGGAGCGCAGTAATTTCCAGTCTCAAGCTGACCTTCGCCATTCTCGGATGCGAAGACGATGTATTCCTTCCGGCTTCCAGGCTAAACCTTGACGTTGTATTGTTGCTCATCACGGCCAAGTGCCTCGCTTTTCCATGCCGGTAGTCCTTGAGCACATCAAGGTGATAAACCCATCCAGCGACGCCCTCCGGATCGTCCTCAAAGTGCGATCAAGGAAAAGATCCTCTTTAGCATCTCGACTTCCCCGCGCTGTGTGGAATTGATGGGTGATTCGCATACTGGAGCTTATTCCAATCGCCGTCGCTGAAAGCCTCATACTGTCGTTATCGTCTGGCTGAAGATTACGACCAGCTTACAGCTTCACGGGTTTGAGGTCGAGATCGTGGAAATCGAAGCTGAAATCGGTGGCTGGCGATATCGCTTTCATCGTGATCCCGGATGGCTTGCCGTTCATATCCAGCGAAAAGTTCACGAACGCATCCGCATTGAGCGTCCGATCGTTCCATTTCACGACAAACGTATTGCCCCTGTAGAGGAACATTTCGCCCGTCAGCCCAGGTGAACGTTTCGCAGTAAAAGTCAGATGCCTGTCTTTCAAAGCAATCACGACATCGCCCAGCCAATTGTCGCGGTAGGTCCCCACATAAGCCTGCAGATCGGTTTTGGCGGCTTCGCCCGAGCTATTTCTGGCGGCAATCTCGGCCCATACCGGCGCCGTGACTTTGTCCGCGTCCGTCGTCCTGGCCAGCTTGAGGTCGATGTTTTGCTTGACCCGATCGATCGACGTGATGCCGAAGTAGCCATCCTTGATCGAGTTGGTGATCGCGTTGAATGCGCTACCCTGCTCCTGATTCGTCAGGACGACAATGCCAAGACCAAGTTCCGGGACCAGCGTTACCTGGGTCACCATGCCGACCAGGCCCCCAGTATGCGAAATCTGTTTGTAACCCACTGCGTCGTTCAGGAACCAGCCCATGCCATAAGCACCGAAATGGGAATTGTAGGCGCCTGGCGAAATGGGTAGGATCGTCTGCGGCGCCCACATTTCTTTTAACGCTGCTTCACTGAACAATTGCTGGCCTGCGGGGCCGTATTTTCCCTTCGATAGCAGCATGCTGACCCACTTTGCCATGTCCTGTACATTGCTGTAGATGCCGCCGGCGGCATTGATGACATCGCTGGGTCTGGCGACGATGGCCTGCAGGTGGCCATCCACACTCACATGGGGGGTGACTACATTGCTCGTATTTTTTACCCGTTTCAGCGAAGCGGCGCTGTCGGTCATTCCGAGGGGCTTCAGCATCTTTTGCTCGACGAAGTCTTCCCACGACATGCCCGAGGCACGTTTGACGACTTCACCCGCAACAATGTAGAGATTGTTGTCGTAGTCAAATTTGGAGCGGAAGCTGGATGACTGCTTCAGGTAGCGCAAATTGTGGATGACGTCTCGCACCGTGAAGTCGCTCCCATCCGGGAAAAACATCAGGTCGCCCGCTCCCAGCCCAAGACCGCTGCGGTGCGTGAGCAAATCGCGCACTGTGAATTCTTCCGTGACATACGGGTTGTAGAGTTTGAATTCCGGGATGAAGTCGGTCACTCTGTCATCCCATTTGAGTTTTCCTTCGTCAACCAGTATTGCCAAAGCAGCCGTGGTAAATGCTTTCGAGTTCGACGCAATGCCGACGAGCGTACGTGCGTCCATTTTTTGGCCATTGGTCAAGGAACGCACGCCGTAACCCTTAGCGATGACGACTTGGCCATCCTTGACCACCGCTACCGAAATGCCCGGCACGTTGAAGGCTTTCAAGGTCCGTTCCACCAACACGTCGATTTGCGCAGGAGACAAGGGCTGGGCTTTTGCCCTTGCCTGGGCCGATATCGAATTCTGTGGCAAGTCCTGCGCATGAGAAAACGCCGCTGTCGCCATGAAAAGCAGGCCAACCAGGCAGGTCAAGCTTGCGGGACGATGCGAGAAGCGCTTGGCGTTTTTCATGTTGAGCTTTCACTTGATGGAAAGTGTTCAGGATAAGGAAGTATTGCAAAAGTGCAAAGCAAATAATGCATTTGAACAGGCAAACTCTGGGTGATTTACATACTGGAGCTTGCTCCAATAAATCCCGATGTAAATGAAGCTAGCACCTAGCTCATGAACACCGGCCACAGCGGCAACAGGGCGCGCAAATCCCCGCTGTGCGGTGCTGCACGATTATTTAGGCTCCGTCCCGATGTATTTCTCGAGGTTGTCAGCGAAATCATCGAAATTTTCCGCCATCATTTTGCGGAACTGGTCGGTGAAATATTCCAGCGCCCGCTCCTTCTCCTGCTTCATGCTCTCCGGGTTCCCCGTGCTGCGCGCGACGATGAAGGCATTGAATCGCGTCGAGGCGTACATCATCGACGCGCAGACTGCGCTTGGATCGGCCGTATCGCACTGGTCGTTCGCCAGGTTGATGAGCGCGTTGACGCGGTTCCAGAATTCCGGATCAGGGGTGTTGTTACTCATGATTGATGTCGTGGGTTGATGATTGAGAGGCGATGCAAGAAATGCACTCTAGCATAGGCACGCGGATCCTATATCGCCCGGCATGACCACCCCGGCAATGATGAGCACCCATACCGCCCCACCGGCGGGCATCAGGCCCAATTCGCCCTCGACAGCCGGTCATTGTCCCGTCCTTCCGGGTCGCCGCAGCTGAGATTGATTTTCTCCTGCGCCTTCAGGAAAGGCTGCAGCAGGATGAACTTGCTGGCGAACGGATCGCCAGCTTGCGCTTCGAGACAACGTAGAACTCGTGCTCAGCGCCCATGCGTGGCCGGCAAGAGATGCAACTACCGGACGGTCTGCCTGCGCCGCCTCAGCTGCTTGCGGATTGTCTTGATACGGCTGATCAAGACTTCGTTCATGCGGTCCTGGATGCCGTGCAGCCGAAACAGGAGGTTGGCCATGCTGTGCCGCCGGCACAGCAACAGTTTGCCGCGCCGTTGCAGCACGTGGGTGGCGCGGAATTCCTGGTTCGGCGTGCCATAGCCGAAATCGGCATGGTCGAAATCGAAATGCGCGATCGCGTCCTGCAGGGCCAGGTGGATCATGCTGGTGCCGACCGAGAAGCTCATGTATTCCTGCTTGCAGCAGATCTTGTGGACGTACCACACCTCGTTCGTGCGGGTACCCAGCACCAGGGCCACCGGCTGGCCGCCGCATTGCAACACATAGGAATGCAGCAGGCCATGACGGGCCAGGCTCTCCAGCTTCATCTGCGACGGCTGGGTGGCCAAATCTTCGGCACTCAGCAGGGCACGCATGCCGTCCGTCAGGGCCGCAACCTGGCCGGCATCCTCGACCCGCACCAGGCTGACCTCCCCCGCTTCCTTGGCCAGCAGCCGGACCTGGCGCGACAGGTTATAGCGCTTCTTGGCGCTGAGCTTTTGCAGGTAGTCCTCGACATTCTCCGGCAGCGGCATGGTATGGCAGTTCTGCCAGCCGTTCAGGATGTGGCAGGACAGTCCTTTGCCGCCGATCGTTCCCGCCAGTTCTTCCGGCATCGCCTGCATCAGCAGCGCGCGGCAATCGGGGTGGCGCTGCAGCAGGTTCCTGAAGACGAAGCCGGACAGGTGGCCCTCGCTGTCGTCGAGCAGCGGTACGCTGCCGAGCACCTGGTAGAGAAGCACCTTACGCTGGAACAGGGACAGGGGACCGAGGCGGACGCCGACGGTCTGCGTCGACCTGCGTCCCGGGACGATACCGACGATCTGCCCATCGCTGCTGCGGCGCACGAGGTAAAGATCGCACGCCGGCGTACCGGCTTTCGCAGTATCCATCAGGTAGCGGAAGAATTCCGGCAGCTGGTACAGCTGTTCCGGACTGCGGCGGGCTTCCAGCAGACGGCGCCATGCCGCTTGCACATCCGAGCGTTCGTGGTCGCCGGTGACGGTGACGAATTCGAACTGCTGTGCTGTCTCGGCGCGACGCGGCGCCGGCGATAGCCCCGGCGACGTCCAGGAGCCCGGTTCGGGTAGTAGCTCGGTATGCCGAACAGATACTTTCACATTGACCTCGCGTGGACCAATACATCTATCGAAAATGATGGATCTATTGTATTTACATCATCCAAATAATGATACCGCGAGGTAGAGCTACCGTAGGTTATTTTTCTTCTAATTGCACATTAAATTTTGTTAATTCATGCGATATAGACCGATTTCCCTCTCTTTAGGCAACTAGAATTTCATTAAAGAAATGATGAAATTGCGGCTTCATGCAACACGGCTGGATCAGTAATGCGGCGGCTTCTCGTTCACCGGCCCTTGCCCGGCATCGCGCAGGGTGCGGATGTGCTCGGCCAGCTTGGCGACCATGGCTTCCAGCTGATCGATGCGGCGGCCCTGCTCGTAAATCGTCTGGTTCAGCGACTCGACCAGGTTTTCCTGGTGGGCCAGCTTGATTTCGATATCGATGATGCGGTCTTCGTCGCTCACGGCAGCTCCTGAAATGAAAAGAGCCGCATTATGCCAGCGGCTCGTCGTGGACGAGGCCGGCGCGTCGGCGCCGGCTTTGTCGGATGGTCCGCTCAGGCCTGGTGCCAAGGCGTGTAGTCGATGCCGTGCTGGAAAGTGCCGACCACGTTTGCCTGGTTTTCCAGGCTGTCGCTGAAGTCGATCAGCATCTGGGTGCGCACCGCGGCCTTGTCCGGGTTGCTGTTGTGGCTCAGGGAACCCAGCCAGTAATCGAAACCCGCGGCGTCCGGATTGCGGTGCAGCACGTTGTTGTACAGCTTCGTGACGAAGGTCGTGTCGGTGGGGCTGGTGCCGTACAGGGTATCGAACTCGGGCTGGTTCATGAATTCGCGCGCCACCGTGGTCAGGGCGGTGCCGCCTTCCATGCGCCACATCCAGTAACCCATGCCGGCCGCCTCGGCCGGACGCCCCAGGACGGCCGTATAGAGGCGGAAGATCTGGCCGGCGATGCCGTCGATGTCCAGCGCCACCCAGGCGTCGTCGAACTGCACGCGCTCGACATTGATCAGGGCGTCATGGTTGCTGCCATTGGGAGCGGTCTTGTCGGTCACGCCGAATCCCCAGGCTTCCTGGGCAATCGTGAAGTTGCTGCGCGAGCCCGCGTAGACGGCGGTATCGATGCCGGCTCCGCCGTCGACGGCATTGTTGCCGGCGCCGGGCTTGAGCACGTCATTGCCGCTGGTGCCGGTGAGGTTCGCCGCGCTGTTGACAGACCAGATCGCGCGCGTATCGGCATTGGTGGCGTTGTCGGCCAAATCGATCGAGATCACCTTGACCGAATAGTCGCCGTTCGGCAGCGGCGAGGTTTGCACTTGCCACTTGCCGTCGCTGCCGACCGTCGTGCGGGCAATGGTCTGGAGGTCGTTGGCGCGCACCAGTTCGATGGTAGTGCCGGCTTCGCCGGTGCCGTTGAGCGTCGCCTGGTTGTCGCCTGCAACATAGGCCATGCTGTAGGTCGGCTTGACCGGCGGCGTGGCATCGACATCGAAGCTTGCGGAGTCGCTGGCCTGCGATACATTGCCCGCAGCATCAGTCGCGGTGGCGTAGACCTGGTATTTCAGGCCGTCCGCGAATGCAGCGAGCTTCGTGGTCCAGAGGCCGTTGGCGTCGGCCGTGGCCGTCCCGACCTGCTGGTTATTGCTGGTGAAGATCTTGACGATGGCGCCCGCTTCGGTCCGGCCAGTCACGAGCGGCGTGTTGCCGGTCGTGTAGCCGTTCACGTTCTTGGTCACCACCAGGGTCGGCTTGTCCGGCGCCACGGTATCGACCACGTCGGCACGGCTCACGCTCATGTCCGAGAACTTCAGGATCTCGATTGAGCGCAAGGTGTCGACTCCGTCGATGCCATCGATGCTCGCTACTTGCAGGTCGCCGTTCGGCAGTGTCGCCAACGTGTAGTTGCTGCGCGCGCCGTGAAATACGACGGTATCGGCACCAGGTCCGCCATCAATCATGTCATTGCCTCCATAGCCTTCGAGTGTGTCATTTGCGGCGGTGCCCGTGATATACCGGCCCCCGCCCTGAGAATTGATACCGAGCTTCCCACCAAGACCATCCTGACCATAAAGCCAGTTGAGGGCGGCGATGTCGTACGGGCTGTAGGTCGCGTGCGGGCCGCCAGAGTGTTTGTACGACATCAGGGTATTGCTGGTGTTGTCCTGCGATTCGGGCAGGTAGATCGGATTCGGATTGTCTGATGTTGGGTCGTAGAACGAATGCTTCAGGCCAAGCGCGTGGCCCATCTCGTGCAGCAAGGTCTCAAATCCAGCTTTCCCTGGAGTCAGATCCGCATTTTCTGCGCCGAACTCGACGTTATCCAGATACACGTAAGCGTCGGCGTCGTAACTGACCACATTGTTCGTCCCATACTCGTATTGATAGGAACTTTGCCAGCTGCACAGGCCAGTTGTGAGGCTGCCAATAAGGTTAACATTGCAGAAATGGATCTGCGCGTCATTGCCGTTGGTGGTTTTAACAAAGTTAATACCGGTTACCTGGTTGAGGTAGCCTCCAGCCTCCAGCAACTTATCTACCGATGCTTGTTGGTCATTAGTAAATGCCTGCTGGGTACCGGTAAAGTTTTTCTGCGCCGACGTTGAATCCTCATTCCCCGACGCAACAGAAAACGTGTAGTAAATCGTATTGGGGGTAGAAGAGGTAAGGTAGTTCCAGTCCGGTCCAGTATCCAGCAAGGCATTGATATGCAGTAGCTGCCTAGCCCAAGGAATAGTAGTGAGGTCGGATACGGTCGCCATATTTACTAATTTCAAAAGTTGAATGTGACACAGTCACTTCAGGAAAGTATTTCCTGCTCAACAGTTGAAGTCAAATGCCAATTTCAATCGTGCGCACCCTTGTCACATCATTAAGACTTATGCGCAATGCATGATATTGAACACCCAACGGTAGACTACTCCCGTTAATTCATCATCAATCTCCGGCAAGTCCAGGCATTGCCTGTCAGACTTTTGGGGTCGCCAGCAAGGCTTTGAGGTTGGCCAGGCGCGCTTTCGGACTCAGCACTTCATCTTCTTTTGGTGGCGCATCGCCGACATCGAGCGCCATTTCCTTGATAAAGCGGGACGGATCGCAGTGCATCAGCTCGCCCGCACGCTTGCGCTTTTTGCACCAGGTGACGTGCAGGGTGCGCTGGGCGCGCGTAATGCCGACGTACATCAGGCGCCGTTCTTCCTGGATGCGGGCGGCGATGCGCTCGACCGGATCATCCGGATCGCCCTTGTGCGGCAGGATGCCCTCCTCGACGCCGACCAGGTAGACGTGCGGATATTCCAGGCCCTTCGATGCATGCAGGGTCGACATGCGTACCGCGTCTTGCTCCTCGTCCTGGCCTTCGAGCATGGACATCAGGGCCACCATCTGGGTCAGTTCGAGCAGGTTCTTTTCCTCGCCGTCGCGGTCGCGCCCGCCCCGGCCGCGCTCCTTCAGCCAGTTGGTGAACTCGAGCACGTTCTGCCACTTGCCCTGGGCGGCCTTGTCGTCGAAGTTCTCGTACAGGTAGTGCTCGTAGTTGATCTCTTTCATCATGTCGTCGAGCAGCTCGGCGGCATTGTCACCGCTGCCGGACGGGCCCGGACGGGTGGCGCGGTCTTCCAGTTCGTTGATCCAGTGGCAGAATTCGCGCAGCGGGATCAGCTGGCGGTCCTGCAGCCTGGCTTCGAGGCCGCCCTTGAACGAAGCCTCGAACAGCGAGCAGTTCCACTGCTTCGAGAATTCGCCCAGCGCCTCGATGGTCGCCATGCCGACGCCGCGCTTGGGCGTCGTGATGGCGCGGATGAAGGCCGGGTCGTCGTCCTGGTTGGCGATCAGGCGCAGGTAGGCGATGACGTCCTTGATCTCGGCCTTGTCGAAAAAGCTCTGGCCGCCCGAGATCGTGTACGGGATGCGCTCCTTGCGCAGCGCCTGCTCGATGATGCGGGCCTGGTGGTTGCCGCGGTACAGGACCGCGAAGTCGGCCCACTTGTTCTTGCGCTGGAAGCGCTCGGACGAGATCATCATCGCGATCTGGTCGGCCTCGGTTTCTTCGTTCGGCATGCCCAGCACCTTGATCGGCTCGCCCAGGCCGTGCTCGGACCACAGCGCCTTCTCGAACAGCTTCGGGTTGTTGCCGATGACCGCGTTGGCGGCCTGCAGGATGCGGGTGGTCGAGCGGTAGTTCTGCTCGAGCTTGATGACCCGCAGGTCCGGGAAGTCGGTCTGCAGGGTTTTCAGGTTTTCGACCGAGGCGCCGCGCCAGGCATAGATCGCCTGGTCGTCGTCGCCCACCGCCGTGAACATCGGCTTCTTGCCGAGGCCCGTCACCAGCAGCTTCACCAGCTCGTACTGGCAGGTGTTGGTGTCCTGGTACTCGTCCATCAGCAGGTAGCGCAGGCGGCGCTGCCAGCGGTCGCGGATCGGCTCGTTGTTGCGGAACAGCTCCACCGGCAGGCGGATCAAGTCGTCGAAGTCGACCGCCTGGTAGGCCTGCAGGGTCGCCACATAGCTGCGGTAGATGCGGCCGGCCTGGGCTTCCTCCTCGTCGCGCGCGTCGCGGATCGCGTCCTCGGGATCGACCAGGCCGTTCTTCCACAGCGAGATCGCGTTCTGGATGCGGCGGATCTCGTGCTTGTCGGTGGTGACGGCAAGATCCGAGACCACGGTGTAGCAGTCGTCGCTGTCCATGATCGAGAACTTGTCCTTCAGCCCGACCCCGGCCGCCTCCTGGCGCAGGATCTTCACGCCCAGCGAGTGGAAGGTCGACACCGTCAACTGCTTGGCCTGTTTCGGCTGCTTGAGCAGCTTGCCGATCCGCTCCTGCATCTCGAGCGCGGCCTTGTTCGTGAAGGTCAGTGCGGCGATCGTACGCGGATCGTAGCCGCGGTGCTCGATCATGTAGGCGATCTTCTGGGTGATCACGCGGGTCTTGCCTGAGCCGGCGCCGGCCAGCACCAGGCAAGGACCGTCGAGGTAGAGCACGGCTTCGCTCTGCGGACCGTTGAGTCCGAAATTCGGGGTCGACATGGGATTTTTTCTTGCAGGACAGCTACTGGGGTGAGCTCAACATTGAGCTCAGCATTTTAACGGCGCCCGGCCGCGCACGCTAAAATCATTTCAGGAAAACACCTTGTGTTGTGGCTTGTCAGCACGCCATCCGCCACCATATACCCGCTTTAGTGCTGGCCAAGCGAGAGAACAGAACATGAAATTTGAACACCTGATCGAGATTAACGACCCGCTCAACCCGCTGGCGGACACCATGACCCGCGAGCAGCTGTGGCGCGGCCTGGTGCTGCGCGCCGAAGACCCGAAGATGTTCATGCCGCACCTGGACGAATGCACGCTCGGCGACCGCGAGAGCGGCAGCTTCGCGCGCCGCCTGCGCTACGGCAAGCTGGTGATCGACGACGTCGTGCACCTGACCCCGCTGCAGGAAGTGCGCTACGAAGTCCCGGCCCAGGGAGAAATCGCGGCCTCGCGCATGACCATGACGATCGAGGCGCCGACCGAGGGCGTGCTGTGGGTGCGCTTCCTGTACGACGACGGCAATGCCTCGGCGAGCGACGAGATGGGCAAGATGTACGAGGATTTCAAGAAATCGGCCTACCAGGAGGCCGATATCGATACGATCAAGATCCTGCGGCAGCTGGCTTCGGAAGGGAAGCTGGATGCAAGTTATCTGAATTGACGTCACGCGTGGGCACGGGGTGTCCACCTTAGGTGCCGGGCTCGACCTCGTCCGGATCGAGGTCGCTGGCGCCCTTCGCGAGCTTGGCCGCCAGGTCGCGCAGCGCGGTGCGCACGCCCTCCTCGACCACCGGGTGGTAGAACGGCATCTCCAGCATCTGCTCGACCGTCAGGCGTGACTGCACGGCCCAGGCCAGCAGGTGGCCGATGTGCTCGCCGCGCGGGGCGATCATCTCGGCGCCCAGGAAGCGGCCGCTGCCGTATTCCCCATACACCCTCAGCATCCCCTTATTCTGCAGCATGACGCGGCTGCGGCCCTGGTTCTCGAACGAGACCTGGCCGATCGCGAATTTCGGCTTGCCCGGCGCGCACAACTGCTTGTAGCCGGCGCCCAGGGTCACGATGTTCGGCTCGGTGAAGGCAATCGTGAGCGAGGCACGGCGCAGGCCCGGACGGATGTCCGGGTAGCGGCCGGCATTATCGCCGGCGATCTTGCCGTGGTCGGCCGCCTCCGGCAGCACCGGGCGCTCGTTGTTGGCGTCGCCGGCGATGAATACGTGGCTGCTACCGCACTGCATGGTGCGGCTGTCGAACAGCGGCACCCCGTTCGCGCCCAGTTCCAGGCCCAGGTGCTCGATGCCGATGCCGGCCACGTTCGGCGTGCGCCCGGTCGCCTGCAATACGTACTGGAAGCGCAGCACGCGCTCCGCGCCGTCCTGGCGGATGGTCAATGCGACATCCATGCCGTCCTGCACCGCACTCACGATCTCGGACTGGAAGTGCAGGTCGATCTCCTCGGCCAGCACGCGCCCGGCATTGCGCAGCACCACCGGATCGGTCAACTGGGCGACGCTGCCGCCGCGCGCGAACACGCTCACGCGCACGCCCAGGCGGGTCAGGGCCTGGCCCAGCTCCAGTCCGATCACGCCGGTACCGATCACGGCCACCGAACGCGGCAGATCCTGCCAATAGAACACGTCGTCGCTGTTGACGATGCCGGGGCCGACCTTCTCCAGCTTGGGCAGGCGGGTCGGGGTCGAGCCGGTGGCGATCACGATGCGCGCGGCCTCGACCTCAGTATGGTCGTCGACCATCAGCGTATGCGGACCGGTGAAGCGCGCATAGCCGCGCAGCTTGTCGTCATCGGGGATGTTGTCCACGCCCTCCAGCACGAAACCGACGAAGCGGTCGCGCTCGCGCCGCACGCGTTCCATCACGGCCACGCCGTCGACGCGTTTGCCCGTGGCATGGATGCCGAAGCCGGGCGCGGCATCGATGAAGTGTGCGGCCTCGGCGGCGGCAATCAGGAGCTTGCTGGGCATGCAGCCCACGCGCGCGCAGGTGGTGCCGTAGGGGCCGCCCTCGATCATGACGGTACGCGCGCCCTGCGCCCTGGCGGAACGGTAGGCGACCAGCCCCGCCGTGCCGGCGCCGATCACCGCGACATCAACCTTCAGTTTCTGCATCTTCATCTCCGGTAGTTCGCGGACATGACGATACGCTATTTTCGGGAAATGCTCAGGACCTTACCTGAGTTCGAAGACATAGCGGACGAAGAAGACGGCCTCGTCCGGGATGCCGCCGGGCTTCGGATAGCGGCGCAGGGCCCGGTCGGCTACCGTGCCGATGGCTTTCTCGAAGCCGCCCGTCACCATCGGCGTCTCGCGGTCGCGCATGATGTCGCCATTGACGACCCCGAGCAACTGGTACTCGCGGGCATCGCCCTTCTTCAGTTCGATCTTCGGCACCGCCGGCATAAAGCGCAGCGTGACTTCTCCGCCCACGCCATACGCCTGTGCCAGCGCCGGATACCTGATCTCGGCCGACAAGCTCGCCATCACGCCGGCCACGTAATTGCACATGGCGAGCCGCCACTGCGGCCAGGTCTGCAGCTCGGCGACGAAACGGTCCATGTCGCCGGCCGCCGCGGGACTGACGGCGCACGGCGCCAGGGCTTGCCGGCCCGGCGATGCCTCGATCCGGCCCTTGCCCGCCCACCACAGGGCAGCGGCCACGTCCGCACCGTTCTCCGGTGCCGCGTAGCCGGCGGCCAGGCGGTCGGCCGCCTCCTTCAAACCGCTCTGGTAAGCCTGGACGTAGAACAGCACGGCACGGTTCCAGTCGCGCGGCACGCACACGGCATGTTCGTACATGGTGCCCGCCAGCAACGAGACTTCCGCATGGCTCTGCTTCAGCCCGGCCTTCAATTCGTCGACGGCGCCAGCGCAGTCCTTCGCTTCGATCCGGCGCGTCACCGCGGCGACGGCCTCGAGACCAGGCGTGGCCGCAGCGCCGGCGAGAGACGGCAGGCACAGCAGCGCGGCGAGGCCGCAGACCGGCAGCATGCCGAGGGAGACGGTGCGGGGTGCCGGCATAGCTCGCTCCGGTCAGGCGTCGAAGCGAAAGCGGTAACTGAGCTCGACCACGGTATCCGCGGGAATGCCTTCCGGCTGCGGATAGCGCTGCAAGGCGCGCTTCGAGATGTCATCGATCATTTTCTCGAAGTCGGCGCTCAGCTTCTTGAGGGAGCGGTCGCGCATCAGGCCGTTTGGTCTCCGCTCCAGCGGATCAAGTTCGGAAACATTTTCCATCCGCAAGTCGATGCGCGGCACGCCGGGCAGGAAGCGCAGATGAATATCGCCTTCGATCAAATAATTCTGGGCCGTCGCAGGATACTTGACCTCGGCCACAATCGTAGACAGCACGCCGGCAACATAGTTGCACGCTGCCCGCCGCGACTGCGGCCAGGTCGCGAGTTCGGCGACGAAGCGGTCGGGATCGTCGGCGGCGGCCGGACTGACGGTACAGCCCTTCGCGGCATAGCCCCTGCCGCGGCTGGCCCACCACAGGGCGGCCGCCACGTCCGGGCCATTCTCGGGCGCCGCGAACCCTGCGGCCAGGAAGTCGGCTGCTTCCTTCATGCCGGCCTGGTAGGCCTGCGCATAAAAATCGGCGGCACGGTTCCAGTCGCGTTTGACGCAAAAGCCCCTGTCGTGCATGGCAGCGGCCAGCAGGACGACTTCGCGGTATCCCTGCTTCAGTCCGGCTTTCAACTCTGTCACGGCTTCGCCGCAATCTTTGGCGGCAAGGCGGGTCTTGACCAGGTTGGCGGCGTCGGCGCCCGGATTGGGCGTGGCGGCACCTGCGGCGGCCGACCAACCCAGCAGCGAGGCCAGGACAGCTGACGACAGGATGTTGGAGGGTGTGTAAAGCGTCATTCGGTATCAGATATCGAGCGGATCGACCTCAAGCGACCAGCGCACCCGCGACTTCATCGCGCGCAAGGCATCGACCCAGACGGTCAGGAAGGCCTGCAGGGCCGGGCGTGAATTCGATTCGACCAGCAGCTGGGCACGGTCGACATTGTGCACCCGCGTCATGGTCATGGGAATGGGATCGTTGAGGACGACCGCATCGGGCTGCAACTGAGCGGTCGGCACCATGTCCCGCGCCTGTTCCAGGAAGGCGATGGCAGTGGCCAGTTCCGGCGCCTCGGCGCGCAACAGGGCCTGGTACATATAGGGCGGCAGCGCGGCCTGGTGGCGTTCTTCCAGCAAGCTGCCGGCAAAACGGTCGTAGTCGTGCCGCATCACCGCGCCGTACAGCGGGTGCTGGCAGTAGCGCGACTGGATCAGCACTTCGGATTCCAGTCCGGCGCGCCCAGCCCGTCCCGCCACCTGCATCAACTGGGCGAACAGGCGCTCGCTGGCCCGATAATCCTGCGAGAACAGGGCCGTGTCCGGATTCAGCACGCCCACCAGGGTCAGGTTCTTGAAGTCGTGGCCCTTGGCGACCATCTGCGTGCCGATCAGGATATCGACGTCGCCGCGGTGCACGGTGTCGAAAGCGGCCTGGGCACTGCCCTTGCGGCGCGTGGAATCGGCGTCGATGCGCAGCACGCGCGCCTCCGGGAACAGCGACTGCAAGCCTTCCTCGATGCGCTGGGTGCCGCGCCCGAGCGGCTGCAGGTCGATGTTGCCGCAGGTCGGGCAGGAATGCGGAATCCGCAGCTCCAGCGAGCAGTGGTGGCAGCGCAGCCGGTGCTCGGGCCGGTGCAGGACCATGAAGGCGGTGCAGCGGGTGCAGTTGCTGATCCAGCCGCAGGCGTCGCAGGACAGCACCGGCGCATAGCCGCGCCGGTTCAGGAACAGCAGCGACTGTTCGCCGCGCTCCATCCGGTAGCGCAGCGCCGCGATCAGGGCCGAAGTCAATCCCTCCTTCGGCTTGTCCTTTTCCATGTCGACCAGTTTGACGCGCGGCAGTACGGCATCCTTCACGGCGCGCTCGCGCAGTTCCAGCTTGCGGTAACGGCCCGTCTGCGCGTGGTGCCAGCTCTCCAGCGAGGGCGTGGCCGAGCCCAGCACGATCGGAATGCCGAGCTGGTGGGCGCGCCACACGGCCAGGTCGCGCGCCGAATAGCGCAGGCCTTCCTGCTGCTTGTACGAGGGGTCGTGCTCCTCGTCGATCACGATCAGTTTCAAATGCGGCAGCGAAGCCAGGATCGCCAGCCGGGTGCCGAGCACGATGCGCGCGCGGCCCTGGTGCGCGGCCAGCCAGTGCAGCATGCGCTCGCCCTCGGACAGGCTGCTGTGCAGGGTCGCCAGCATCACGCCCGGAAAACGCGCGCGGATGTTCGCTTCGAGCTGCGGGGTCAGGTTGATTTCCGGGACCAGGATCAGGATCTGGGCCTCCGCCTCGCGCGCCAGCACCTGGGCGCAGGCCTGCAGGTAGACCTCGGTCTTGCCGCTGCCGGTCACGCCGTACAGCAGCAGCGGGGTGAAGCCTTGCGCCTGGCCGATGGCGTCGGCGGCCTGCTGCTGGGCGCCATTCAATACCGGCATCGCGACCGGGGCCGGGTCGTGCGACTCGTCGAGCTTGGCCAGCTTCTTGAGGGCACGGTCCAGCGCCACCGTGCTGCCCAGGCGCAGGTTTTTCGGCAGGCCCGGCAGCGCCACCTCGCCGAGCGGCCGGTGGTAATAGTCGGCGGCAAAACGCGCCAGCGCCAGCCATTGTCCGGACAGCGGCGGCAACTGGCTGCGCACCGCCAGCGCATCCTTGAGCTTGTCCAGCGGAACCTCGGTCTGGTGCTTGACGGCGACGATCACGCCAACGGCTTCGCGCCGCCCGAAGTTGACCAGCGCAAGTTGCCCGACCGCAGGCTCGCTGCCGGGCTCACATTCCCAGCGGTAGTCGAACACGCTGTCGAGCGGCGTGTCGAGCGCGATTTGTAAGATGCAATACGGCAAACCGGACCTTTACGGGAGAGCTGTGGAGAACTGTGGAAAACTTTGTGGAAAATGGAAAACTTGACCGGGACAAAGGTTTACGTTAGCTCAAAGCACTTAGCAATTCCCTAAGTTCACAAAAAATTTTCTCTTTTAAATTCAGGCACTTGCCTGTTCGACCTTCCTGATCCCGAAATTCGGCATCGCTCGGCCGCTTCTGTGCATAACTGGGCATTTCCGGTGAAGAACTCAAGCGCAGTGCAACATAAACTTGATGCAACACTTGAGGAAATCGCGTAAACCCCGGTAAACCAAGCACTTTTCGACATTATTCACAGAAGCTGTGCATAACTTTGTGAACAATGTGCTGCCAACGTGGGCAAGCCGCCGCCGGACCAATGAACAGCCTTCCTGCGCGCTCCGTCACGCCGGCACGAAACTCAATAGAATCAATTACTTATATAAACAAACCCAGTACTGTACATTTCCACAGGCTGGACCGAGCGTGTTCACGGTTTTGTGAATAAGTGTGAGGATGGTGCGCTTTGGCAGCAGCCGGGTTCAGGCGCGCTGGCGGCGGCTAAAGTTGTGCACTGCCTCCACCATCGCCGTCACCGACTCCGGCGGGGTGAATTGCGAGATGCCGTGGCCCAGGTTGAACACGTGGCCGTGGCCGGCCGCCGGGGTGCCGTAGCTGCCCAGCGCCTTTTCCACTTCCGCACGGATCTGGTCCGGGCCGGCCATCAGGACCGCCGGGTCGAGGTTGCCCTGCAGGGCGACGCGGTCGCCGACCAGGGCGCGGGCGCGGCCCAGGTTCACGGTCCAGTCCAGACCGAGCGCGTCGGCGCCGATGTCCGCCATCTCGTCCAGCCACAGGCCGCCGCCCTTGGTGAAGACGATCGCCGGAATGCGCACGCCATCCTTTTCACGCTGCAGACCGGCCACGATCTTGCGCATGTAAGCCAGCGAGAACGCCTGGTAGGCGCCGTCGGCCAGCGCCCCGCCCCAGGAATCGAAGATCATCACGGCCTGGGCGCCGGCGTCGATCTGGGCGTTCAGGTACTGGATCACGGCCTGCGCGGTCACGTCCAGGATGCGGTGCATCAGGTCGGGGCGCGCGTACAGCATCTTCTTGATCGTGTGGAACTCGCGCGAGCCGCCGCCTTCGACCATGTAGCAGGCCAGGGTCCAGGGGCTGCCGGAAAAGCCGATCAACGGCACGCGGCCGTTCAGGGCGGTGCGGATCTGGGTCACGGCGTCGAACACGTACGAAAGCAGCGCCATGTCCGGCACCTGCAGTTTGGCGACGTCTGCCTCGGTGCGCACGGTGCGCTCGAATTTCGGGCCTTCGCCATCCTCGAAATACAGGCCCAGGCCCATCGCGTCCGGCACCGTCAGGATGTCCGAGAACAGGATCGAGGCATCCAGCGGATAGCGGTCGATCGGCTGCAGCGTCACTTCGGTGGCGTAATCCGGATTCTTGGCCAGGCCCAGGAAGGAGCCGGCGCGCGCGCGCGTGGCACGGTATTCCGGCAGGTAGCGCCCCGCCTGGCGCATCAGCCACACCGGCGTGTAGTCGGTCGGCTGGCGCAGCAGCGCACGCAGGAAGGTGTCGTTCTGGAGCGGGGCGAATTGTGGCATGGGTGGCAACCTGATCAAAGAATAGGCACCCGGCGCGCGGGCAAACCTCTATTATCGCACTACTGGCCCATCCGTACGCATCCTTCGTGACGGCTGAATGCGCACTTATAATGGGCATCCATCCCTTGCCAGGACCGATCCCATGCCAGACCAATCCCGCAAGCAGGCCGCCCCCTGTGGCGCCTGGACCTCACCGATCACTGCCGCCCTGGTGGCCGCCGGCTCGACGCCGCTGTCCGGCGTGCTGCTGGACGGCGCCGACCTCTACTGGCTGGCCGGCCGCGCCAGCGAAGGCGGCCGCACGACCCTGCTGCGCCAGCGCGACGGCCACATCGACGAACTCACGCCGGCGCCCTTCAACGTGCGCACCCGCGTGCACGAGTACGGCGGTGGCGCGGCACTGGCCGCGGGCGGGACAGTGTGGTTCTCGCATTTCGCCGACAACCGTATTTACCGTGTCGAAGGTGACAGAGAGCCGCAGCCGCTCAGCGCCGGCGGCGATCTGCGCTATGCCGACTTCGTGCTGGATGCCACGCGCCGGCGCCTGGTCGGCGTGCGCGAAGACCATTCGGCCGGCGCGACCTACCCGGTCAACACGATCTGCGCGATCGGTTTCGACGGCCTTGAAATGGTGCTGGTCGACGGCAACGACTTTTATTCGTCCCCGCGCCTGTCGCCCGACGGCAGACAGCTCGCCTGGCTGAGCTGGGACCATCCGCGCATGCCCTGGCAAGGTACCGAACTGTGGCTGGCCGACGTCGCCGCGGACGGCACCCTGATGAATGGCCGCCTGATCGCCGGCGGAGAGCATGAAGCCATCGTGCAGCCGGAATGGTCGCCGGGCGGGACCCTGCACTTCGCGTCCGACCGCAGCGGCTGGTGGAACCTGCACCGCTACGACCACGGCGTGGTGCATCCGATCTGCCCGCGCGAGGCCGAATTCGGCGGTCCGCACTGGGTCTTCGGCAATAGCATGTATGGCTTCCGCTCCGACAGCGAGATCGTCTGCACTTATATCGAAGCTGGCGTCAGCCGTCTGGCGCGCCTGGACACGAACAACGGGCTGCTGACCGCCATCGACAACCCCTACCAGGAGATCCGCGAGCTGCGCGTGGCCGGCGACACCCTGGTCCTGCTGGCCGGCGCGCCGACCATCGCGGCAGAGGTAGCGCGCATCGACCTGGCCAGCGGCCGCAGGGAAGTGCTGGCGCGCTCGATCGAGCAGCTGCCGGAGGTCGGCTATTTGTCGGTGCCGCAATCGATCGGCTACCCGAGTGCAAACGGACGCACGGCCTACGCCTTCTATTACCCGCCGACGAATGCCGACCACGAGCCGCTGCCGGGCGAGCTGCCGCCGCTGATGGTGATCGGCCACGGCGGCCCGACCAGCATGGCCAGCAGCACGCTGAAGCTGGCGACCCAGTTCTGGACCAGCCGCGGCATCGCCGTGCTGGACGTGAACTACGGCGGCAGCACCGGCTTCGGACGCACCTACCGCGACCTGCTGAAGGAACAGTGGGGCGTGGTCGACGTCGAGGATTGCGTGGCCGGCGCACGCTACCTGGCCGACCAGGGCCTGGTCGACCGCGAGCGCCTGGTGATCCGCGGCGGCAGCGCCGGTGGCCTGACCACGCTGTGCGCCCTCGCCTTCCACGACGTGTTCAAGGCCGGCGCCAGCTACTACGGCGTGTCCGACCTGAAGGGCCTGGACGCCGATTCGCACAAGTTCGAGTCGCACTACAACGAATACCTGATCGCGCCGAAAGAGCGTGCGGATGCCGTGTATGCGGAACGCTCGCCGATCAACCATACCGAAAAACTGCGCCGCCCGATGATCT
Organism: Massilia sp. LXY-6; assembly: GCF_051233485.1. Taxonomy (NCBI): domain Bacteria; kingdom Pseudomonadati; phylum Pseudomonadota; class Betaproteobacteria; order Burkholderiales; family Oxalobacteraceae; genus Massilia; species Massilia sp. LXY-6. Next base: position 118,314 of record NZ_JBKFGF010000040.1, read on the forward strand.
TCTTCCAGGGCCTGGACGACAAGGTGGTGCCGCCGCCGCAGTCCGAGGTGATGGTCGAGGCCCTGCGCCGGCGCGCCGTGCCGGTAGCCTACCTGACGCTCGAAGGCGAAGGCCACGGCTTCCGCAAGGCGGACAGCATCGTGCGCACGCTCGAAGCGGAGCTGGTTTTTTATCTACGTGTATTCGGCATTCCGGTGCCAGGCGATCTGCCTGCAGTCGAGATCGAGAACCTGGCGGCATGACCCGGTTGGTGAATGCGGAGGTACTCGGCGCGATCTTCGAAGCGTGCAATGAGAAGCGCAAGCTGATCCTGGCGCTGCTGGCCCTGTCCGGCGAGCCGATGGGACGGCGGCGCATCCACGAGCACCTTGCGCCGCTCGGCGAAAGCGCCGTGGAAGACGACCTGGCCGACGACCTGGAAGCGCTGCGTGCGGACGGCCTGATCGCCGAGCTGCCCTCGCGCGGCTACGTCGTCACGCCCGACCTGGCATGGCCGGCGACGGCCTGGACCCTGCGCGGACGGCGCCTGAACGAACTGCGCGAGGTCTACCAGACCGTGACGCCGCTGCGCCTCGACTGGCAGGGCACGCCGATGCTGCGCAGCTACCGCCAGGGCGTGGCGCTGCTGCGCATGGCCCTGCTGGCCGGGGAAGGACCGAAGACCATCGCGCCGCTGCTGGCGGCCTGCCTGCGCTGCCATGAGGCGGCCTACCTGCATCCGCTGGTCGACATCTGCGCCCGTCCCTTCGAGCCGGAACTCATCGAGCGCATCAACGGCGCGGTGCGCGACGAGGTGCTGGCGGTGCTGGTCAACCACGTCCAGCGCGAACCGGCCAGCGCGCCGCAGGTACGTGCCTACGCCGAGGAACACGTGGCCCAGGGCGGCGCCTCGATGGCGCTGCGCACCGCGCTGGCCGAGCACCTGATCCTGTGCGGCCGCCTGGACGCCGCCGGCGACTTGCTGCACGAGCTCGACGAATCCGCGACCCTGTACTACCGCAGCGTGCTGCTGCTGCTGCGCGGCGATACCATGGATGCCCTGGCCGGCTTCGACAAGGCCTTGAAGGCGCTGCGCAAGGAAACCGGCAAGCGCAAGGCCATCTTCGAGGGCATTGGCGGCCACCTGTACATCACCGCCCTGCTGCGCAGCAGCGACCCGAAGCACGCCAAGGCGCTCGACGCCTACCTCGATTCCGCCACCCGCGCCGTGCAGAGCCACGACACCGCCGTCTACCAGCAGCTGTCGATGCTGCGCCAGATCCGCAGCGGCACCGTCGACGCTGAGGTGCTCCCTTCGCGCAACTGGGAGACCGCGCTGCAGCCGGTCATGTTCCGTGCCCTGCTCCACTGGTGGCTCGGGATGCCGCAGCTGGCCGAGCGCAAGGCCTTCCTGGAGCAGCAGATGGAGACGGCCGAAGCGGCCGGCTTCGACTTCATCGCGGCGCAGATCGCTTCCGTGCTGGGCCAGCTCGGCATGGTCGGTATCGAGCAGCGTGCGATCGCCCTGCGCCAGCGCCACCGATTCACCGACATGGCGCTCTGGTTCGAGCGCGAGCAGCCCTGGGAGCGCCAGCTCAATGCCCTGATCAACCTGCAGCCGGCCGTCAACGTCGAGGTGGTGAAGGAATCGCGCCTGGCCTGGCTGCTGAGCTGGGACCCGCACCTGGGCGTGCGCGCGCTCGAACCGCGCGAGCAGAAGCGCGACGCGCAGGGCGGCTGGACCCGCGGGCGTCCGCTCGGCCTGAAACGACTGGCCGAGGAAGCGGCCGAACTCGACTTCCTGAGCGCGCAGGACGTGCAGGTGGCCAGCACCATCGGCGCCTACCGCTACTACAGCGGCACCGGCATGCGCTACGAGTTCGACCTCGACAAGGCGGTGGCGCTGCTCGCCGGCCACCCGCTGCTGTTCTGGATGGATTCGCCCGGCACCCGCATCGAACTCCTGCCCGGCGAGCCCCAGCTGATGGTGCGCGCCGGCGGCGGCAAGGTCACCATCTCGCTGAATCCGCCGATGCGCGAGCAGCAGGGCGACGTCGTGGTGACGAAGGAGACGCCGAACCGGCTGCGCATCGTGCGCATCAAGGACGAGCACAAGCGCATCGGCGCCATCGTCGGCGACGGGCTGGAAGTGCCTTTGGCGGCGGAAAAGCGCGTGCTGCAGGCGATCAGCGCGATCTCCTCGATCGTGACGGTGCAGTCGGACATCGGCGGCAGCCCGGCCGACATCGAGCAGGTGGCGGCCGACATGCGCCTGCACCTGCACCTGCTGCCCTACCAGCAGGGCCTGCGCGTACGCGTGCTGGTGCGTCCCTTGCCGGATGCCGGGCCCTACCTGCGCCCCGGCGACGGCGCGGAGAGCATCATCGCGGACGTGAACGGCGTGCGCATGGAAGCGCAGCGTAACCTGAATGCCGAGCGCGAGGCCGAGCGCCAGCTGCTGGCCGATTGCAAGGCGCTCGAAAACGCCGAGGACGAGCACGGCGAATGGCTGCTGGGCCAGCCCTTCCACTGCCTGGAGCTGCTGACCGAGCTGCAGGAGCTTCCCGCGTCGCGGGTCGTGGTCGGCTGGCCGGAAGGCGAATCGTTCCGCATCACGAAGAAGGTGTCGTCGAAGTCGGTGCGCCTGACCATCCGGCGCGACAAGGACTGGTTCGCCGCCAACGGCGAGATCCAGGTCGACGAGAACAAGGTGATGGACTTGCGCGAACTGCTCGGACGCCTGCGCGAGGACCGTTTTATCGCCCTGGGCGACAACCAGTTCCTGGCGCTGACCGACGAGCTGCACCGCAGGTTGACGGACCTGTCGGCCTATACCGATGCGGACGACGAGGCCTTGCGCTTCCATCCGCTGGCCAGCTTCGCGCTGGAAGAGATGGCACTGGACGCCGGCGAAGTCGATGCCGATGCGGCCTGGCGCAAGCACCTGCAGCACATGGCGGCGAACGCCGACTACCGGCCGCAGCTGCCGACCACGCTGCAGGCCGAGCTGCGCGACTACCAGGTCGAGGGCTTCGAATGGCTGTCCCGCCTGGCGCACTGGGGCGTCGGCGCCTGCCTGGCCGACGACATGGGCTTGGGTAAGACCCTGCAGGCGCTGGCCCTGATCCTGTCGCGCGCCCCCGGCGGCCCGACCCTGGTGGTGGCGCCGACCTCGGTCGCCACCAATTGGATGGCCGAGGCCGAGCGCTTTGCCCCCACCCTCAACATGAAGCTGTTCGGTCCGGGCAAGCGCGAGGCGATGCTGAAGGATGCCGGCCCGTTCGACGTCGTCGTCGTCAGCTACGGCCTGCTGCAACTGGAAGCGGAACTGTTCAAGGACGTGCGCTGGCACACCATCGTGCTGGACGAGGCGCAGGCGATCAAGAACGCGCACACGCGCCGCTCGCAGGCCGTCATGGCCCTGCGCGGCGACTTCCGCATGGCCGCCACCGGCACCCCGCTGGAAAACCACCTGGGCGAATTGTGGAACCTGTTCAGGTTCATCAACCCGGGCCTGCTCGGCACCAGCGACCAGTTCAACCTGCGCTTCGCCGGTCCGATCGAAAAGGCAAGCGACAAGCGCGCCGAGCTGGCCGCGCGCACGCGCCTGCGGCGCCTGACGCAGCCTTTCATTTTGCGCAGAACCAAGGCCCAGGTGCTGTCCGAACTGCCGCCGCGCACCGAGATCGTGCTGCCGGTGGAGCTGAGCCAGGAAGAGACGGCGCTGTACGAATCGCTGCGCCGCGACGCGCTGGAACGCATCGCGAGCCTGGAGGCACCGCAGAGCCAGAAGCAGATCCAGATCCTGGCCGAGATGATGAAGCTGCGCCGCGCCTGCTGTAATCCGCAGCTGGTGGCGCCCGACAGCGGCATCCGCAGCAGCAAGCTGGAAGCCTTCGCGCGCCTGGTCGAGGAGCTGCTCGAAAACCGCCACAAGGCGCTGGTGTTCAGCCAGTTCGTCGATCACCTGAGCCTATTGCGCCGCCACCTGGACGAGCGCGGCATCCGCTACCAGTACCTGGACGGCTCGACCCCGATGCAGGAACGCAAGCGCCGCGTGGACGCCTTCCAGGCCGGCGACGGCGATTTGTTCCTGATTTCGCTGAAGGCCGGCGGGGTCGGCATCAACCTGACCGCGGCCGACTATGTGATCCACATGGACCCGTGGTGGAACCCGGCGGTCGAAGACCAGGCCTCGGACCGCGCCCACCGCATGGGCCAGCAGCGGCCCGTGACCATCTATCGCCTGGTGGCGCGGCATACGATCGAGGAAGGCATCGTCGACCTGCACCGCCACAAGCGCGACCTGGCCGACAGCCTGCTGGAGGGCAGCGACGTGTCGGCGCGCATGTCCCCGAACGACATGCTGGCCATGCTGCAGGCCGGCCTGGCGGGCGGACGTCCGCTACCGCTCGATACGTGACGTATTGTTTCAAGTTTCCGCAAAGGCTGGGATTGGTGCTAATCTGGCGCCCGCCATTTTTTTAATCAGGCAGACAGATCACGATGATGAAAACGAAACTCGCGCCGCAACTTGCTCTTGCGGTCCTGCTCACCAGCTTCGTCCTGGCGCCGGCCGCTGCGCGCACCAGCAAGACGGCCGGGCCGAAGCACACCAGCAGCGCCAAGGCCAAGCCGTCGTCGACAGCGAAGGACTCGGGCAGACACGCGTCGAAGTCCGCCAAGGCCGACAGCAAATCCGCCAAGCGTAAAGGCAAGGCGGCAGCCCTTGCCGCTCCGGCCGCCGCCGCCGCCGCCGCTGCCGTAGCCGCCGCGCCCGCACCGGCGCAGTTGACCGCTTCCGCGCCGGTTTCCGCAGCGGCCTCGCAGAACCGCAACGACCGTTTCATGGACTCGCAGTCGATGCAGTTCCTGACCGCGCTGTGGCGCATCGATCCGGAAGGCGCGATTTACGTCGGCAAGTTCGACGCCGCCGCCAAGCTGACCATCCCCGACGCCGCGACCCGCGCCAGGCAGCTGGCCTTCATCGACGAGTGGCTGGGCAAGTTCCGCAAGCTGAACGCGGACAAGCTCTCGCCCAACCAGCGCACCGACCTCGCGGTCCTGATCAACAAGCTGCAGGAAGACCGCTGGCAGCTGACGGTGCTGCGCGACTTCGAATGGAACCCGGCCCAGTACAACGTGGCCCAGCCGCTCGACCTGATCCTGAACACCGAGTATGCGGCCAAGCCGCAGCGCCTACGCACCATCCTCAAGCGCCTGGCCGACGTGCCGGCCTACTACCAGGCGGCGCAGTCCTCGATCGTGAACCCGACCCGCGAGCACACCCGGCTCGCGATCTCGCAGGCGCCGGGCACGCTGGTGGTGCTGGCCGACCTCGGCAAGGCGGCGCAGGAGTCAAGCCAGCTGACGCTGCAGGAAAAGGCGATCTTCGCCCAGCGCATCGCCAACGCCGGCAGCGCGGTGCTGGCCTGGGTCGACTACCTGGGCGACCTCGATAAATCGCAGGAGCAGATGCGGCATGCGCGCTCGTTCCGCATCGGCAAGGAGCTGTACGAACAGAAGTTCGCCTTCGAGATCCAGTCCGCCAGCACGGCCGAGCAGACCTACCGCAAGGCCCTGGCCGCGCGCGAAGAACTCCTGACCCGCATGGACGGCCTGGCCGACCAGTTGTGGGCCCAGACCATGGGTAATGCATCGAAGCCGAACGACCGCTTCCAAAAGATCGGCATGGTGATCGACAAGCTCTCGCTGCAGCACGTCACCCCCGCCGAGTTCCTGCCCGAGATCCGGCGCCAGATCCCGCAATTGCAGGACTGGGTCGTCAAGAACAACCTGGTGACGATCGACCCGAGCAAACCGCTGGTGGTGCGCGAGACTCCGCTGTACCAGCGCGGCGTGGCCGGCGCCAGCATCGACGCCCCGGGCCCGTACCGCCCGAAGGACAAGACCTATTACAACGTGACGCCGCTGGACGGCCTCACGCCGGCCCAGGCCGAGAGCAGCCTGCGCGAGTACAACAACTGGATGCTGCAGATCCTGAACATCCACGAGGCGATCCCCGGCCATTACACCCAGCTGATGAACGCCAACCGTTCGCCCTCGCTGGTCAAGACCCTGTTCGGGAACGGCGCCATGATCGAAGGCTGGGCCGTGTATGGCGAGCGCATGATGCTCGACTCCGGCTATGGCAACAATGCCCCGGAACTGTGGCTGATGTGGTGCAAGTGGAACCTGCGCAGCGTCTCCAACACCATCCTCGACTACAGCGTGCACGTGCTCGGCATGACGCGCGAGCAGGCCATGGACCTGCTGGTGCGCCAGGCCTTCCAGACTCCGCAGGAAGCGGCCGAGAAGTGGCGCCGCGTGCAGCTGTCATCGGTGCAGCTGACCAGCTACTTCAGCGGCTACAGCGACATCATGGAACTGCGCGAGCGCCGCAAGCAGCAGCTGGGCGAACGCTTCAACCTGAAGGAGTTCCACGACCAGTTCCTCGGCTACGGCAATGCGCCGGTGCGGATCATCGGACAGTTGATGCAGTAATTTTGCCCGCTGCTTGAGGACAGACAAGCAGGCACGGCCGGCAGGACCTTAGGATGGCGCGGTTTCCCGTCCATCGCAAAGGATCCCCATGAAGGTTTCATACCGTCCGGCCTGCCTGTTGATTCCCCTGCTGCTGTCCCTGGCGGCCTGCTCCACTTCCCCCAGCATCGGTGCCTCGGGCGCCAAGACCGTCGCCACCGGGGCGGCCGGTGGCGCGAATGCGGTCGACGCCAACAGCCGGCTCGAACGCTGCGACCGCTCGCTGGGCACGCTGGCGATCGTCGAGGAGTCCAACCAACCCTGGGTCAGCCAGCTGACCGCGCAATATCGTACGCAGAGCACGGTGCCGCTGCTGCGCATGATCATCCAGCAGTCGAACTGCTTCGTGATCGTTGAACGCGGCCAGGCCATGCGCCAGATACAGGGCGAGCGCGAACTGATGCAGTCCGGCGAGCTGCGCAAAACCAGTCATATCGGCAAGGGCCAGATGGTGGCCGCCGACTACACGATGACGCCCTCGATCACCTTCAGCCAGAAGGGAAGCAGCGGCGTCAATGGCCTGCTGGGCGGGCGCATCGGCGCGGTGGCTTCGCTGATCGGCGGTTCGGCGAAGTCGAACGAAGCCTCGACCATGCTGCTGCTGACCGACAACCGTTCGGGCATCCAGCTGGCCGCGGCCGAGGGCAGCGCGCGCAACTGGGATATTGGTGGCATGGCCGGCTTCTTCCAGCATGGCTTCGCCGGCGCCAGCGGCTTCAGCAGCACTCCGGAAGGCAAGGTGCTGGCGGCGTCTTTCATGGATTCCTATAACCAGATGGTCAAGGCCGTGCGCGCCTACAAGGCCCAGTCCGTTGAAGGCGGGCTGGGCAATGGTGGCGTGTTGAAGACCAACTGAATCAGGCTTCGGCGCGGATCGTGTTGCGCATCACGCCGAGGCCCGTGATTTCGGTCTCGATGACGTCGCCGTTCTTCAGGAACTCGGGCGGTTTGCGCGCAAAGCCGACGCCCGAGGGCGTGCCGGTGGCGATGATGTCGCCCGCCTCGAGCGTCAGGCCGCGCGACAGCTCGGCGATGATGCGCGGGATCTTGAAGTACATCTGCTTGTAGCTGGCGTTCTGCTTTTCGACGCCGTTCACGCGGCAGATCACGCGCAGGTCGTCGAGCTTGACGCCGGCCGCGGTGACGATCCAGGGCCCCATCGGCCCGTGACCGTCCAGGCTCTTGCCCTTGAACCACTGGCCCCCATGCATCTTCTGCTGGGCCTCGCGCACCGTGGTGTCGTTGTAGGGCGCGTAGCCGAACACGTAATCCATCGCCCGCTCTTCCGGAATGTTGCGCCCGGTCTGGCCGATGATGACAGCCAGTTCCGCTTCCCAGTCGGTGGTGTTCGAATAGCTGGGGTCATGCGGGATCGGGGCGAACGGCCCGTTCATCGTATGCGTGCCCTTGGTGAAGAACACCGGGTGATCCGGCAGCTTTTCGGTCGACTTGTCGAAGCGGGCCTGCTTGCCCTCCTCGAAGTGGTCGAGGTAGTTCCAGCCGACGCAGTAGATGTTGCGGTCGGGCCGCGGAATCGGCGACATGAAGCGGGCACTGTCGACGGACAGCAGCGAGGCCGGCTTGCCGAGCGCGTGCTCGACCAGTCCGCGCACCTGTTCGAGGCCGGCATTGCCGCTCTTGATCAGCGCGAGCATCGACGAGGCATCGAAGGGCAGCGCGCGCTTCTGGCGCTTTGCTTCGGCCTGCAAGTCGATCATCTTGCCGTTGTCGAGGACCGCCACCACCGTCGGCGCAGCGCCGGATGCGAGCGTGCAGGTGGCGAGCCGCATGCCGATCCTGCCGGCCAGCGGAGGGACAGACAATGCAGGTGCTGCGGGAGTGGTCTGGGTCTGGGTCTGGGTCTGGGCCTGGGCCTGGGCCTGGGTGGCTGCGAGGAGGCTACCCACAGCTGCGGATGCGCCGGCTTTCAGCAGGTTGCGACGGTTTGAATCCATTTGAACGTCTCCTTGTCGTTATGGCAAAACTCATCTCACCCCATTCTAGCTGCGCTGTTTCCTGCACTGGAGAAAATGTTGCATAAAAATAACAATAGCTATCTGCTGGTCTGCATCAGGTACAAAATGAAAAACGGCGCCCGAGGGCGCCGTTTTCGCTGAACCATGTGCCGGACCGGAATTAGGCGTGCTCTTCCGGGGCACGGGTGACGCGCACGAACACCGGCGCCAGCAGCAGGCCGAGCTCGAACAGCAGGCACATCGGAATCGCCAGGGCCAGCTGGCTGACCGCGTCCGGCGGGGTGACGACGGCGGCGATCACGAAGGCGCCGACGATGACGTAGGGGCGCACCGACTTCAGCTTCTCGACGGTAATGAAACCCATCCGCACCAGGATCACGACCACCACCGGCACCTCGAAGGTGGCGCCGAAGGCCAGGCACATCGAGATCACGAAATCGAGGTAGTTCTCGATGTCGGGCATGACCGCGATCGAGCTGGGCGCGAAGTTGGCGATGAAGTGGAACACCCGTCCGAACACGAGGAAGTAGCAGAACGCGACGCCGGCAATGAACAGCAGCGAGGACGAAATCACCAGCGGCAGCACCAGCCGCTTCTCGTGCGCGTACAGGCCGGGCGCGATGAAGGCCCAGGCCTGGTAGAACACCCAAGGCAGCGCGAGGATCAGCGCCAGCACCAGGGTCACCTTCATCGGCACCAGGAAGGGCGCGCTGACGCCGGTGGCGATCATCTTGGCGCCGGGCGGCAGCGAGGCCAGCATGGGGGCGGCCAGGAAATCGTAGATGCGATCCGGCCCCGGCCACAGCATCAGGACGACGCAGGCGATGGCGATCCCGATCACGGCCCGGACCAGGCGGTCGCGCAATTCGACCAGGTGCGAAATAAAAGTTTCGCCTGCAGCTTCGTCAGTCATCTAGAAAAAGGAAGTGTTGGACTTGGCGCCGGGGCGGAACTTGCGCACGCGCGCCGCACCCGACAGCACATGGTGGCGGCTGCCGTGGCGATTCTTGTACCAGGCGGGAACGCTGGAGGTCTTGACCAGCTTCTTGCGGCGGAATTCGCGCGCCTTGCGCTCGATGTCGTCCGGGGTGACCGGCGGCGACGATGCCACGCTGTCGCCGCGCCAGGCGGATTCGACCTCGCCGAGATGGGAAGAAACCGTGTTCTCGACCTCGGAGCCGAAGCTCTCGACCTCGGTCTTGAAGCTGTGCGCGGTCTCCTGCACTTCCTTGTGCAGGTTGCGCAGCTCTTCCATTTCGATCTCGCGCGAAACTTCCGACTTCACCTCGTGCAGGTAGCGCTGGGCGCGGCCGTACAGCGTGCCGGCCATGCGCGCCACCTTGGGCAGGCGCTCGGGGCCGATCACGATCAGCGCGACCACACCGATGACGGCGAGTTTGGAAAGCCCGAGATCGATCATGGAGGATCAGTGTGGATCAGGAACGATTCTTTTCGCGCGTCTCGACGTCGATCGTGGTTGGGGACTTGTCGGCCACCTGCTGCTGCGGCGGCACATTTGCCTGGCGTTCTTCTTCGCCGCCCTTGACGCCGTCCTTGAAGCCTTTCACGGCCTTGCCCAGGTCGGAACCCGCGTTCTTCAGCTTGCCGGTACCGAATACCAGCACCACCACCACCAGCACGATCAGCCAGTGCCAAATACTCAACGAACCCATTGTTTTCTCCTTGCGGGCGCTTGCCCGAATTCGCATGAAGCTTACGCCCAGTATAAGCGATGCACAACTGGAATGGTTTCTTTCCCGGTCGGAAGCCCTTTTAAGTTCCGAGGCCGCGCCACGGACGTGGACCGCCGTACACATGCAGGTGCAGGTGGTACACCTCCTGGCCGCCGTCCGGACCGGAGTTGATCAGCGTCTTGTAACCGCCGCTGCGCTGGCCGTCGGGGCCCTGCTTGACGGAGATGCCATGTTCGGCCGCCAGCTTCGGTGCCAGCGCCAGCATCTTGCCGAGGACCGCCGCGTGCGCGTCCGTGCAATCGGACAGCGTGGCCACGTGCTGCTTCGGGATGATCAGCAGGTGGACCGGCGCGGCCGGGTTGATGTCCTTGAACGCGAGCAGTTCGTCGTCCTCGTACACCACGCCAGCCGGAATCTGCTTGGCAGCGATCTTGCAGAAGATGCAGTTGTCCATGTTCTCTCCAAAGAAGCTAGTTGGGCCCCCGCCTGCGCGGGGGCGACTTTGTCACTTGCGCGCAGCCTTTTCTTCGATGCCGGAAAGGCCTTCGCGGCGCGCCAGCTCGTCCAGCACCTGCTGCGGGCTCAGGCCGAAACGGGCCAGCAGCACGGCGGAATGGAACCACAGGTCGGCCACTTCGTACAGCAGCTTGGAGGCGTCGGCGCCGGCGCGCACGTCCTTGGCCGCCATCACGGTCTCGGTCGCTTCTTCGCCGATCTTCTTGAGGATCGCGTCGTCACCTTTCGCGAACAGGCGGGCGACATAGGATTTGTCCGGATCGCCGCCGTTTTCCGGCTTGCGCGATTCGATCACTTCCGCCAGGCGGTCGAGAATAGTGCTCATAGGTCTTTCTTTTGAAACGTCTTCTTCGGGTTGGTGTAGATGGTATCGGGATCGCGCAGCACCGGTTCGGCCTCGATCCAGTCGCCCTTGTCGAACTTCTGGAAGAAGCAGGAATGGCGTCCGGTATGGCAGGCGATGCCGCCGGCCTGCTCGACCTTCAGCAGCACCACGTCCTCGTCGCAGTCGAGGCGGATTTCCTGTACTTTCTGGACGTGGCCGGACTCTTCGCCCTTGTGCCACAGCTTCTTGCGCGAACGGCTCCAGTACACCGCTTCGCCCAGCTCCACGGTCTTGGCCAGGGCTTCGCGGTTCATCCAGGCGAACATCAGGATGTCGCCGGTCGCCGCTTCCTGGGCGATCACCGGCACCAGGCCGTGCTCGTCCCATTTGACCTTCTTCAGCCACGGCTGGGCCGGAATCGTCGGCGTCGTCGTCGGGGTTACCATCGTATCCTTGGGTTGTTCGTTAATCCAGGCGCACAGGAATGCCGCGCGCCTGCATGAAGCGCTTGGCCTCGCTGACCGTGTGCTGGCCGTAGTGGAAGATGCTGGCGGCCAGCACCGCGTCCGCATGTCCCTCCAGGACGCCGTCGGCCAGGTCTTGCAGGCCGCCCACGCCGCCGGAAGCGATCACGGAAATGCCGACCGCGTCCGAAACGGCGCGCGTCAGGCCGAGGTCGAAGCCGGACTTGGTGCCGTCGCGGTCCATGCTGGTCAGCAGCAGCTCGCCGGCGCCCAGCCTTTCCATCTTGCGCGCCCACTCGACGGCATCGAGGCCGGTCGCGTTGCGGCCGCCATGGGTGAACACTTCCCACTTGCCGGGCGCGACCTGCTTGGCGTCGATCGCCACCACGATGCACTGCGAGCCGTGCTTCTGCGAGGCGTCGAACACCAGTTGCGGGTTGGTGACGGCCGAGGTATTCATGGACACCTTGTCGGCGCCGGCGTTCAGCAGGCGGCGCACGTCTTCGACCTTGCGCACGCCGCCACCCACCGTCAGCGGGATGAAGACGGTCGAGGCCACCGCCTCGATGATCGGCAGGATCAGGTCGCGGCCGTCGCTCGACGCGGTGATGTCGAGGAAGGTGATCTCGTCGGCACCCTGGCCATCGTAGCGGCGTGCGATCTCGACCGGGTCGCCGGCATCGCGCAGCTCGGTGAAATTGACGCCCTTAACCACGCGGCCGCCGGTAACGTCGAGGCAGGGGATGATGCGTTTTGCGAGCATATAGTAAGTCAGCTTTCAAACGTCGTTCCCGCGCAGGCGGGAACCCAATTTTGCATGCTCAGTCGAGATGAAGGCAAGACTTGGATCCCCGCCTTCGCGGGGACGACGGTGGGGTTAAGCCTGCGCTCCTTCGGTCAGCTCGTCGGCGCGTTCCTGGGCGCTGGCCAGGTCGAGCGTGCCTTCGTAGATCGAGCGGCCGCAGATCACGCCTTCGATGCCTTCGTCCTGCACCGCGCACAGGGCTTCGACGTCGGCCAGGTTGTGCAGGCCGCCGGAAGCGATGATCGGGATCTTGACGGCCTGCGCCAGGCGCACGGTGGCTTCGATGTTCACGCCGCCCATCATGCCGTCGCGGCCGATGTCGGTGTAGATGATCGATTCGACGCCGTAGCCCTCGAACTTCCTGGCCAGGTCGATGACTTCGTGGCCCGACATCTTGCTCCAGCCGTCGGTCGCGACCTTGCCGTCCTTGGCGTCCAGGCCGACGATGATCGAACCCGGGAAGGCACCGCAGGCGTCGTGCAGGAAGCCCGGGTTCTTCACGGCGGCGGTGCCGACGATGATGTAGGTGATGCCGTCGTCCAGGTAGCGCTCGATGGTGTCGAGGTCGCGGATGCCGCCGCCGAGCTGGACCGGGATCTCGTCCAGGTCATTCTCGGTGGCGTAGTCCTGCACCACCTGCAGAATCGATTTGATGGCGCTCTCGTTCTTCGGCTTGCCGGCGAAGGCACCGTTCAGGTCGACCAGGTGCAAGCGGCGCGCACCCTTCTTCAGCCAGTGCAGCGCCATCTCGGCGGGATCTTCGGAGAACACGGTGGCGAGTTCCATATCGCCCTGTTTCAGGCGAACGCAGTGACCGTCTTTCAGGTCGATGGCGGGGATCAGCAGCATGGTCGTAGTCGGTTGGTTGACGGTTGAATCACGGATTCCAGTGGATGAAATTGCGGTACAGGCGCAGGCCGGCGGCTGCGCTTTTCTCGGGGTGGAACTGGGTGGCGACGAGGTTGTCGCGGGCGACCGCGCAGCAGTAGGGGCCGCCGTAGTCGGCCTCGCCGATCGTATCTGCCGGGTTGGCCGGCTGGGCGTAATAGCTGTGCACGAAGTAGAAGTACGCGCCATCCTCGACGCCTTCCCACAGCGGGTGCGCGCGCACCTGGCGCAGGCGGTTCCAGCCCATCTGCGGGACCTTGAAGCGCGAGCCGTCGGCCTGCAGCTTGCCGTCGAGCTGGAAGCGCACGACCTTGCCGGGCAGGATACCGAGACCGGGCGTGCCGTCGTTTTCTTCGCTGGCGTCGAACAGCATCTGCTCGCCCACGCACACGCCCATCACCGGACGCGTCTTCATGGCGCGCAGCAGCGCTTCCTCGGCGCCGGATTCGCGCAGGCTGCGCATGCAGTCGCGCATTGCGCCCTGCCCCGGCAGCACGACCCGGTCGGCGGCGTCGATGTCGGCCGCCTGGTTCGAGACGATCACGTCCGCTTCGGGAGCGGCGGCACGCAGCGCCTGCGCCACGGAGCGCAGGTTGCCCAGCCCATCAACGACGACGATCTTGCTCACAGGCTGCCCTTGGTCGACGGAATCGTGCCGAGCGCGCGCTCGTCGAGCTCGGAGGCCATGCGCAGCGCGCGTCCGAAGGCCTTGAACACGGTCTCGCACTGGTGGTGGGCGTTCACGCCACGCAGGTTGTCCACGTGCAGGGTCACGCCGGCGTGGTTGACGAAGCCGCGGAAGAACTCGATCGTCAGGTCGACGTCGAAGCGGCCGATCGTGGCGCGGGTGAACGGCACATGCCATTCCAGGCCGGGGCGGCCGGAAAAATCGATGACCACGCGCGACAGCGCCTCGTCCAGCGGCACGTAGGCGTGGCCGTAGCGGCGGATGCCCTTCTTGTCGCCGATCGCCTTGGCGACGGCCATGCCCAGCGTGATGCCGGTGTCCTCGACGGTATGGTGGTCGTCGATGTGCAGGTCGCCGACGGCCTCGACCTCGAGGTCGATCAGGCCGTGGCGGGCAATCTGGTCCAGCATATGGTCGAGGAACGGGACGCCGGTGTTGAGTTTCTGGCGGCCGGTGCCGTCGAGATTCAGCGCGACACGGATCTGCGTTTCGCTGGTGTTGCGTGTGATTTCTGCGGTGCGGGTCATTACAGGGAAGCCTTCAGGGCATTCAGGAATACGGAATTTTCTTCCGGGGTGCTGACCGTTACGCGGATGCAGTTGGCCAGCAGTTCGTGCATTTTACTCAAATTCTTGATCAATACCCGTTCTTCGAACAGTTTAGCGCAGGTCCGCTCGGCGTCCGGTACGCGCAGGGTAATGAAATTCGCGCTCGACGGGAACACCGTCACGCCCGGCAGCGCCGCCAGGGCCGCGGCCAGCTCGCCGCGCGCTTCGTTCAGGCGGGCGGCCTGCTCGTCCAGCACGGCGACGTGGTCGAGGGCGAACTCGGCGGCCACCTGGGTCAGCACGTTGATGTTGTAGGGCGGGCGCACCTTGTCGAACTGCTGCAGCAGGGCCGGCGCGGCGGCCAGGTAGCCGAGGCGGATGCCGGCCAGGCCCAGCTTCGACAGCGTGCGCATCACCATCAGGTTCGGGTACTGCGGCAGGCGACCCATGAAGCTGGTGCGGGCGAACGGTTGATACGCCTCGTCGACCACGGCGATGCCGGTCTCGCCCAGCGCCTCGATGATGGCGACCATGTCGTCGGCGTCATACAGGTTGCCGGTCGGGTTGTTCGGGTAGGCCAGGAACACCACCGCCGGCTTGTGTTTGGCGATCGCCGCCAGCATCGCCTCGCGGTCGAGCGAAAAATCGGCCTTCAAAGGCACGCCGACGTAGTCCATGCCGGCAAACTGGGCCGAGCGCTGGAACATCACGAAGGCCGGGCTGGGCGCCATCAGTACCGCGCGTGTGTCCTGGCGTGCGGTGGCCATGGCGATGATCGAGATGATCTCGTCCGAGCCGTTGCCGAGGATGACGTCGTAGCCGGCCGGGACGCCGAGATTGTCGCGGATCTTCTGTTTCAGGGTCGCGTAAGACGCCACCGGATAGCGGTTCAGCACGGCGTCGGCCAGGCGCGTGGCCAGTTCCCGGCGCAGGTTTTCCGGCAGCTCGTACGGATTCTCCATGGCGTCGAGCTTGATGTAGCCGCTGGCGTCGGGCACGGTGTAGCTATGGCCGGCACGGACGTCTTCGCGGATCGTGTTGGCGATGAGGATGTCGATGTCGGTCATGGTGCGCTTCCTTCAGTGGTCTTTTCCAAAATGGGGGGTTTCTTGCGAACGCTGCCAGCCTTTTTCTTCACCGGCGCCGCGGGCATCGCCAGGCGCTGCTGAATGACTTCGCAATACGCCTGGTTCAGCTCGAACCCGACGAAATGCCGCCCCAGCCGGCGTGCCGCCAGTGCCGTGGTGCCGCTGCCCATGAAGGGGTCGAGCACCACGCCGCCCGCCGGGCACGAGGCCTTCAGCATGCGTTCGATGATCTCGAGCGGCTTCTGGGTCGGATGGTCGACCCGCTCCGCGTGCTCGCGGTGCAGGCGCGATACGCTCCACAGGTCCTTCGGGTTGTAGCCGACCTCCAGCCACTTGGCGCCGATAAAAATCGAGCGCGAGCGTGCCTTCTTGGTCTCGGCGTCGTAGGGGATGCGCACGGCGTCCAGGTCGAAATAATAATCCTTGCGCTTCACGAAAAAGCCGATCGTGTCGTGCACCGAGCTGAAGCTGCGGACACTCCCTCCCATCGAGGGCACGCGGCGGTCCCAGATGATCTCGTTCATCATGGTCATGCGCTTCTTCAGCATGACGAAGATTTCGGGAGCGAAGCGCCAGGTGAGGAAGATGTACAGGCTGCCGTTGGCCTTCAGCTTGGGCAGCGCGATGTCGATCCAGCGCTCGGTCCAGGCCAGGTAGTCGTCCACGCTCTGCTGGTCGGAAGCGTTGCCGTAGTCCTTGCCGAGGTTGTACGGCGGGTCGGTCAGGATCAGGTCGATGGACCCATCGGGGATGCGCGCCATCCCGGCCAGCGCATCCTCGCAATAGACCCGGTCGACCCAGTCCATCATTCGGACCCGGAGGCGGAGGCCGAGCCGTCCTGCTTGATCCTTAGTTCTGCACTGCGCGCATGCGCCTGCAGCCCTTCCCCATACGCCAGCTCGGCCGCAACCTTGCCCAGGGTCTGGGCGCCCGCTTCGGACACGAACAGCACCGACGAGCGTTTCTGGAAATCGTACACGCCCAGCGGCGACGAGAAGCGCGCCGTGCGCGAGGTCGGCAGCACGTGGTTCGGGCCGCAGCAGTAATCGCCCAGCGACTCCGACGAGAAGCGGCCCAGGAACATCGCGCCGGCGTGGCGGATCTGGTCGGCCCACTGCTGCGGCTCCGCGGCCGAGATCTCCAGGTGCTCGGCGGCGATGTCGTTGGCGATCGCGCAGGCCTCTTCCATGTCGCGTACCTTGATCAATGCGCCGCGGTCGCTCAGCGAGGTGGTGATCGTGTCCTTGCGCGGCATGGTGGGCAGCAGCCTGTGGATGCTGGCTTCGACCTTGGCGATGTAGCCGGCGTCCGGGCACAGCAGGATGGCCTGGGCCAGCTCGTCGTGCTCGGCCTGGGAGAACAGGTCCATCGCCACCCAGTCCGGATCGGTGCTGCCGTCGCACAGCACCAGGATTTCGGACGGGCCGGCGATCATGTCGATGCCGACCGTGCCGAACACGCGGCGCTTGGCGCTGGCGACGTAGGCATTGCCCGGACCGACGATTTTGTCGACCGCGGGAATCGTCCCGGTGCCGTAGGCCAGCGCGCCGACGGCCTGGGCGCCGCCGATGGTGATCACGCGGGTCACGCCGGCGATGCTTGCTGCCGCCAGCACCATCTGGTTCTTGATGCCATCCGGGGTCGGCACCACCATCACAATCTCTTTGACGCCGGCGACCTGCGCGGGAATCGCATTCATCAGCACCGACGACGGGTACGCGGCCTTGCCGCCCGGGACGTAGATGCCGACGCGGTCCAGCGGCGTCACGCGCTGGCCCAGCACGGTGCCGTCCGGCTCGGTATAGGTAAAACCGTTCAGTTCCTGCTTCTGGCGCTCGTGGAACACGCGGATGCGTTCGGCGGCGGTCTGCAGGGCCGCGCGCTGGGCATCCGGCAGCGCGTCCAGGGCCCGCTGCAGCTCATCCTGCCGCAGGTCGAAGGCGGCCATGCTGGCGGCGCCATTCGGAATACGGTCGAATTTGTTCGTATACTCCAGCACGGCCGCATCGCCGCGCGCCTTGACGTCGGCGAGGATCTTCGCGACCGCGGATTCAATGGCGTCGTCGGTCTCGGCCTCGAAGGCCAGCAGTTTCGTCAGCTGCTGCTTGAAGTCGGGTGCGGTGGAATCGAGCTTGCGGATCTGTACAGTCATTGCTTAGCCTTGCTGCCTGGAGGCGCGTTCGAACGCCTCGATGATGGGTTGCAGGCGCTCGCGCTTGAGCTTGAGCGCGGCCTGGTTGACCACCAGGCGCGAGGAGATTTCCATGATCTTCTCGACTTCGACCAGGTTGTTGGCGCGCAGCGTGCCGCCGGTCGAGACCACGTCGACGATGGCGTCGGACAGGCCGACCAGCGGCGCCAGCTCCATCGAGCCGTACAGCTTGATGAGGTCGACGTGCACGCCCTTCTTGGCGAAGTGCTCGCGCGCGGTTTCCACGAACTTGGTGGCCACGCGCAGGCGCGCGCCCTGGCGCACCGCGGTCTCGTAGTCGAAGCCGGCGTTCACCGCCACCGACATGCGGCAGCAGGCGATGCGCAGGTCGACCGGCTGGTACAGGCCTTCGCCGCCATGCTCGAGCAGCACGTCCTTGCCGGCCACGCCGAAGTCGGCGGCGCCGTACTGGACATAGGTCGGCACGTCGGTGGCGCGCACGATCAGCACGCGCACGCCGGGGTCGTTGGTGGCCAGGATCAGCTTGCGCGAGGTTTCCGGATTTTCCAGCACCTCGATGCCGGCCGCGGCCAGCAGCGGCAGCGTGTCTTCGAAGATGCGGCCCTTGGAGAGAGCGAGGATCAGCTGGGAGTTATCGGCCTGAGTTGGTGTAGTCATGTTATTTGATACGCACGATGTCGGCGCCCACCGCCGACAGCTTGGCTTCCATGCGGTCGTAGCCGCGGTCCAGGTGATAGATGCGGTCGACGATGGTCGTGCCCTCGGCGGCCAGGCCGGCGATCACCAGCGAAGCCGAGGCGCGCAGGTCGGTCGCCATCACCGGCGCGCCGACCAGGCGGCCGACGCCGCGCATGAAGGCGGTGTTGCCCTCGGTCGAGATCTGGGCGCCCAGGCGGTTCAGCTCCTGCACGTGCATGAAGCGGTTTTCAAAAATGGTCTCGGTCACGCGGCTGGGGCCGTCGGCGATGGTGTTCACCGCCATGAACTGGGCCTGCATGTCGGTCGGGAAGCCAGGATACTCGGTGGTGCGGAAGGACACCGGGCGCGGACGGCCGTCCATGCGCGCGCGGATCGAATCACCCTCCACGCTCAGTTGCACCCCCATCTCGCGCAGCTTGTCGATGGCGACGTCGAAGATGTCGGTGCGGGTATTGGTGATGCGGATGTCGCCGCCGGTCGCCGCCACCGCGCACAGGAAAGTCGCGGCTTCGATGCGGTCCGAGATCACGGCGTGCCTGGTGCCGTGCAGGGAATCCACGCCCTGGATCACCAGGCGGTCGGTGCCGATGCCGTCGATCCTGGCGCCCATCGCCACCAGCATGTTGGCGAGATCCGTGACTTCGGGTTCGCGCGCGGCGTTCTCCAGCACGGTCTCGCCCTCGGCCAGCACGGCGGCCATCAGGAGGTTCTCGGTGCCGGTCACGGTGATCATGTCGGTGAGGATGCGCGTGCCCTTCAGCTTCGGGCATTTCGCATGGATGTAGCCGCCTTCGATGGTGATCTCGGCGCCCATCGCGCGCAGGCCCTTGATGTGCTGGTCGACCGGACGCGAACCGATCGCGCAGCCGCCCGGCAGCGACACCTTGGCTTCGCCGAAGCGCGCCAGCATCGGACCCAGCACCAGGATCGAGGCGCGCATGGTCTTCACCAGCTCGTAGGGTGCCTCCAGCTTGTCGATATTGGCGCCGTTCAGGGTGACGTTCTCGCTGGCGTCCCCTTCTCCCTGGGTCACTTTCAGGCCGGTCTGTGCGAGCAGCTTGAGCATGGTGCGCACATCGTGCAGGCGCGGGACGTTCGACAGTTCGAGGTCGCCCGCGGTCAGCAGGCCGGCGCACAGGATGGGCAGTGCGGCGTTCTTGGCGCCCGAGATGACGATCTCGCCGTTCAGGCGCTTGCCGCCGGTGATCTGGAGCTTGTCCATGCTTGTCTTATCCTTGGTACTCGTCGGGGGTGAGGGTCTTCATCGACAGCGCGTGGATTTCCTCGCGCATGCGGTCGCCGAGCGCGGCGTAGACGATCTGGTGGCGCTGGATGCGGCTTTTTCCCGCAAATGCCTTTGATACGATAACGGCGCTGAAGTGCTGGCCGTCGCCCTCGACTTCGAGGTGGGTGGTTTCCAGGCCGGCCTGGATATAGCCGTGGATGAGTTCAGGAGTGGTAGCCATGATGCGTATAAATTTGGATAAGGCTTAGTGACGCAGCTTGTAGCCGCGGCGGAGCAGGTTGATGGCGACGCCCGCCAGCACCACGAAGAACACGGCGACGATGGCCAGGCTGGTCCAGGGCGAGACGTCCGACTTGCCGAAGAAACCGTAACGGAACCCGTCAATCATATAAAAGAACGGGTTGAAATGCGAGACCGCCAGCCAGAACGGAGGCAGTTTCTTGATCGAATAGAACACGCCGGCCAAAAATGTTGCAGGCATGATCAAAAAGTTCTGGAACGCGGCCAGCTGGTCGAACTTCTCGGCCCAGATCCCGGCGATCACGCCCATCGTGCCGAGGATCGCCGCGCCGAGCAGGGCGAACACGATGATCCACAGCGGGAAGGTGAAGGACAGGTGCGCGAACCAGGCGGTGATGACGAACACGCCCAGGCCGACCGACAGCCCGCGCACCACCGAGGCCGTCACGTAGGCCGACAGGATCTCCCAGTGCGACAGCGGCGGCAGCAGGATGAACACCAGGTTGCCGGTGATTTTCGACTGGATCAGCGAGGACGAGGAGTTGGCGAAGGCGTTCTGCAGCACGCTCATCATCACCAGGCCCGGGACCAGGAAGGCGGTGTAGTCGACGCCTTCGAGCATCTGCACGCGGCCTTCGAGCACGTGGCCGAAGATCAGCAGGTACAGCATCGAGGTGACGATGGGCGCGGCGATGGTCTGGGTGGCGACCTTCCAGAAGCGCAGGATCTCTTTGTAGAACAGGGTCTTGAAACCCACGGAGACGAGATTCATCGGACAGATGCTCCAGCTTGAGATTCGCCTTCCATAATCTGGATAAAGATGTCTTCCAGGTCGGCCTGCTGCAGCTGCATCTCGTCGATCTCGGCGCCGGACTCGCGCAGGCGCGCCAGGATGCCTTCGACTTCCGCGTACTCGTTCACGCGCAGGGTGTACTTGTTGCCGCCGTTGCCCTTGCCTTCGTCGTGCTCGTCATGCGAGACCAGGTGGCGCAGGCCTTCCGGCAGGCCGCCGTGCTTCAGGTGCACGATCAGCGAGGAACCGGACACGCGGCGCAGCAGCTGCGACATGGTGTCCAGCGCCACCACGTTGCCGGTCTTGAGCATCGCCACGCGCTGGCACATGGCTTGTGCCTCTTCCAGGTAGTGCGTGGTCAGGACCACGGTATGGCCCTCGCGGTTCAGGCGCGAGATGAACTTCCACAGGGTCTGGCGCAGTTCGACGTCGACGCCGGCGGTCGGCTCGTCCAGCACGATCACGGGCGGCTTGTGCACCAGGGCCTGGGCCACCAGCACGCGGCGCTTCATGCCGCCGGACAGGGCGCGCATGTTGACGTCGGCCTTCGGCATCAGGTCGAGGTTTTCCATGATCTCGTCGATCCACTTGTCGTTGTTCTTCAGGCCGAAGTAGCCGGACTGCAGGCGCAGCGTCTCGCGCACCGTGAAGAAGGGATCGAACACCAGCTCCTGCGGCACCACGCCGAGCGCCATGCGGGCGGAACGGAAATCCCTGGTGACGTCGTGGCCGTGGACGCGCACGCTGCCCACGTCCGGCCGGATCAGGCCGGCGATGCAGGAAATGAGGGTGGTCTTGCCGGCGCCGTTCGGCCCGAGCAGGCCGAAGAACTCGCCTTGTTCGATGCTCAGGGAAACGCCCTTCAAGGCCTTGAAGCCCTTGTAGCTTTTCTCGACGCTGTCTATCTGGATGGCTGCTGTCATGCGAAAGGGGACGCGCCGGAGCGGCGGACCGTGCAGGGGAAACGAGCCATTATAGAAGAAAACGTCATGAGCGGTTCGGCGGAGCCCATCCGTTGGACGGGCAGGCCGTGCCCGCCACGACGCTTACGCGCCGCCGATCAGCCCATCGACGCCATACAGGCGCGCCAGCGCATCGACGTTGGCCGGCACGTTGACGAAGGAAAGCTTGCGCCCCTGCGCCTGGGCGCGGCGCTGCCAGGCCAGCATCAGCGCCAGGGCCGAGGAATCGGCGGCGCGCACGCCGCCGAGATCGAACACGGTTTCGCCGGCGCCGAGGGCCGCGCAGCCCTGCTCCAGCGCCGCCTGGGCGTTCTGGAAGGTCAGGGCATCCAGCGAAAGCATGGGATTGGATTCGGCCATGCTTACTTCTGCGGGGCCTTCAGCGGCTTGTTGGCCAGCTGCTGGTTACGATCGTGCAGCTTCTTGATCAGGCCATCGATGCCGCCCTTGCTGATTTCGGAAGCGAAGGTCGACTTGTAGGTCTCGACCAGCCAGGCGCCCATCACGTTCAGGTCGAAGATCTTCCAGCCCTGCGCGCCCTTGCTCAGGCGGTAGTTCAGGGTGATCGGCTCGCCGCGGGTCAGGTTGACCTGCGATTTCACCTCGACTTCGGTGTCGGCCGGGTCGGCGCGGAAGGGCTTGAACTCGATGGTTTCGTTCTTGATCTGCGAGAGCGCGCCGGAATAGGTGTAGATCAGCAGCTGGCGGAATTCTTCCGACAGCTGTTTCTGCTGCTCCGGGGTGGCCTGGCGCCAGAAGCGGCCGGCCGCCTGCGCGGTCATCTTGTCAGCATCGACATACGGCAGGATCTTGGTGTTGACCAGCTCGATGATCTTGCGGCTGTTGCCGGCCTGGATGTCCTTGTCGGCCTTGACCGCGTCGATCACCTCGGTGCTGACGCGCTTGACCAGCAGGTCCGGCGCTTCGTTGGTGGCCGGGGCCGGGGCAGCGATCACGCTGGTGGAGAAGGCCGCCACGGCGGCGGTCACGATCAGTTGTGCGATAGGCTTCATACGCTTCCTTTGTCTTGGTTGAGGCAGTGCCTTCGATATTTATTCCATTAACTACTTCTGCACCGGTTCGGATGACACCGGTGCCGGTGCCGGCGGATTATTCGGCGCCGAATCCTGCTGTTCCGGAGTGTGGTCGTCCGGGTTCTGCGCCTTCTTCACGCCCAGCTTTTCCTGGACCTTCTCCTGCACCTTGTCGAGCTTTTCCTGGACCTTCTCGGCGCGGACCTGGGCCTTGTCGGTGTCCAATACCTTGCTGCTGCGGCGCTGCAGGTAGCCGTCGCGGATGAATTCGTAGCGGTCGAGGGCAGCGTCTTCGAGCAGGTTCGAGGCGTCCAGCACGCTGGCGCGCTGGTCGACCGCACGCACCAGGATTCCGCTGTTGCGCCACGGAATGTCATTCACGTGGTCCCACGGGTCGCCCCACAAGTCGCCGGGCAGGGCCACGGTGTCACGGACCGTAGATGGGCCCAACAGCGGCAACATCAAGTAGGGGCCGCTCGGCACGCCCCAGTAACCCAGGGTCTGGCCCAGGTCTTCGTTGTGCTTGCGCAAGCCGGCCGGGGTTGCGATGTCGAGCACGCCAACCAGGCCCAGGGTCGAGTTCACGGCAAAGCGGGTGAAATCGTTGAGGCCGTCCTGGCCCTTGAGCTGGGCAAAATTGTTGACCGAGCTCCACAGGTCCGACAGGTTGCCGAAGAAATTGTTCACGCCCGTCTGCAGGAAGTCCGGGGTATAGTTCTTGTAGACCGTGGCCGCCGGCTTCAGCGCGGTACGGTCGACCGCGTCGTTGAAGCTGAACACTGCCCGGTTGAACTTCTCGAATGGATCGCGCGGATTGGTGACGGTGCTCGCGCAGCCGCTCAGCAGTACGGCAGCACCGGCAGCCAGCGTCAATGCATTACGGATGCTCATTTCCCACCGTCCTTTCCTTCTGCGGCCTTGCTATAAATAAATTGATTGATCAGGTCCTCCAGCACCGCCGCCGATTGCGTGCGGGAGATGCGGTCGCCCTCGACCAGGTTTTTGGTGTCGCCGCCGGCTTCGATGCCGACGTACTGCTCGCCCAGCAGGCCGGAAGTCAGAATCTTCAGCGAACTATCTTTCGGAAACTTGTACGCCGGATTCATGTCGAGACGGACCAGTGCCTGGAAGCTCTTGTCGTCGAAGGCGATATCGCCGACCCGGCCCACGACCACGCCCGCGCTCTTGACGGGCGATTGCGGCTTGAGACCGCCGATATTGTCGAACTTGCCGACGATCGCATACGTCTTGCTGAACGAGATGGTGCTCATGTTACCTGCCTTGAGTGCAAGGAAAAGGAGCGATAACGCACCCAACAGCACGAAAAGTCCGACCCAGACGTCAATAGTTTTGCGATGCATAAGATTTCCCAATATATAGCGGCGATTTATCAGCCAAAGTTCTCAACTTATTTGACACTTATTTGTTGAACATTAAGGCGGTCATGACGAAGTCCAGGCCAAGGACCATCAGCGACGCGATCACGACGGTGCGGGTGGTCGCGCGCGACACGCCTTCCGGTGTCGGCTGCGCCTCATAGCCCTGGAACAGGGCGGTGAAGGTGACGGCCACGCCGAACACGAAACTCTTCAGGACGCCGTTCATGATGTCGCGGCGCACGTCGATATTGCTCTGCATCTGCGACCAGAACGCGCCTTCGTCCACGCCGATCAGCTGCACGCCGACCAGGTAGCCGCCGATCACGCCGATCGCCGAAAACACGGTGGCCAGGACCGGCATGGCGATCAGGCCGGCCCAGAAACGCGGCGCCAGCACGCGCTGGATCGGGTTCACCGCCATCATTTCCATGGCCGACAGCTGCTCGCCGGCCTTCATCAGGCCGATTTCCGCCGTCAGCGAGGTGCCGGCACGGCCTGCGAACAGCAGCGCGGTGACGACCGGGCCGAGTTCGCGCAGCAGCGACAGCGCCACCAATTGGCCGAGCTTTTCGTCGGCGCCGAACTGGCTCAGCGTGTAATAGCCCTGCAGGCCCAGCACCATGCCGACGAACAGGCCGGACACGACGATGATCAGCAGCGAGTAGTTGCCGATGAAGTGGATCTGTTCCGAGATCAGGGTCGGACGCTTCAGCGCGCCAGGCAGCCTGCCCACCAGCTTGGCGAAGGAACGGGTGACGAAGCCGATGCGGGCGAAGGTATCCAGCACGTAGGCGCCGATGAATGCCAGGAAACGCGCGATCATCGCTTGCCTCCCAGGCCCAGGTCTTCGGCCAGCGATTTACCCGGATAATGGAAGGGTACCGGGCCGTCCGGCTCGGCGTTGACGAACTGTTTGACGTACGGGTCGCTCGAAGCGCGCATGGCTTCCGGCGTGCCCTGGGCAACGATTTTTCCGTCGGACAGGAAGTACACGTAGTCGGCGATGCTGAAGGTTTCGTTCACGTCGTGCGAGACCAGGATCGAGGTCGAGCCGAGCGTGTCGTTCAGGTTGCGGATCAGGTTGGCGGTGACGCCCATCGAAATCGGGTCGAGGCCGGCGAACGGCTCGTCGTACATGATCAGTTCCGGATCGAGCGCGATCGCGCGCGCCAGCGCCACGCGGCGCGCCATGCCGCCCGAGATCTCGTTCGGCTTGAGCTGTGCCGCATTGCGCAGGCCGACCGCATTCAAGCGCATCAGCACCAGGTCGCGCAGCACTTCTTCCGGCAGGTCCGTGTGTTCGCGCAGCGGGAAGGCCACGTTCTCGAATACGGTGAGGTCGGTGAACAGGGCACCGAACTGGAACAGCATGCCCATCTTGCGGCGCAGGCGGTACAGGTTTTCCGTGTCGAGCTGGTGGACGATTTCGCCGTCCACCGAGACCGTGCCGCGCTGCGGACGGATCTGGCCGCCGATCAGGCGCAGCACCGTCGTCTTGCCGGAGCCGGAGCCGCCCATCACGGCGATCAGCTTGCCGCGTGGGAAATCCATGCTCAAATTCGACAGGATGGGGCGATCTCCATACGAAAAATGCAGATCGCGGATTTCGACAAGGTTGGACACAGTGGACAGTGGTATTTGGTGAAGCTCGTATTGTAGTGCAGAAACAGCAATCCCTGCTGGAGACGGCCCATTTCCGCTTTGCTTATCGACGTGATATTACAACACTACTGAACAATGAGTCAGATATTTTCTTAACGTAAGTATTTGTTTTAAATGAAATATGTATATGTAGAATTGTTGCATTTTAATAAGACTTGTTAACAAATTCCTTACGGAAACATCCCCCTGGCCTGTAAGCGGTGGGCGCCGATGCTCCGTCACGTGAAGGTATCGACATGCTGAATTTTCAGGCGCATCATGGTCGAAAAATCGGGGGAGAAGCCTACCGTGAACGCCAAGGCACTGATCCACATCCAGCACGACAAGATCAGCATGGAAGGCATGCTGGAACTGCCGCACGAGGCGCTCGGCATCGTCCTGTTTGCGCACGGCAGCGGCAGCAGCCGGCTCAGTCCGCGGAACAACTACGTGGCCCGCATTCTGCGCGAGGCCGGTGTCGGCACCCTGCTGCTGGACCTGCTCAGTGCCGACGAAGAAGCCGATCCCCACCATCGTTTCGACATCGCCCTGCTGACCCTGCGCCTGCGCACCGCAGCGCGCTGGCTGAGGCGCGAACCGGCCACGGCGCAGCTGCCGCTGGGACTGTTCGGCGCCAGTACCGGCGCCGCCGCCGCGCTGCGGCTGGCGGGCGAGCCGCATCTGGGCGAGCCCTACGTCGGCCAGCTGATCCCCGGCCGCCCCCAAGCCAACGGACCGTATCCGTCGATCACCGCCGTGGTCTCGCGCGGCGGCCGGCCCGACCTGGCCGGCGTGTCCGCCCTGCATGGCGTGACGGCGCCGACCCTGCTCATCGTGGGCGGCAACGACGACGGCGTGATCGACCTGAACCGGCAAGCCTTCGCCGAACTGCGCTGCCCGCGTGAGCTGGCGATCGTCCCCGGCGCCACCCACCTGTTCGAGGAGCCGGGCGCGCTGGAAGAAGTGGCGCGGCTGGCCAGCATCTGGTTCAGCGGGCACTTCGCGCGCGATGCGGGGTGATCCCTTAGTCAAAGGAAAGCGACATGACCAGCGAAGCAATCCGCGACCCGCGCCAGGACCATCTGCTGACGCCCCAGAACGCCGCACTCATCATCATCGACTACCAGCCGGTCCAGGTGAACTCGATCGCCTCGATGGACCGGCAACTGCTCGTGAATAACATCGTCGGCACCGCGAAAGCCGCGCTCGCCTATGGGCTTCCCATCGTTCACTCGACGGTCAACGTGAAAACCGGGCTGAACAAGCCGCCGATCGGCCAGCTGCGCAAGGTGCTGGGCGCTTATCCGACCTGCGACCGCACCAGCATCAATTCCTGGGAAGACGTCGAATTCAAGCAGGCCGTCGAGGCGACCGGCCGCAAGAAACTCATCATGACGGCGCTGTGGACCGAGGCCTGCCTGTGCTTCCCGGCGCTCGACGCGCTGCGCGAAGGCTACGAAGTCTATGTGGTCGCGGACGCCGTGGGGGGCACCTCCGTCACCGCCCACGAGATGGCGCTGCGCCGGATCGAACAGGCCGGCGGCCAGATGATCAGCGTGGCGCAACTGTTCTGCGAACTCCAGCGCGACTGGCAACGCAAGGACACGGTCCCGGCCTTCATCGACCTGTTCATCGAGACCGGCGGCACCGCCGGGATCCAGTTCGGCTACGAGCGCGTGGCGTAGGCGGCAGGCCATGGACGGCCGTCCCGCGCCGCTGCGCCTGCTGTTCGGCGGCGACCTGATGCTCGGGCGCCTGGTCGGCGATGCCCTGCTGCGCGAGGGCGCCGACTATCCGCTGGGCGCAGTAACGCCCCTGCTGCGCGGCGCTGACCTGGCCATCGCCAACCTCGAATGCGCGATCTGCGACCCCGCCGAACGCTGGCACGGCACCCCGAAAGCCTTTTATTTCCGGGCGCCGCCGGTGGCGGGCCAGGCGCTGGGCGAGGCCGGCATCGCGCTGGTCAGCCTGGCCAACAACCACATCCTCGACTACGACGTGCAGGGCCTGCTGGAGACCCTGCGCGTCCTCGACGCCCACGGGGTCGCGCACGCGGGCGCCGGCACCGACCTGGCCGCCGCGCAGGCGCCCGCCATCGTCGAACGGCACGGTGTCCGGATCGGCATGGCGGCCTTTTGCGACCACCAGGACGACTTCGCCGCCGCGCCGGATCATCCGGGCATGGCCTGGCTTGGCCTGCACGACGAGGCCGCCGCCATCGACGCGTTCGCACGCGCGCTCGCGCCGCTGCGCGCGCAAGGCGTACGCTGGCCCATCCTGTCGCTGCACTGGGGGCCGAACATGGTGCGCGAACCGGCGCCGCACCAGCGCCGCCTGGCCAGGGCCGCGATCGAAGTCGGCTGGAAGATCGTGTACGGGCACAGCGCGCACGTGTTCCACGGCGTCGAACTGCATGAGGGCTGCCCGATCCTGTATGCGGCCGGCGACCTGGTCGACGATTACGCCGTCGACCAGGCGTTCCGCAACGATCACCAGCTGCTGTTCGCGCTGGAACTGGGCGAGGATGCGGTGGAGCGGATCGTGCTGCATCCGCTGTTCATCCGGCGCTGCCGGGTGTTTCCCGCAAATAGTGCGCAGCGCGCGTGGATCATTGACCGCATGCGCTCGCTATGCGGGGAACTGGGCACCGCAACGGAAATCGATGGCGATACCCTGGTGATCAGGCCGCGGATGGAGCGGCCGCACGAATAGCAGCCGGCGTCTTTTCCTCGGGGCGCAAGGTCAGCACCCGCACGCCGTTTCGCGTCACGGCCACGGTATGCTCGAATTGCGCGGACAGCTGGCCGTCGCGCGTGACCACCGTCCAGCCGTCGTCTTCGGTGCGCACCGCAGCGGCGCCCTGGTTGAGCATCGGTTCGATCGTGAACACCATGCCTTCCCGCAGCACCAGTCCGGTCTGCGGCTTCCCCCAATGCAGCACCTGGGGCGGCTCGTGCATCTCGCGGCCGATGCCGTGCCCGCAATATTCCTTGACCACCGAATAGCCGCTGCGCCGCGCGTGCCGCTCGATGGCGTGCCCGACGTCGCCCAGCCGCGCGCCCGGGCGCACCGCCTGGATGCCCTTCCACATCGCCTCATAGGCCGCCTGCACCAGCCGCTGCGCCGGCGCCGCCACTTCACCGACCAGGTAGGTCTTGCTGGAATCGGCGATGTAGCCGTTCTTCTCCAATGTGATATCGAAATTCACGATATCCCCGCTTTGCACGATGTCGGCCGTGGACGGCACCCCGTGGCAGACCACCTCGTTGGGGGAAGAATTCAGTGCGTAGGCAAAGCCGTACTGCCCCTTGCTGGCCGGGCGTGCGCCGAGTTGATCGACGATGAAGCCGTCGACCAGGTCGTTCACCTGCATGGTCGACATGCCGGCCAGGGGCAGGCGGTCCAGGTAGCCGAACACCTGCGCCAGCAGCCTGCCCGACTCCGCCATCAGGGCGATTTCTTCCGGGCGCTTGATCATGACGGCGCCACCCTGGCGGCCAGCGCCTCGACCCCGGCCTCCCTCAGCTCGCGCACGACGATCTCGTTGAAACTCTGCGTCGGGTTCATCTCGCACAGCATGCCGATCTTGATCCAGAACGCCGCCTGGGCGTTGATCGAGCGGCACGACACCGTGCTCGCCTTGCGGATCTGGTCGTGCAGCTCGTCGTCGATGTTCACAATGCCCATACTATGCTCCACATATAGTCTATATATGGATCATATACTCATCTTCGGCCAGAGCACAAATGAAAAGCGGCCCCGCAGGGCCGCTTGTCGTCGAGGCAAAAAGCGCCGCTCAGCGCGGCAGCTCCGACGATCCCATCAGGAACTCGTCCACCGCGCGTGCGCATTGGCGCCCTTCGCGGATCGCCCACACCACCAGCGACTGGCCGCGGCGCATGTCGCCCGCTGCGAACACCTTCGGCACCGAGGTCTGGTAGCTGGCTTCGCCGTCGACGGTGGCGCGGGCGTTGCCGCGCGCATCCTTCTGCACGTCGAAGGCGTCCAGCACCTGCTGCACCGGCGAGACAAAACCCATCGCCAGCAGCACCAGGTCGGCCTTCAGTTCGAATTCCGTGCCCGGCACTTCGACCATCTTGCCGTCCTTCCACTCGACGCGGCAGGCGATCACTTTCTCGACCTTGCCGCCCTTGCCTTCGAAGCGCTTGGTCGCCACCGCGAAATCGCGCTTGCAACCCTCTTCGTGCGAGGACGAGGTGCGCAGCTTGGTCGGCCAGTAGGGCCAGACCAGCGGCTTGTTCTCGTGTTCGGGCGGCATCGGCATCAGTTCGAACTGGGTGACGGACGTCGCGCCGTGGCGGTTCGAGGTGCCGACGCAGTCGGAACCGGTATCGCCGCCGCCGATCACGACCACGTGCTTGCCGGTGGCCTTGATCTGGTCCTTGACCTTGTCGCCGGCGTTCACGCGGTTCTGCTGGGGCAGGAAGTCCATCGCGAAATGCACGCCCTTCAGCTCGCGGCCCGGCACCGGCAGGTCGCGCGGCTGCTCGGCGCCGCCGGCCATCACGATGGCGTCGAATTCCTTCGCCAGGTCTTCCGGGAAGATGGTCTCGCGCGCCATGTTGCTGACGATGGTCGGGAAGTCCTTGCCGATCATCGTCGAGGTGCGGAAAGTCACACCCTCGGCCTTCATCTGCTCGACGCGGCGGTCGATCAGGCCCTTTTCCATCTTGAAGTCGGGGATCCCGTAGCGCAGCAGGCCGCCGATACGGTCGCTCTTCTCGAACACGGTCACGTCGTGGCCGACGCGCGCCAGCTGCTGGGCGGCGGCCAGGCCGGCAGGGCCGGAGCCGACGATCGCGACCTTTTTACCGGTCTTCGCCAGCGCCGGCTGCGGCACGATCCAGCCGTTCTCCCAGCCGGCATCGGCGATCTTGCGCTCGATCGACTTGATGCCGACCGGTTCCTCATTGATGCCCAGCGTGCAGGCGGCTTCGCAGGGTGCCGGGCAGATGCGGCCGGTGAACTCCGGGAAGTTATTCGTCGAATGCAGGTTCTCGACGGCGTAACGGTAGTTGCCGTGATAGACCAGGTCATTCCAGTCGGGGATCATATTGTTGACCGGGCAGCCCGTATTGCAGAACGGGATGCCGCAATCCATGCAGCGCGCACCTTGCACCTTCGCCTGATCGTTGCTCAGGGTCAGGGTGAATTCCTTGTAGTTCTTCAGGCGGGCAGCGGGTTCCAGGTGGTCTTCTTCCTGGCGCTGGAATTCCATGAAGCCGGTGATTTTACCCACAATGTTTTTCCTTATATCCGTCGGTGTTCGTCGCCCCCGCGCAGGCGGGGGTCCAGGTTTGCTCGCGTTTCTCTAGCGCCGGCAGAACTTGGGTCCCCGCCTGCGCGGGGACGACGATAGGTACTGTTCTTATGCGGCGAGTTCGATCTTGTCGTTCGCCTCTTCCATGCTGGAATTGTGCATCTCTTCCAGCGCGCGCTTGTAGTCGGTCGGGAACACCTTGACGAACTTGCCGCGGCTGCTGGCCCAGTCGTCCAGCAGGTTGCGCGCACGGGTCGAGCCGGTGTGCTTGAAGTGGCGTTCGATCAGGCGCTTCAGGATCGCTTCGTCCGACTCGCGCTCGCCGTTGCGGGTCTGCGCGTGCCAGCTCGATTTGTCGCCCTGCTCCTTGGCGGACAGCACACGCTCCAGGTTCACCATGGTCGTGTTGCACTTCTGTTCGAAGTCGCCCTTCGGGTCGTACACATAGGCCACGCCGCCCGACATGCCGGCTGCGAAGTTGCGGCCGGTCTCGCCCAGCACGACCACGGTACCGCCGGTCATGTATTCGCAGCCGTGGTCGCCCACGCCCTCGACGATGGCGGTCGCGCCCGAGTTACGCACCGCGAAGCGTTCGCCGGCCACGCCGTTGATGAAGGCTTCGCCCGAGATCGCACCGTACAGCACCGTGTTGCCGACAATGATGTTGTCCACCGCCCAGCCGCGGAATTCCGTGTTCGGACGCACGATGATGCGGCCACCCGACAGGCCCTTGCCGACGTAGTCGTTGCCCTCGCCGACCAGGTCGATCGTGATGCCGGCGGCCAGGAAGGCGCCGGCCGACTGGCCCGCCGTGCCCTGCAGCTGGATGTGGATGGAGTCGTCCGGCAGGCCGGCGTGACCATAGCGCTTGGCGACTTCGCCCGACAGCATGGTGCCGACCGTGCGGTTGAGGTTCTTCACCGGCGAGATGAAGGACACGCGTTCGCCGCGCTCCAGCGCCGGGCGCGCCTGCGTGATCAGCTTGTGGTCCAGTGCCTTGTCCAGGCCGTGGTCCTGGCCTTCGCTGTGCAGCAGGGCGCGCGGGCTGTCGACCTTCGGCTGGTAGAAGATATTGCTGAAGTCCAAGCCCTGCGCCTTCCAGTGGGTGACGGCGCGGCTCTGGTCGAGCAGGTCGGCACGGCCGATCAGCTCGTCGTACGTGCGGATGCCCAGCTGGGCCATGATCTGACGCGCTTCCTCGGCGACGAAGAAGAAGTAGTTCACCACATGTTCCGGCTTGCCCTGGAACTTGGCGCGCAGGACCGGGTCCTGGGTCGCCACGCCCACCGGGCAGGTGTTCAGGTGGCACTTGCGCATCATGATGCAGCCCTCGACCACCAGCGGCGCGGTGGCGAAGCCGATTTCGTCGGCACCCAGCAGGGCGGCGATGACGACGTCGCGGCCGGTACGCATCTGGCCGTCGGCCTGCACGCGGATGCGGCTGCGCAGGCCGTTCAGTACCAGGGTCTGCTGGGTTTCTGCCAGGCCCAGCTCCCACGGGGTGCCGGCGTGCTTCACCGACGACAGCGGCGAGGCGCCGGTGCCGCCGTCATGGCCGGCGACGACCACGTGGTCGGCCTTGGCCTTCGAGACGCCCGCGGCGACCGTGCCGATGCCGACTTCCGACACCAGCTTCACCGAGATCGAGGCGTTCGGGTTGGCGTTCTTCAGGTCGTGGATCAGCTGGGCCAGGTCCTCGATCGAGTAGATGTCGTGGTGCGGCGGCGGCGAAATCAGGCCGACGCCCGGCACCGACACGCGCAGCGAGGCGATGTACTCGGACACTTTGTGGCCCGGCAGCTGGCCGCCTTCGCCCGGCTTGGCGCCCTGCGCCATCTTGATCTGGATCTGGTCGGCCGAAGCCAGGTACTCGGCGCTGACGCCGAAGCGGCCCGAGGCCACCTGCTTGATCTTCGAGCGCAGCGAATCGCCTTCTTGCAGCGGGATGTCGGCCACCACGCGGTCCGAACCCAGGATCGAGGCCAGGGTCTCGCCCTTGGCGATCTTGATGCCCTTGAACTCGCCCATGTAGCGGCGCGGATCTTCGCCGCCTTCGCCGGTATTGCTCTTGCCGCCGATGCGGTTCATGGCGATCGCCAGGGTCGCGTGGGCTTCGGTCGAAATCGAACCGAGCGACATCGCGCCGGTGGCGAAGCGCTTGACGATTTCCTTGGCCGGCTCGACTTCGCTCAGCGGGATGGCCTTGGACGGGTCGATCTTGAATTCCATCAGGCCGCGCAGGGTCAGGTGACGCTTGCTCTGGTCGTTGATGATCTGGGCGTATTCTTTATAGGTGCTGAAGTTGTTGGCACGGGTCGAGTGCTGCAGTTTCGCAATGGCGTCCGGGGTCCACAGGTGGTCCTCGCCGCGCACGCGGAAGGCATACTCGCCGCCGACGTCCAGGCTGCCGGCCAGGATCGGGTCCTTGCCGAAGGCCAGGTGGTGCAGGCGCAGCGCTTCCTCGGCCACTTCGAACAGGCCGATGCCTTCGACGGTCGACGAGGTGCCCTTGAAGTACTTGTCGACCAGCGACTTGTTCAGGCCCACGGCTTCGAAGATCTGCGCGCCGCAGTAGGACATGTAGGTCGAGATGCCCATCTTCGACATCACCTTCATCAGGCCCTTGCCGACGGCCTTGGTGTAGTTGTAGGCGGCGTTTTCCGGCGACATCGGGTGCGGCAGGTGGGCCGCCAGGTCGACCAGGGTTTCCAGCGCCAGGTAGGGGTGCACGGCTTCGGCGCCGTAGCCGGCCAGCAGGGCGAAGTGGTGGGTTTCGCGGGCCGAACCGGTTTCGACCACCAGGCCGGTCGAAGCGCGCAGGCCGCGCATCACCAGGTGCTGGTGGACCGCGGAAGTCGCCAGCAGGGCCGGAATCGCGACCTGCTCGGCCGACATCGCGCGGTCCGAGACGATCAGGATGTTGTGGCCGGACTTGACGGCGTCGACCGCCTCGGCGCACAGCGAGGCCAGGCTCGCTTCGATACCTTCCTTGCCCCAGGTGGTCGGGTAGCAGATGTTCAGCTCATACGACTTGAACTTGCCGCCGGTATGCAGGCTGATCGAGCGCAGGCGCGCCATGTCGTCGAAGCCGAGGATCGGCTGCGCGACCTCTAGGCGCATCGGCGGGTTGACGTTGTTGGTGTCGAGCAGGTTCGGCTTCGGGCCGATGAAGGACACCAGCGACATCACCATGCTTTCGCGGATCGGATCGATCGGCGGGTTGGTCACCTGGGCAAACAGCTGCTTGAAGTAGGAATACAGCGGTTTCAGCTTGTTCGACATGACTGCCAGCGGCGAGTCGTTGCCCATCGAGCCGGTCGCTTCCTCGCCCAGCACCGCCATCGGCGCCATCAGGAACTTCAGGTCTTCCTGGGTGTAGCCGAAGGACTGCTGGCGGTCCAGCAGGGAGATGGCGGCCTTCTCGCCCTGGGCCGGCGTGTCCTTCACGCGGCTCTGGCTCAGCTGGCTTTCGGTGACCTTGATTTCGTTGAGCTTGATGCGCACCGACTTGATCCAGGCTTTATAGGGCTTGGCGTTCGAATAGGTGTCCTTCAGCTCCTTGTCGTCGATGATGCGGCCGGCTTCCAGGTCGATCAGGAACATCTTGCCGGGCTGCAGGCGCCATTTCTTGACGATGCGCGATTCCGGGATCGGCAGCACGCCGGACTCGGACGCCATCACGACCAGGTCGTCGTCGGTGACGACGTAGCGCGCCGGGCGCAGGCCGTTGCGGTCGAGGGTACCGCCGATGTGGCGGCCGTCGGTGAAGGCCATCGCGGCCGGGCCGTCCCACGGCTCCATCATCGCGGCATGGTATTCGTAGAAGGCGCGGCGGTTCTCGTCCATGGTCGCATGGTTTTCCCACGCTTCCGGGATCATCATCATCATCGCCTGGGCGATCGGATAGCCGGCCATCACCAGCAGTTCGAGCGCGTTGTCGAAGCAGGCGGTGTCGGACTGGCCTTCATAAATGAGGGGGAACAGCTTGTTCAGGTCTTCGCCCAGCACGGCCGACTTCATCATGCCTTCGCGCGCGCGGGTCCAGTTGAAGTTGCCTTTCACCGTGTTGATCTCGCCGTTGTGGGCGATCAGGCGGTACGGGTGGGCCAGCGGCCACTCCGGGAAGGTGTTGGTCGAGAAGCGCTGGTGCACCAGGGCGAGCGCGGAGACGCAGCGCGGATCCTGCAGGTCCTTGTAATAGACGCCGACCTGGTCGGCCAGCAGCAGGCCCTTGTAGACGATGGTGCGCGCCGACATCGACGGCACGAAGAATTCCTTGCCGTGCATGAGCTTGAGCGCCTGGATCGCGTGGCCCGACGACTTGCGGATCACGTACAGCTTGCGCTCGAGCGCATCGGTGACCATCACGTCCGGGCCGCGGCCGATGAAGATCTGGCGGATGATCGGCTCTTTCGCGCGCACGGTCGGGGACATCGGCATGGTGTCGTCGACCGGCACGTTGCGCCAGCCCAGCACCACCTGGCCTTCGGCGCGCACGGCGCGCTCGATTTCCTGTTCACAGGCGATACGCGAGGCGTGCTCCTTCGGCAGGAAGATCATGCCGACGCCGTATTCGCCGGGCGGCGGCAGTTCGATGCCCTGCCTGGCCATCTCGTCGCGATAGTACTGGTCGGGGATCTGGAGCAGGATGCCGGCCCCGTCGCCCATCAGCGCATCGGCGCCGACCGCACCGCGGTGGTCCAGGTTCTTCAGGATCATCAGACCCTGTTCAATAATTGAATGGCTCTTGTTGCCCTTGATATGGGCGATGAAGCCGACGCCGCAAGCGTCGTGTTCATTGGCGGGGTCGTACAAACCTTGGGCAATCATGGGAAGCTCCGCTGCATTTTTGAAGAGATCGAAGGGCGAGAGTAAAGCAGGCGCCAGTAAACATCAACCATAATAATTAGGGTCGGAGTCAAATTAAATTTGGAATTCTACGCTGTGAAAATAAATGGGGACAGAGTATTAACGGGCAATGCAGGCTTGATTCCGGTGCACCAATGGCGAATTAAATCAAGGGCTTAACGAAATTCGGGGGCTTATTCGGCTGCCCCTGCCGGGGTCTTTACCTTGAACGGCCGGCCACGCTTGGCTGGCAGAATCTGCCGTTTGGTCTTTTTTTCCAGCTCGGCCTTGAAGGCGTGAGAACCGACCGGCCAGCCTTTTGCCAGCGCCGTGCCGATCATCTCCCCTTCCGCGCTGCCATAGCCCTGCTGCACCAGCTCGGTATAGGCGGCTTCGCGCTGGAACGGCGTATTGCCGAGGCCCCAGTACAGCATATGGTCGGTGACGAGCGCATCGGACCATACGCCGGCATGGTGGGCATAGCTGGACCAGCGGTAGTCCAGCGGAGTGGGCGCCAGGCCGGCCTGGACCGGAGCGAACTCGACGTAGCGGCTGCAGGCCAGCAGGTAAGGGGCGGCATCGACCAGCGCGGTGCGAAAACGCCCCTGGAACAGGGTTCCGGAGCGCCCATATTTGGCATTGAACCAGGGCACGTAATGACGGCCGGCCTTCTGCATCATCAGCGCCAGCCCTTCTTCGTCGGACGGCGTGGCCAGCAGGATGACCTGGCTTGGCATCAGCACGTAAGCGTGCACGGCCACCTTGTACAGCCGCGCGCATTCCCTCAGCCAGCCGAGGAAGCGTTCGTAGTCTTCGTCGTCGCGGAAAATGGTCTGGTTGTCGTTGCCGCGCTGGAGGATAAGGTGGGGCTGGTTCGGCAGGATGAGGCGGGGTTGGCGGGCCATGGCGTCGGGCGGGATCGTCGGAACGCCGATTCTAGCGCAGCGCCGTGCGCTCTGTCCCCTATTAATGACGGAAAGCCCGGGTCTCCCTGCGCCTTGTCCTTGTTATCCTTGATTACCGTGAATGCGCTTGAAGATGCCGTCGAAGGGTGGCTCCGGCCACACCAGCCGCCAGGTCTCGCGGCTCTGCAGGTGCAGATACCAGACCTCGACCAGCACGGCTTCTCCGCCGTCGTCGTGGCGGTAGGGATGGGCGACCGGCACCTGCCGGGCCAGCCCGCCGCTGACCTGGCCCAGCATCCAGCGTTCGAAACTGCGGAACTCGGCCAGGCTGACGAAAGCGTCGACTTCTTCCCAAGGACAGCGAAACCTCATGGCAACCTCGCTCAGGCGATGCGCGTGAGCGTCAATGTAACCGAAATCAGCGGGCCGGATCAGGCCAGCGTGAACCCGGCCGACAGGCTGTAGCCCTCGCCGTAGGCGCTGCGCAAGGGCAGGTCCTGGCCGAGGCCGGTGCGCGCCTTCTTGCGCAGGCGGTAGACCAGCATGTCGACGCGGCGGCTGGCGTCCGGATCGTCGCCGCCCATGCCGGCCACGATCACCTGGCGCGGCACCGGCCGGGTATTGATGGTCAGCAGGTGCAGGAAATTGCATTCCTTTTCGGTCAGGTCGATGACCTTGCCCATCAGCTCGAGCTGGCGCGCGGACACGCGCAAGGTCCACTTGCTCGGCGCCGGCGCCGGCTCCTGGGGACGCACGCGGCGGTCGAGCGCCTCGATGTGGGCAGCCAGCTCGGGAAACTTGATCGGCTTGGTGAGGTAGTGGTCCGCGCCCAGGCGCAGGCCGAGGATGCGGTTGTCGAACGCGACCCGCCCGGTCAGGACCAGCAGGCCGATCTCGGGATACAGCTGGCGCATCCGCGGGATGACGTTGAATCCGTCTTCGTCGGGCAGTCCCAGGTCGAGCACCACTACCGCGGCGGGCGTGCGGGTCAGCGCCGCCCACATGTCGCCGGCCGTGGTCGCGATCGTGACCTCATGGCCAAGTTCCTTGAGGAAATCAGCCATGTCACCGGCATATTCGCCATTGTCTTCAACAATCAGTATTTGCGTCATGGGTTGGCCATGTTTTCTTTATTCGTTGTCGAGGCGGTGACCCCTCGCAGGCCGTCCCGATTATCACTGCTGGTTTCGCTTGAAGCAAGATCTTTCCCCGGCGCTTCCTGTACCGGCAGCCACAGCTGGAACTCGGCGCCGCCTTCCGGCGCCGCCACATGCTCGAGTGTGCCGCCATGCACTTCGACGACCGAGCGCGCCATGTACAATCCCAGGCCGCTGCCCGGCAGGCCGGCCGCATTGCTGCCGCGATAGCCTTTATCGAAGATGCGCGCCAGGTCCGCCGGCGGCACGCCGGAACCCGCGTCGCGCAGCGCCAGCACGACGCCGTTTTGCGCGCGCCGCCCCAGCACGGCGAGCGAGCTGCCGGCCGGCGTATAGCGCAGCGCATTGTCGAGCAGGATCTTCAGCGCCAGGCGCAGGCCGCTAGGCTCGCCGCGCAGCAGCGCCGGCAACTCTTCCGCATGCAACTGAACGGGCCGGCCGGCGACGCGCGCCTGCGCCACCAGCTCTTCCAGCAGCAGGCGCGGCGGCACCGTGTTCGCCTCGCGCTGGCGTCCCAGTTCCGCCATCCGCTCCGGCGACAGGTAATCGTCCAGCATCGCGATCAGGCGGTCGGTCGCGTTCGCGATCTTGCGGTAGCGCTGGCGCGTCGCCTCGTCGGCGCCCGGGTTGGTCGCTTCCAGCCGCTGGATCGCGCCGTCGATGGTCGACAGCGGCGTGCGGAATTCATGGTTCAGCATGCTGGCGAAGCGTTTCTGCTCGCGTTCGCGCGCGCGCCCTGCCGACAGGTCGCGCACGATCCCGGCCAGCGCCTGCGCCCTGCCCGCCTGGTCCAACAGCAGGGTCGAGATCACTTCCACCGGCACCTCGCGCCCGTCCGGACGAAGCAACTCGAACTCGCGCGCCACGCGCAGGCGTGAGCCGTCGCCCGCGGCGAAACGGCGCAGGCGTTCCTGCAGGCCAGCGACCAGCGGCGCCAGGGGACTTTCCCGATGTGTGGCGAATAATTCATGAACATCGGAAGCGCCATAACCCAGCATATCGTTGACGTTCGGGCTGATATAGACGGGCAGGCCGCTTGCGCAATCGACGATGAAGGCAAGGTCGCCGCCGAGTTCGGCGATGGCACGGAAGGCGTCGGCCGTGGCCAGAGTCATGATGGTTCCGCCTGACCGGGAAAGGGGACGGAAGCGCTGCAGGTCATGGTTGCCTTAAAAAAAGTAATTCGCAGGCAAGGAGTATAGTGCTCTGTCCGCTGGTTTGCATAGACCATCGGCCGCAAGCCCTTGCATCGGACATGCATCGCGGTTTTTTGTAAGACAAACAGACCGCTATAAAAATTGGTGCAATAAAAAATGATATCGCAAAATGGAAAGGGAATGCAAAGCGGGCGGGACTGTGCACTTCCGCCACAGGGGGACGTTATGAAAATTGATGCGATAAAAAACAAAGGTCCCGTACGACGGGACCTTTGATCGGGCGCAAGGCGGGGCTGCCGCCCCACCCCTTAATCCTCCAAGGGCGCGAAGATTGCCTGTAAGTCTTCCTGCGTCAGCGCCATCTTCTGCGATTCGCCTTCGGCCAGGATCGACTGCGCCAGTTCCGACTTCTTCTGCTGCAGCAGCTGGATCTTTTCTTCCAGCGTGCCTTTCGCGATCAGCTTGTAGACGAACACCGGCTTGTCCTGGCCGATGCGCCAGGCGCGGTCGGTGGCCTGGTTCTCGGCCGCCGGGTTCCACCACGGGTCGTAGTGGATCACGGTATCGGCCGCGGTCAGGTTCAGGCCGACGCCGCCGGCCTTCAGGCTGATCAGGAAGATCGGCACGGCGCCCTGCTGGAAGGCGGCGACCTGGGCCGAGCGGTCGCGCGTTTCGCCCGTAAGCAGGGCATAACGGATGCCGCGCGCTTGCAGTTCTTCCTCGATCAGGGCCAGCATGCTGGTGAACTGCGAGAACACCAGGATCTTGCGGCCTTCTCCCAGCAAATCGTCGACCATCTGCATCAGGTCGGTCAGCTTGGCCGATACCGCCGCCGTGTTCTTCTTCGACGGCATGGCCTTCACCAGGCGCGGGTCGCAGCACACCTGGCGCAGCTTGAGCAACGCCTCCAGGATCACGATCTGGCTGCGCGCCACGCCCTTGCGGTCGATCTCCTCGCGCACCTTCTTGTCCATCGCCAGGCGCACGGTCTCGTAGAGGTCGCGCTGCGGACCGCTGAGCTCGATGCGGCGGATCATTTCGGTCTTTTCCGGCAGTTCCTTGGCCACGTGGTCCTTGGTCCGGCGCAGCAGGAAAGGCTTGATGCGGCGGTTCAGGAGCATGCGCCGCACCGGATCGTCCTGGCGTTCGATCGGGTGGCGGAACTGGCTGTTGAAGGTCTTCTCGTCGCCGAGCAGGCCCGGCAGCAGGAAGTGGAACTGCGACCACAGCTCGCCCAGGTGGTTTTCGAGCGGCGTGCCGGACAGGCACAGGCGGTGGCGCGCGTTCAGCGAGCCGGCCGTCTGCGCCGCCTTCGAGCGGGTGTTCTTGATGTAGTGCGATTCGTCCAGGATCACCAGGTGGTACTGGTGCTCGCGCAGCTTTTCCTCGTCGCGCGGCAGCAGGGCGTAGGTGGTCAGCACGATGTCGGCCTGTTCGATCTGGTCGAACAGTTCCATGCGCTCCTTACCTTGCAGCAACAGCACCTTCAGGCTGGGGGCGAAGCGCGCGGCTTCTTCCATCCAGTTCGTCATCAGGCTGGTCGGCGCGATCACCAGCGCCGGGCTGGTGAGCCTGCCTGCTTCCTTTTCCGTCAGGATGTGGGCGATGGTCTGCACGGTTTTACCGAGGCCCATGTCGTCGGCCAGGATGCCGCCCAGGTCGTACTCGCGCAGGAACTGCATCCAGGCCAGGCCGTCGAGCTGGTAGTCGCGCAGGGTCGCCTGCAGGCCTTTCGGCGCATCGACCTTCTTGACCTTGCCGAACTGGCTCAGCTTGCGGCCGGTTTCGCGCAGGCGTTCGCCGCCGGTCCAGGTGAACTCGGCGCCGCGCGCCAGCTCTTCCAGGCGCGCCGCGTCCAGCGTCGACAGGCGGACCTTCGCCTTGATCTTGTCGTTGAAATACAACTCGCCCAGGGTCGACAGAATCGGTTTTACACGCCCCCAGGGCAGCGCCACGCGCACGCCGTCAGGCAGGGTGGCCAGCATCTGGTCGGCCTCGAGGTGCGCGGCCAGCACGTCGGGATTGAAATCGAGGGGTGCGCTGCGGATCAGCTGGACCAGCACCGGCAGCAGCGGCACGCGCTTGCGGTTGACGACGATGCCCAGTTCCAGCTCGAACCAGGCATTGCCGGCTTCCGCCGGTTCGTCGATGTCGGCATACCAGTCCTCGACCGGCACCACGTCGTAGCGGTACTTGGCCGACTTCTGCACCTGCCAGCCGAGGTCGGTCAAGGAGTCGAGGTCGTTGCCGGCAAAGCGCAGCCATTGCGCCTGGCCGTCCAGCAGCAGCGCGCCGGACAGCGAGCTCAGCGGCGTGGTGGCCGGCTTGCGGAAGCCCATCTTGTTCAGGATGTCGAGCGCCTTCGCCTCGGCGGCTTCGTCGCGCGCGATGACCTCGGTGACGTCGCCGATCTGGCGCACCACGCGCTGGGCCGGGTCGAACGAAATACGCTGGCCGTCATAGTCGAAGGCCAGGACGGCGAAGTCCTGCCAGCGCTGGCCCGTGCCCTCGGCCACCGGAATCGCGTCCAGCAGCAGGTGCGGCACCGGCTTGACGTCGTCGCGCAGGCGCTGCGTGAGCGGCTGCGGCAGCGGCATCAGCTGCTGCAGGCCGTGCGCCAGCAGCAATTGCGACACGCGCTTCTTGTCGTTGCCACCCAGCGCCGGGGCTTGCGCCACCAGCGCCTGCAGCTCGGCCAGCGAGATGTCGATGCCGCCACGGTTCAGCTCGAGAGGCCCGCAGGACAGGTTGTCGATGTACCACGGCGGATCGGTCGGCAGCATGTAGTCGACCAGGTCGGCGCCGGCGTGCGTGGCACCCTTGGCCGGCTCCACCGACCAGCCGAGCTTGGCGACGCGGCCCTCGTCGCGCCAGGCCAGGCTGGCCTTGCGCACCGGGCCGGCCTGCAGCGGATACAGCAGGCCGTTGCTCATGTCGGACCACGAGTTCGCCCACAACAGCTTGCCCTGCGCGAGCAGTTGCTGCAGCAGGATGGCACCGACCTTGCCCTTCGGCTCGGTAGCGCTGGTGCTCTGGTTCGACCCGCTGCGCATGGCAATGAAGAAACGGACCAGGTCCTCGTCATCCCCTTCCAGGTAGGCGGGCGGGGCCGACAGCAGCGAAAACACCTCGCCCACCGGGCTGGCCGCGGCCACGTCGCCGTTCGGGCGCAGGCGCGCCTTGCACAAGCAGACCGCGACATGGCGGCCGCCGCTGGTCGGGGCCATGACGTAAACGAATTTGTACTGGATGGCCTTGGGGTCAGCGACTTCCGCAGTCAGCTTCGGCTGGGGATGTGCTGCCGCTTCGACCCTTTGCAGCCAGCTCAACACCGGGGCAGGCAGGGCCGGAGCGCGTGCAGGAGCTCGAGCCGGCGGTGCCTCGCTGGTGTCGTCGCGATGAAGATCAA
Source organism: Massilia sp. LXY-6 (assembly GCF_051233485.1). NCBI lineage: Bacteria > Pseudomonadati > Pseudomonadota > Betaproteobacteria > Burkholderiales > Oxalobacteraceae > Massilia > Massilia sp. LXY-6. The sequence continues at coordinate 160,752 of NZ_JBKFGF010000040.1, forward strand.
CTGTGTGCATGGGTCTCACGAGTCTGTATTTAAAAAAACAACAACCGTTATTATCCTTCATGCGGTCCGTTCTGTTTTGTTCGGAATCGCACCCTGCCAACAAATCTTTACAGGTCGAAAGAAGGCAAAAGAGAGAAAAGTTACACGGTTCCGCGCTTTTGCACCACCCCCACACGAACGGGCACGGCCAATTCCTCGTGGACCACGCGGTCGGCGACGGTTCCGGACGCATGTTCGGATTTCGCTGTCAAGACTGGCGCATCCGGCCGGTTTGCGTATCATTGCCCGTCTGACTCACGCTCATCGCCCGACCTTTACGCACATGCTGCCTTCGATCGAACAACGCCTCGCCCAAGAACTGTCCGCCAAACCGGCCCAGGTGGCCGCCGCCGTCGCCCTCCTCGACGAAGGGGCGACGGTCCCCTTCATCGCCCGCTACCGCAAGGAAGCGACCGGCGGCCTGGACGACATCCAGCTGCGCCTGCTGGAAGAACGCCTGCGCTACCTGCGCGAACTGGAAGAGCGGCGCGCCTCGGTGATCGCCTCGATCACCGAGCAGAACAAGATGACGCCGGAGCTGCTCGACGCCCTGACCCACGCGGAAGACAAGACCCGCCTGGAAGACCTGTACCTGCCGTACAAGCAGAAGCGCCGCACCAAGGCCCAGATCGCGATCGAGGCCGGCCTGGCGCCGCTGGCGGACAGCCTGCTGGCCGACCCGGCCCGGAATCCGGAGGAAGTGGCCGCGCGCTACCTGCGCGAGGCCTTCGTGAATGCCGACGGCGTGAACAACCCGGGCGTGGCCGACACCAAGGCGGCGCTGGACGGCGCGCGCCAGATCCTGATGGAGCGCTTCGCCGAGGACGCCGAACTGCTGCAGTCGCTGCGCGAATACGTGCAGGAACACGGCGTGGTCGAATCGAAGGTGGTCGAGGGCAAGCAGGAGGAAGGCGAGAAGTTTGCCGACTACTTCGCTTATTCGGAACCGCTGTCCAGCGTGCCCTCGCACCGCGCGCTGGCGCTGATGCGCGGCCGCCGCGAAGGTATCCTGGACGTAAGCCTGCGCCTCGACACCGAGGAAGAAAAGCCGAAGTGGGACGCCCCGCACAACCCCTGCGAAAGCCGGATCGCGGCGCGCTTCGGCATCAAGGCGGCGGGGCGCCCGGCCGACAAATGGCTGCTCGACACCGCGCGCTGGACCTGGCGCGTGAAGAGCTTCATGTATATCGAGACCGAACTGATGGGCGCATTGCGCGAAAAAGCGGAGCTCGATGCGATCCAGGTGTTCGCGCGCAACCTGAAGGCGCTGCTGCTGGCCGCCCCGGCCGGCCCGCGCGCCACCATGGGCCTGGACCCGGGCCTGCGTACCGGCGTCAAGGTGGCCGTGGTGGACCCGACCGGCAAGGTGGTCGATACCGCCACCATCTACCCGCACGCGCCGCGCAACGACTGGGACGGTTCGCTGCACGTGCTGGGCAAGCTTGCTGCCAAGCACAATGTTTCGCTGGTCTCGATCGGCAACGGCACCGCGTCGCGCGAGACGGATAAACTGGCCCAGGACCTGATCAAGCAGCATCCCGAGCTCAAGCTGACCAAGATCGTCGTCTCGGAAGCCGGCGCGTCGGTCTATTCGGCCTCCGAATTCGCCTCGCGCGAGCTGCCGGACCTGGACGTGTCGATCCGCGGCGCGGTGTCGATTGCGCGCCGCCTGCAGGATCCGCTGGCCGAGCTCGTAAAAATCGATCCGAAATCGATCGGCGTCGGCCAGTACCAGCACGATGTTTCGCAGACCCAGCTGGCACGCCAGCTCGACGCCGTGGTCGAGGATTGCGTGAACGCGGTGGGGGTCGACGTCAACACGGCCTCGGCGCCGCTGCTGGCGCGTGTCTCGGGCCTGTCCGCCAGCGTGGCCCAGAGCATCGTCACCTACCGCGACATGAAGGGCGCCTTCGCCTCGCGCGCGGCCTTACGGAGCGTCCCGCGCCTGGGCGATAAAACCTTCGAGCAGGCGGCCGGCTTCCTGCGCGTCATGAACGGCGACAATCCGCTGGACGCCTCGGCGGTGCACCCGGAATCCTACCCGGTGGTCGAAAAGATCCTGGCCGACATCAAGCGCGACATCAAGAGCGTGATCGGCGACGGTTCACTGGTAAAGACCCTGAACCCGGCCAGGTACGCCGACGAGAAATTCGGCGTGCCGACCGTCAGCGACATCCTGAAGGAACTGGAAAAGCCGGGCCGCGACCCGCGTCCGGAATTCACCACCGCCACCTTCAAGGAAGGCGTGGAAGAGATCGGCGACCTGCGCCCGGACATGATCCTGGAAGGCGTGGTGACCAACGTCGCGGCCTTCGGCGCTTTCGTCGACATCGGCGTGCACCAGGACGGCCTGGTGCATATCTCGGCCCTCTCCAATACCTTCGTGAAGGATCCGCACACGGTGGTGAAGGCCGGCCAGGTGGTGAAAGTGAAAGTGCTGGAAGTCGACGTCAAGCGCAAGCGTATCGCGCTGACGATGCGCTTGTCCGACAGCGCCCCGCAACCGGGTGCGCAGCCGCAGCAACGCGGCGACCGCGACGACCGCAAGCGCCTCGCTGATCATCAAAATAAGCACCAGCAGCGCCAGGAACGCCCGGCCGCCCCGAGCGGTGGCGCGATGGCGGCGGCGTTTGCCAAGCTGAAGAAGTAACCCCGTTCCTCGTCGTCCCCGCGCCGGCGGGGATCCAAGTCTGCATGCGTATCGGCTGCTCGCGCAGAACTTGGGTCCCCGCCTTCGCGGGGATGACCCGGTGGACAAACCTACCGGGTCATTTTCTTATAAAATGCCGCCATCCCCTCCCATTTCTCACCGAAGGCAGAACCAAATGAGCGACGTACAAACCTGGATCAAAGACACCGTGACCAACACGCCGGTCGTGCTGTTCATGAAAGGCACCGCCCAGTTCCCGCAATGCGGCTTTTCCGGCCGCGCCATCCAAATCCTGAAGGCCTGCGGCGTCGATAACATCGCCACCGTGAACGTGCTGGACGACGCCGAAGTCCGCCAGGGCATCAAGGAATTCTCGAACTGGCCGACCGTCCCGCAGCTGTATGTGAACGGCGAATTCGTCGGCGGCTCGGACATCATGACGGAAATGTACGAATCCGGCGAACTGCAGGCCCTGCTGAAAAAGAATGGCTGATCCGCGGCCCCGCCGGATCGTCGTCGCCATCACCGGCGCGACCGGCGCGGTCTACGGCGTGCGGCTGCTCGAACGGCTGCGCGCCTGTCCCGGCGTCGAGACCCATCTGGTCATTTCCGACGCCGCTTCCCTCACGCTGCACCAGGAAGTCGGCCTGCAACGGCGCGACGTGGAAGCGCTCGCCCACGTCGTGCACAAGAACCGGGAAATTGGCGCCTCGATCGCCAGCGGTTCGTTCCAGAGCGACGGCATGGTGGTCGCTCCCTGTTCGATGAAGACGCTGGCGGCGGTTGCGCACGGGCTGTCGGACAACCTGATCGCGCGCGCGGCCGACGTGATCCTGAAGGAACGCCGGCGCCTGGTGCTGATGGTGCGCGAAACGCCGTTCAACCTGGCGCACCTGCGCAATATGACGGCTGTCACCGAGATGGGCGGCATCGTGTTCCCGCCGCTGCCAAGCTTTTACAACAAACCGGGCAGCATCGACGAGATGGTCGACCACACGGTCGCCCGCGTCATCGACCTGCTGGGAATAGACAACGAATTGGCCCCACGCTGGGGTGGGATGAAAGACGGCGCTCCTGGTTGAGCGTCAGCGCCGTTCGCCGTAGGCCTCCTGCTCGGCCTTTCTTGCTTCTCTTGCGTCTTCGATTTTCCTGCGTTGCTCATTACGCTTGCGCATGATTTCTGCATGCTGCGTCGCCGTCATCGGCGGCACGGTCATGAGGTCCTTCAACTGCGCGGTATTGCTGTAGTTATTAATCATGAGGGCACTGCATCCTTATATGACCGATAACGCTGGCGGGCGCCAGTAGCGTTCTAGATTATGCGCGAGACCCGGCCATTTGTGCCACCCGCTTGAATAATAATTGCAATACAGCACAAACAACAGCGGCCCGACCGGGGGAAGTCCCCGGGCCGGGCCGTTTTATACAGGCAGATACAGGCAGGCTTACTTCGGCTGGTGGTTCATGCGCACCAGCATGCGGATGAACTCCCGTGCCAGCTGCTTGTGGTGTTCGTCCAGGCGCTGCAGGTCGGCGATCAGCTTGACGTCGGCCGATTCGAAACGCGCCGAGGCATCGGCGGAGTCGCCGCCGGCCGGGGCACTGTCGGTACCGCCGAAGCGCAACCAGTCGGCCGGCACGCCCAGCCACTGGGCGATCATGCGCAGCTTTTCCTGGGTCGGAATGGCTTCGCCGACCAGCCACTTGCGCGCGGCATGGACCGTGATCGGGCGGCCTTCGAAGCGAATGTTAAATTCGCGCGCCAGCCGCGTCGGGCTGTCCGGCGAGTAATGGGCATTCTTCAGGGCTTGCTGCAGACGCTCGCTGAAGCTTTCCCGCTCGTTAGTCGAATTCATCGGTGGTACTAATGGTTCATGCAGGGCTGTCATGGTTTCTCCATGGTTCAGACCTTATGTAAAAGCGGAAAGTCTGAAAGTAACAAACGTGTGAGTATTGACCAATTCTCACAGTGCTGTCCAGCAATTCCGGTGCTTTTCGCTAAGAGAATAGCTAAGTGTGAAAAATATCCTACAGGAAAAAGAAAACGTTTGCTTGTGTAAATCCACCCGTGCAAACGAAAACAGGCGACCTCAGCGGTCGCCTGCGCTACCCATCCAGCGTGAGAATGCGCTGAAATCAGGCCAGTTTGAAGCGGATGACCCCATCGTCACCGGTTACACGGTCGAGGATACCGTCGTACCAGAGCTTGTGCAGGTGGGCCAGCGCTTCGCCGACGGCAAAGCTGAGCTGGTGCGGATCGAGCTTGCGCCGGAACATCAGCGGGACAATGTCAACTGCGGAGCGCGGCATGCTGCAGGCGGCGCGCACTTCATCCAGGCGGGCCACATGGTGTTCGCGCAACTGCTGGATGCGCAGGTGCAAGCCGCGGAAAGGCTTGCCGTGCGAAGGCAGCACCAGGGTATCGTCCGGCAGGCCGGAGAATTTGCCGAGCGAGTCCAGATACTGGGCGAGCGGATTGCCTTCCGGCTCGACCGCGAACACCGACACGTTCGTCGAAATGCGCGGCAGCACCATGTCGCCGGAGATCAGTATCCTGCCCTCCTCGGCATACAGCGACACATGCTCGGGCGAATGGCCGAAGCCCGTGATCACCCGCCATTCGCGATCGCCGATCGCCACCCGCTGCCCATCCTGCAGCCGGGTATAGCTCGGGGGCACGGCAGGCACCAGCGAAGGGTAGTAATTCTTGCGCCCTTGCATCTGCTCGAGCAGGTCGGGGTCGACCAGGCCGTGGCGCCGGAAGTGCGGGATCGCCGACGGCCCGTCCACGCCCGGCAGCGCGGCCGCCATCATGCGCGCGAAGCCGAACTCGGCGGCGCTGGTCCAGAACGGCGCCTGGAAACGCTCGCACAGCCAGCCGGACAAGCCGACGTGGTCTGGATGGCAATGCGTCGCGAACACGCGCCGCAGCGGCGCCCCCATCATCGCGCTGTCGAACACCTGCTCCCAGGCGCTGCGGGTGGCGTCGGTGCCGGCGCCGCAATCGACCAGTGAATAGCCGCCCCTGCCGCCGGCTTCGTCGTCCAGCAGCCACAGGTTGATGTGGTCGAGGGCGAAGGGCAGCGGCATGCGCAGCCAGCGCAGGCCCGGCGCGAGTTCGTGCACGGTGCCGGGCGTGGGAATGTCGTCGCCGAAGGGGTAGATCAGTTGGGATTCGAGAAGGTTCATCCGAAGTTCTTTCGTATTGGGACAACGCCGCACGCTACAATGCATCCAACATTCACATTGACGTTGACGTAAACGGAAACAAGGGCGCAGACTCCGATTCTATGCGATTCCGCAGGATGCTTCCGGACTCCGCCACTTTTCGACTAGCAGGACAATATGGCCACCACCTACACCATCGCCGAACTGGCGCGCGAATTCGACATCACCGCCCGTGCCATCCGCTTCTACGAAGACCAGGGCTTGCTCAGCCCGATGCGCGAAGGCCAGGGCGGCCGCAACCGCGTCTACACTCCACGCGACCGCACGCGCCTGAAGCTGACCCTGCGCGGCAAGCGCCTGGGCCTGACCTTGTCGGAGATCAAGAGCATCGTCGACATGTACGAATCGCCAAGGGACACCGTCGCCCAGATCAACCGTTTTCTCGGCGTGCTGTCCCACCAGCGCGAAACCCTGGAGCAGCAGCGTGCCGACATCGAGATGTCGTTGGCCGAGATCGCCGGGCACGAAGAAGAATGCCGGCGCTTGCTGGCGGATGCCGGGGATGGAGAGAGCGGACAGCCGCAGGAGCGGGACGCGGCGTAAGTATGCGCCCACGCTATCTCGTCGTCCCCGTACATGGACGCCCCCTTTTGTGCAAGCTTTCATTGCAGTTCGGCCATTAGGTTAAAGATGCACCCGTACATTCGGACTTTGGTTGTGGTCGTGATACGCCACTGTCCCTGATGGGTTTTGCTGGTCGGCGCCTCGATCGCGAAGCCGCACTTTGCGTGCCGCGGGGACTACGGGCTATGCCAACCACGGTCTAACCTGTTTTGCCATCACTACTTTGATTGCCTGCGCAACTGGTGAAGTCTACTGCCGGGTACCACGTGAATTTCAGTTTCAGGCCGGTCTGGTCAATGCAACATGATCAGACCGGAACTTTTCTTCATGGGCTAACAACGCCCATGCGATTCTCGCGTTCTTGTTCGCCAGCGCGACCGCGGCTACGTTCTTGTTCCTGCGTCCCATCAACTTGGCCAGCCAGGCATACCGTGTTGGCAGTCGCTCAGCATGCTTGGTGACGGCACGCGCACCGTGGATCAGCAAGGTACGTAGATAGCAGTCACCACGCTTGCTGATGCCCTGCAAACGGACTTTGCCGCCGCTCGAGTGCTGCTTTGGCACCAGTCCAAGCCAGGCAGCCAACTGTCGGCCATTTTTGAAGTTGCGCGCATCGCCTACTGAGGCGATTAGCGCACTGGCCGTAATCGGCCCAACGCCAGGAATGGTTTCAAGGTTGCGCGAAGCTTCGTTCTGCCTGTGCCAGCGTAGGATTTCCAACTCCAACTCCAACTCGTCAACTTGTCGCTTCAATTCTTTCAACTGGGTCAGCAGCCGCTCAATCAGCTGGCGGAAGCTGGCCGGCAACACGTCCTTTGCTTCATCGAGCAGCGACGGCACCAGGCAAAACAGGTGCTTGATACCCTTCGGAATCACTAGCCCCATCTCGGCAAGCAGCCCACGGATCTGGTTCGCCTGCGCAGTGCGCACCTTGACCAAGCCTTGCCGGACACGATGCACCGCCAGGATCGCTTGCTGATCGATTGTCTTGATCGGGACAAAGCGCATGTTGGGACGGGCTACCGCTTCACAGATTGCCTCGGCATCGGCTATATCATGCTTGTTCGTCTTCACGTACGGCTTGACGAACTGTGGCGCCATCAACTTCACGGTATGCCCCAGCTCAGTCAGCCGCCGAGCCCAATAATGTGCACTGCCACATGCTTCCATGCCGACCAGGCAAGGTTCGATCTTCGTGAAAAAGCCGATCATCTCTTTTCGCCTGAGCTGACGTTTCACCACCACGCGCCCATGTCCATCCACGCCGTGCAGCTGGAAAACATCTTTTGCCAGATCGATGCCAAGTGTCGTAATCTTCATGGTGACGCCCCCCTCGGTTTAAGTGGTTGCATGACACTTCCACTTTGGCACATCTGATGCCGTTTCGGGTGGGGGCGTCCATCCCATTGCGAAGGCGGGAAGAGTCCACCGGGCTCATCCCCCATACTGAGTATCCGGTATAGCCGACGTTCGCATTTCTGCACACTCAGCATGGCGGGAACGACGATGCTGTTAGTTGACGTTTACGTTAACGTCACTCCGCGCTATTATCCCGTTTAGCCTTCCAGCCATAACGACAATCGAGAGGACGACATGCTGCATCTCCCAGGCTTGACCTTTGACCACGGCGAAGACATCGCCGCGCTGCGTGAAGCAGTGCAACAGTTCGCGGCAAGCGAAATCGCCCCGCGCGCGTTTGATATCGACCGCACCGACCAGTTCCCGATGGATCTGTGGAAGAAGATGGGCGAGCTCGGCCTGCTGGGCATCACCGTCAGCGAGGAATACGGCGGCGCCAACATGGGCTACCTGGCCCACATCGTCGCGATGGAAGAGATTTCGCGCGCCTCGGCCTCGGTCGGCCTGTCCTACGGCGCCCACTCGAACCTGTGCGTCAACCAGATCAAGCGCAACGGTAACGAAGAGCAGAAGCGCAAGTACCTGCCGAAGCTGATCTCGGGCGAGCACGTCGGCGCACTGGCCATGTCCGAGCCGAACGCCGGCTCCGACGTCGTCAGCATGAAGCTGCGCGCCGAGCTGAAGGGCGACCGCTACGTCCTGAACGGCACCAAGATGTGGATCACCAATGGCCCGGACGCCGACACCCTGGTCGTGTATGCCAAGACCGACATCGAAGCCGGCCCGCGCGGCATGACCGCCTTCCTGATCGAAAAAGGTTTTAAAGGTTTTTCGGTCGCGCAAAAGCTCGACAAGCTGGGCATGCGCGGTTCGCACACGGGCGAACTGGTGTTCCAGGATTGCGAAGTGCCGGTCGAGAACGTGCTGGGCGGCGTGGGCAAAGGCGTGAACGTACTGATGTCGGGCCTGGACTTCGAGCGCACCGTGCTGTCCGGCGGCCCGCTGGGCATCATGGCGGCCTGCATGGACGCGGTGGTCCCCTACATCCACGAGCGCAAGCAGTTCGGCCAGGCAATCGGTGAGTTCCAGCTCATGCAGGGCAAGATCGCCGACATGTACTCGACCATGATGGCCTGCCGCGCCTACGTGTATGCGGTCGGCCAGGCCTGCGACCGCGCTACCTCGCCGGAGCAGGTGCGCGCGCTGCGCAAGGACGCCGCCGGCGCCATCCTGTACAGCGCCGAAAAGGCGACCTGGATGGCCGGCGAGGCGATCCAGACCCTGGGCGGCAACGGCTACATCAACGAGTACCCGGTCGGCCGCCTGTGGCGCGACGCCAAGCTGTACGAGATCGGCGCCGGCACCAGCGAGATCCGCCGCATGCTGATCGGCCGCGAGCTGTTCGGCGAAACGGCATAAGGGTGCTGCCAGCCCGTCGTCCCCGCCTGCGCGGGGAGTCGTTTCGGGCAATGCCCGGAACGACAGGCCAGTAAAAATACCGGGGGCCTCCCGGCAGCAAGCACCGGCATTACAATATCCGCTCTCCCCTCCACCGCGCGCGAGCCCAACGATGACACAGGCAAGTTTCCCCAAGCTGCTCTCGTCGCAGATCGCCTTCGATATCGCGCGCACGATCCTGGACGGGTTCGACCGCCATTATTCGCTGTTCCGCCAGGCCAGCCAGGCGGCCAAGACCTATTTCGAACACGCCGACTGGGCCACCGCCCAGCGCGCCGCGCGCGAGCGCATCGATTTCTACGACAGGCGCGTGCAGGAATGCGTGCGTATCCTGGAGGACGAGTATGCGCCCGAGGAGCTCAACGATCAGACCTGGCGCGAGACCAAGCTGCATTACATCGGACTGCTCACCGGCCACAAGCGCCCGGAACTGGCCGAAAGCTTTTTTAATTCCGTCAGCTGCCACATCCTGCACCGCAGCTACTACCGCAACGATTTTATCTTCGTGCGTCCGGCCGTCTCGACCGAGTACATCGAGACCGACGAGCCGCAGCCGACCTACCGCGTCTACTACCCGGCCAGGGACGGCCTGCGCTTGGACGGTCTGTTCTTTTCTCTGCGCCGCATCGTCACCAACTTCCAGCTGGCCTGTCCGTTCGCCGACCTCGATCGCGACGTCGCCCTGGTCGAACAGCGCCTGGTCGAGAAGTTCGGGCTGGACCAGGCCGAGCCGAACCAGCAGCTGCAGGTGCTTTCCAGCCTGTTCTTCCGCAACAAGGGCGCCTACATCGTCGGCCGCGCCATCAACGGCGCGCGCGAATACCCGTTCGTGGTGCCGGTGCTGCACAACCGCCGCGGTCAGCTGGTGCTCGACACCGTGCTGACCGAACCGGAACAGGTGCTGACCCTGTTCTCGTTCACGCGCGCCTACTTCATGGTCGACATGGAAGTGCCATCAAGCTACGTGCAGTTCCTGCGCAGCCTGATGCCGAAGAAGCCCAGGAGCGAGATCTACACCGTGCTCGGCCTGCAGAAACAGGGCAAGACCCTGTTCTACCGCGACTTCCTGCAGCACCTGAAGCACAGCTCGGACGAGTTCCGCATCGCCCCCGGCATCCCCGGCCTGGTGATGCTGGTGTTCGAACTGCCGTCCTTCCCCTACGTGTTCAAGGCGATCAAGGATTTCTATCCGCCGCCGAAGGACACCACGCGCGCCCAGATCAAGGAAAAATACCTGCTGGTGAAGCACCACGACCGCGTGGGGCGCATGGCCGACACCCTCGAGTACTCCGACGTCGCCTTCCCGCTGGCGCGTTTCTCGGAAGACCTGCTGGACGAGCTGCGGCGCCACGCGCCCTCGCTGGTCGAGCTGGAGGGCGACCACGTGATCATCAAGCACCTGTACATCGAGCGCCGCATGGTGCCGCTGAACCTGTACCTGGCCGATGCGCAGCGGGCCGGCGACAGCGCCCGCCTCGCGCATGGGGTGATCGAATACGGGAATGCGATCCGCGACCTGGTTGCGGCGAACATCTTCCCCGGCGACATGCTGTACAAGAATTTTGGCGTCACCCGCCACGGCCGCGTCGTGTTCTACGACTACGACGAGATCGAGTACCTCACCGATTGCCAGTTCCGCGACATCCCGGCCGCGCGCAACGAGGAGGACGAGATGGCGGCCGAGCCCTGGTACCCGATCGGCAGGCACGATGTCTTCCCCGAGCAGTTCGAACGTTTCCTGCTCGGGAACCCGGCAATCCGGCAGGTCTTCATGCAGCACCATGCCGAACTGCTCACGCGCGTGTGGTGGCAGTCGCACAAGGAGCGCATCCAGGCGGGCATCGTCGAGGACGTGTTCCCGTATCCGCAGCAGATCCGTTTTCATCAACCCAATCCGGCGGCCAGTCCGCAACCTTCCTCTTTGGAGCTTACACAATGAATGATCCAGTCGTTATCGTCGGCGCAGCCCGCACCCCGATGGGCGCCTTCCAGGGCGACTTCTCCTCGAAGACCGCCAGCGACCTGGGCGCGGTGGCCATCAAGGCCGCCGTCGAGCGCGCCGGCGTCGACCCATCCAAGGTCGAACACGTCTACTTCGGCAACTGCCTGATGGCCGGCCAGGGCCAGGCCCCGGCGCGCCAGGCGCTGATCAAGGCCGGCCTGCCGATGTCCACCGGCGCCGTGACCCTCTCCAAGATGTGCGGCTCGGCGATGCAGGCCGCGATCTTCGGCTACGACGCACTCAAGGCCGGCAGCGCCGACGTGATCGTCGCCGGCGGCATGGAGTCGATGACCAACGCTCCCTACCTGATCCCGAAGGCACGCGGCGGCTACCGCATCGGCCACGCGCCGATGTTCGACCACATGATGCTGGACGGCCTCGAAGACGCCTACTCGCGCAACGAGAAGACCGGCGAAGGCCGCTCGATGGGCACCTTCGCCGAAGAGTGCGTCGCCACTTACCAGTTCACCCGCGAAGAGCAGGACAATTTCGCGATCGAATCCGTCAAGCGCGCGCAAGCCGCCAACAACGACGGCAGCTTCGCATGGGAAGTCGCGCCGGTCAGCGTCGCGAATCGCCTGGGCGAGCAGATCATCGAAAAGGATGAGGGTCCGCTGAAGGCCAAGGTCGACAAGATCCCGTCGCTGCGTCCGGCATTCAAGAAGGACGGCACCGTGACCGCCGCCTCGTCCTCGTCGATCAACGACGGCGCCGCCGCGCTGGTCATGATGCGCGAATCGACCGCGAAGGAACTGGGCCTGACCCCGATCGCCCGCGTGGTTGGCCACGCCACCCACGCGCAGGAACCGAACCTGTTCACCACCGCGCCGATCGGCTCGATGCAGAAGCTGTTCAAGAAGACCGGCTGGAAGGCCAGCGACGTCGACCTGTTCGAGATCAACGAAGCCTTCGCCGCGGTGCCGATGGCCGCCATGCGCGACCTCGACATTCCGCACAGCAAGGTCAACATCCACGGCGGCGCCTGCGCCCTGGGCCACCCGATCGGCGCCTCGGGCGCACGCATCATCGTCACCCTGCTGGGCGCGCTGAAGAAAACCGGCGGCAAGCGCGGCGTTGCCTCGCTGTGCATCGGCGGCGGCGAAGCAACGGCGATGGCGATCGAGATGGTATAAGCTCGCTTGAGGTTGACGGATTTTCCGTCATTGATAGTTAGCTTATCGGGGCTTCGAGAAAGCCTAGCGAGCGGAAGAAGTTTCGTCGGGCACGCCTAGTGCGAGAAGCGCAGCCGTACTTACGGTACGGCCGGTCCGCCGTAGCGGAGCAGCGCAGGGCGAAAATTCGACGCGCAGTAGCTTTCTCGAGGCCCCACCACAGGAGTCAATCATGTCTACTGCCCTGATCATCGGCGCCTCGCGCGGCATCGGCCACGAAATGGTGCGCCAGTACCGCGCCGACGGCTGGCGCGTGATCGCCACCGCCCGCAAGCCGGCCGACTGCGACGCGCTACGCCAGCTCGGCGCCGAGGCGCACCAGCTGGACGTGGCCAACGCCGAAGCGATCGGCGGCCTGGGCTGGAAACTGGACGACGAGAAGATCGACCACGCCTGGCTGGTGGCCGGCGTGTATGGCCCGCGCCACGACGGCTTCCCGACCCAGCAGGAGTTCGACGCCGTCATGCACACCAACGTGCTGGCGGCGATGCGCCTGCTGCCCATCGTCGGCCCGCTGGTGGCGAACGCGCGCGGCAAGCTGGCGGTGATCTCCTCGCGCATGGGCTCGATCGGCGAACGCAGCAGCGCCTCGGGCTCGCTGTACCGCGCCAGCAAAGCGGCGCTGAATTCGGTGCTGAAGGACACCTCCCTCACCTACGGGCCGCAGGGTGTCACCTGCCTGAGCTTCCACCCGGGCTGGGTGCAGACCGACATGGGCGGCGCCGGCGCCCCGCTCAGCGTCCAAGACAGCGTGCGCACGCTGCGCGCGACGCTGGCCAGCGCCGACGCGTCGAAGAACGGCGCCTTTTTGAACCACGACGGCACACCGATTGCCTGGTAAATAAGCCGTCGACATAACGATAACGACTACGAGACAGCATGATACTGAGCGAAGAACACCAGATGATCCGCGACGCCCTGCGCAGCTTTTCGCAGGAGCGCCTGGCGCCGAACGCCGCGCGCTGGGACCGCGAGCAGCATTTCCCGAAAGAGGAATTACAGGAACTGGCCCGGCTGGGCGCCTTCGGCGTCGCGGTGCCGGAGCAGTACGGCGGTGCGGGCCTCGACTACGTGTCGCTGGCCCTGGTGCTGGAAGAGATCGCGGCCGGCGACGGCGGCACCTCGACCATCATCTCGGTGAACAACTGCCCGGTATGTTCGATCGCGATGATGTACGCGAACGAGGCGCAGAAAGAACAGTGGCTGCGCCCGCTGGCGCAAGGCGAGATGCTGGGCGCCTTCGCCCTGACGGAACCGCACACCGGCAGCGACGCCGCCGCCCTGCGCACCACCGCTGTGCGTGATGGCGACCACTACGTCATCAACGGCACCAAGCAGTTCATCACCAGCGGCAAGAACGGCGACGTGGCCATCGTCATGGCCGTCACCGACAAAGCTGCCGGCAAGAAGGGCATCAGCGCCTTCTGGGTGCCGACGAATACGCCCGGCTACATCGTCGCCGGCATCGAGCACAAGATGGGCCAGCACTCGTCGGACACGGCGCAGATCGTGTTCGACAACTGCCGCATCCCGCTCGAAAACCTGATCGGCGAAGAGGGCCAGGGCTACAAGATCGCCCTGTCCGGCCTGGAGGGCGGCCGCATCGGCATCGCCTCGCAATCGGTCGGCATGGCGCGCGCCGCTTTCGAGGCGGCGCTGGCCTACGCCAAGGAGCGCGAGAGCTTCGGCACCGCGATCTTCGACCACCAGGCGGTGCAGTTCCGCCTGGCCGAGATGGCGATGCAGATCGAGGCCGCGCGCCAGCTGATCCTGCATGCGGCATCGATGAAGGATGCGGGCGTGCCCTGCCTGAAGGAGGCGGCGATGGCCAAGCTGTTCGCCTCCGAGATGGCCGAGCGCGTGGTGTCCAGCGCGATGCAGGTGTTCGGTGGCTACGGTTACGTGGCCGACTTCCCGGTCGAGCGCATCTACCGCGACGTGCGCGTGTGCCAGATCTACGAAGGTACCAGCGACATCCAGAAGATCCTGATCGCGCGGGCGCTGTGACGATCCGTCCGGCCGAGGCGGCCGACCTGCCGCCCTTCTTCGTCTACCTCGACGACCACCTGCGCGACAACGGCAGGGACGGCACCCCGCTGTTCCAGCCCCTGTCCCGCGCGCAGTCGCAGCTGCCACCGGGTTTAAAAGTCTCCTTCATCGAAGGCCTCGCCATTCCGGTCGGCGAACCGGGCTGGCGCCGCCTGTGGCTGGCGCTGGATGCGCGTGGCTCGATCGCCGGGCATATCGATTTACGTGCGCGGCCGGAGCCGCTGGCGAGGCACCGTGCAATGCTGGGGATGGGCGTGCACCGGGCTTGGCGCCGCCGTGGGCTTGGCTCACAACTGCTCGGTGCTGCGCTGGATTGGGCGCGCTCGCAGGCCGGTCTGGCCTGGGTCGACCTCGAAGTCCTGTCCGCGAACCAGCCCGCCGTCGCGCTTTACCTGCGCTCGGGCTTCACGATGACTGCGCGGATCGAGGACATGCTGCGGATCGATGGCGTGAGCCATGATCTGAGCTATATGCGCTGCAGGCTGCGCTGAATTCCCACCGTGCGGGACAACGACGCGCTTAGCCATGGCAATGGTTTCGGGTCGGTGTGCGACGATGATACGGGTCAACTTGAAGCTCTGGATCGCTGCGTTGACCGCTTGCTCATTCCATACATCAAGATGACTGGTAGCCTCCCCAAGACCAGCAATTGCGGGTTCTTGTACAGCGCGCGGGCTAGCAGGATGCGCTGTTTCTGACCGCCGGACAGACCTGTACCGATGTCCCCAACTAAGGTGTTGTAGGCCATCGGCATGCTCATGATTTCATTGTCGATGGCGGCCAGGCGCGCGCATTGGACGACCTGCTCTTGATTCGGAGACGTGCTAAAGAAGCTGATGTTGTCCGAGATCGAACCGGCAAACAACGTGTCGTCCTGCATCACTGTACCAATCAGCTGGTGGTATTCGACAGGCCGAGATTCGCCAGCTTTACACCACCGATGAGGATATCGCCGCTTGTAGGCTCTAGCAATCCAAGCAGCAGCTTTATCAGTGTCGTTTTGCCACTGCCGGAGGGCCCGGTCAAGGCAAGGCATTCGCCGGGAGTGATCTTGAGATCGAGATCTTTGATAATGTAAGGCTCACTGTCCGAGTAGCGGAAGGAAAGCTGATCAGTCTTTGGTCCGGGTGAAACGATCGTAAGAGCCTTCATAGGCCGTGGACTTGGTTCACGATTCGGAGAGCTAGTAGGAGGTGGTTTAGGAGGTTATTTCGGAGATATGATCACAAGTATTCATATTACAGAATCAACTAGCAGATAATCAAAATGAGGCGGATGATCTTATTTAGATGATCCGCCCGTCATTATCACAAACCATCCCGTCTATACAGAATAGAGGCATAAATGACGTTCAAAAAACTTACCTACGCTTCAATTGCTACTTGTTTTTTAGCGTTCTTGTCGCTATTGTCTTGTGTTCTCCTTTCGCCAATTGAAGAAAATACGAAAGATTGGCTAGTCGCAAGTTTTTTTTCTTTTATCATCGCTCTCATTAGTGCTCGGATGCTTCGACAAAAAAAAAGTTACGTGCGAGAAGAAGACCAAACCACTATTGGAGAGTCCACCTTTGAAGTTGCAATGGTAGCAATGATACTTTGGCTTCCAGTACTTCTAGCGCTTTATGGGATTGTTGGAATAATGTTTTTCCATTCGAATTTTAAAAAATTCGGATGGGTCCTCGTGGTGCTTGCGGGCAACACCGGCTTTCAAGCTGCGAAACTCTATTGCTTCGCTCCTGATGACCAGGAATAGAATATTAAATGACTAATTATTATTATGGAATAATAGCTTCAGCCATAGAATCATAATAGACATTTGAATCTTTGATCCTTGCATTAAAGAACGGATTATCTAGTAAAAACAACACGAAATATTAATCCAATTAATTTCTTGGATCCGCCAACAGGCGGCAATTTTTGCTCTCAATCGATCATATCGCGACATCAAAACCCCTCCAGCACAATCTTCCCCCGCGCCCGCCCCGACTCGAGCAGCGCATGCGCGCGCCGAAGATTCTCCGCATTAATTAAACCGAAATTCTCGTTGGCCGTGGTCCGGATCGTGCCCGCATCCACCAATTCAGCCAGGCGGTCCAGGATGCGGTGCTGCTCGATCATGTCGGGCGTGTTGAACAGCGAGCGCGTGAACATCAGTTCCCAGTGCAGCGACACCGCCTTGCGCTTGAATTTCATGATGTCGATCGGCGTGGCCGGGTCGTCGATCAGGCTGTACTTGCCCTGCGGCGCGATGGCCTCCACCACCTGGTCGAAGTGCTGGTCGCTGTGGGTCAGGCTGGTGACGTAATCCGGCGGCGCCAGCCCGGCGGCGGCGATTTCCGCGGCCAGCGGCTTGCTGTGGTCAATCACGTGATGGGCGCCGAGCTCGCGCACCCATTCACGGGTTTCCGGCCGCGATGCGGTGCCGATCACGGTCAGTTGCGTGAGCTGGCGCGCCAGCTGCACCAGGATCGAGCCGACGCCGCCGGCCGCGCCGATCACCAGCAGGCTCTTGCCCTTGCCTTCCGCTCCCGTTGGTACCTGCAGGCGGTCGAACAGCATCTCCCAGGCCGTCAGGCCGGTCAGCGGCAGCGCGGCGGCGGCGCCGAAATCGGTTGACACCGGCATGCGGCCGACGATGCGCTCGTCCACCAGCTGCAACTCGCTGTTGCTGCCGGCGCGGGCGATCGAGCCGGCGTACCAGACGCGGTCGCCCGGCTTGAACAGGGTGACATCCGGGCCGACCGCCTTCACCACGCCGGTCGCATCCCAGCCCAGCACCTTCCACTCTCCGGCTTCCGGCTTGGCGCTTTTCCGTACCTTGGTGTCGACCGGGTTGACCGACACCGCGCGCACCTCGACCAGCAGGTCGTGGCCCGCGGCGACCGGGTCGGGCAGCGTGATGTCGACCAGCGCTTCCGGCTGATCGATGGACAGGTTGTTCTGGTATCCGATGGCTTTCATGTGTGGGCTCCTGGTCGATGGACGATGCGATGAGTGCCATTCTGACCAGTCCCGGCTTTTTGATAAACTGGGTAATCCCGAAATCACTTTCAATATTATCTTGAAGATCAGGAACCTGCAGGACCTCGAAACCTTCGTCGCCACCGCCGAACAGGGCAGCCTGTCAAGCGCTGCGCGCCTGCTGGACACTTCGCCGGCCGTCGCCAGCGCCAGCCTGAAGCGGCTGGAGGCCGACCTCGGTGCGGCGCTGTTCATCCGCAGCACGCGCAGCATGCGGCTGACGCTGGCGGGCGAACGCCTGCTGGCGCGCAGCAAGGCCTTGCTGGACGGCCTGCGCGAAGCGGAAGACGAGGTGCTGGCCGGGCAGGATGCAATCGAGGGGCAGCTGCAGATCTCGATGCCGTCCGACTTCGGGCGCCACGTGGTGCTGCCCTGGCTGAACGATTTCCAGGCGCGTTATCCGGGCGTGAAGCTGAAATTGCAGCTGACCGACCGCCTCGCCAACATCTACCGCGAGCCGGTCGATATCGCGCTGCGCTTCGGCGTGCCGTCCGAATCCAGCATGGTGGCGCTGCCGCTGCTGGAAGAGAACCGGCGCGTGCTGTGCGCCGCGCCGGCCTACCTCGCGCGGCGCGGCGCGCCGGCCTCGCCGCGCGAACTCGAAGACCACAACTGCCTGTGCTTCATGCTGGACGAAGCCGTCAACGACCGCTGGCGCTTCCGCAAGGGGAACGAAGAGATCGAGGTCGTAGTGCAGGGCGACCGCGTGGCCGACGATTCCGAGGTGGTGCGGCGCTGGGCGCTGGCGGGGCTGGGCATCTGCTACCGCTCGCGCATCGACGTGCACGCGGACCTTGCAAGTGGCCGCCTGCGCCTGATCCTGCCGGAGTGGGAAGGCGTCAACGTGCCCTTGACCATGCTGGTGGCAAACCGCAAGCAGGTCTCGCCGGCGGTGCGGGTGCTACGGGAATTCCTGGTAAGCCGCTGCAAGACGCTACTGGGCATTTGAAGCCGCCGCCAGCAGACTTCACGCCGCCGGTGCAGAATGTCTTTTTGGACAACCGATGGAGACAGCACATGAATGCACAGGCGACGATGGAACAATGGCAGCGGCAGCTCGACGACGTCCGCGCGCGGGCGGCGCAAAACGGTGCCCGCACCGGCGTGGTGCCTTTCGAACAGGCACGCGAGATGCAGGGCCTCGACATCATGCAGGCCCTGCTCGAAGGCCGCTTTCCGCGTGCGCCGATCGCCGAGACGCTCGACTTCCAGCTCGTCGAAGTCGAGCGCGGCCAGGCGGTCTTCCAGGGCACGCCCCAGCAAAAACACCTGAACCCGATGGGCACCGTGCACGGCGGCTGGTACGCCACCCTGCTCGACTCGGCGGTCGGCTGCGCGGTGCAGACCATGCTGGCGCCGGGCCAGGGCTATACCACGGCGGAACTGAGCGTGAACCTGGTGCGCGGCGCGCGCCTGGACGGCGGGCCGCTGCGCGCGATCGGCACGGTGCTGCATTGCGGCCGCCAGCTGGCCACGGCCGAAGGCAAGATCGTCGATGCGCACGGACGCCTGTACGCGCACGCGACCACCACCTGCCTGGTGTTCGAGGCGCGCTGACGGCCGGCGTCAGCTGACCGCCGGCTCCAGCAGGGTCAGGGTCTGCGCCTCGGTGTCGAGCGTGGCGCGTATGCCGACCGGGATCGTGAACTGGTTGCGGATGTGGCCGAAGGAGTAGCCGCTCACCGCCGGCACGTGCAGCGGCTGCAGGTGCAGGTCGAGGGTCTCATCCAGCGTGAGCGATGGGCCGTTACCCTGCGGCCCGCAGTTCTCGCAGATGCCGATCATCACGCCGGCCGCCTCGTCCAGGCCACAAGCCAGGCCGAGCTGGGTCATCCAGCGGTCGATCCGGTAGGGCTCTTCGTTCACCTCTTCGATGAACAGCAGGCTGCCGCGGAAATCGGCCGCGTAGGGCGTGCCGGCCAGCGCGCTCACCAAGGACAGGTTGCCGCCCATGAGCGGGCCGGTGGCCCTGCCGCCGTGCACGGTGCGGATCGCATACTGCGGCTCCAGCAGCGCACGGCGCGCGTTTTCCGCCGCCATCGGGATCGTGTAGGTGGCGCGCGGGTCGGTCAGCACCGCCATCATGTGCTCGTTCGAGTATTCGGACGGCGTGCTCGATGCCACCGGGCCGTGGAAAGTCACCACGCCTGCATGGCGGTGGATGGCGAGATGCAGGGCCGTGATGTCCGAGTAACCGAGCAGCACCTTCGGGTGCTTGCGGATCAGCGCGAAGTCCAGGTGCTTCAGCAGCGAAATGCAGCCCGAGCCGCCGCGGATCGCCCAGATGGCTTTCACTTCCGGGTCGCGGAACATGGCG
The DNA here is from genome assembly GCF_051233485.1 of Massilia sp. LXY-6. Classification (NCBI taxonomy): domain Bacteria; kingdom Pseudomonadati; phylum Pseudomonadota; class Betaproteobacteria; order Burkholderiales; family Oxalobacteraceae; genus Massilia; species Massilia sp. LXY-6. Next base: position 180,610 of record NZ_JBKFGF010000040.1, read on the forward strand.
TGCAGGTCGGCGATGCGGGCCGCGACCGTGCCGCCGTAATTGCCCCAGACCTCGCGCAGGTAATTCCCCGGCTTGGCCCGGAAGCCCAGTGCTTCGATGTTCTGGACCGCCTTCTGGATCGAAGCGTCGTTGGTGTAGCCGCCGGGCGCGATGAGGCCGACCAGGTTGCCGGACTGAAGGCGTGGAGGTTTGATCAGGTGTGTCATGGATGGCGTGTTGCGCCGGCGTGCGCGCGGCGGGATGGCGGCGGCCGGCAAGGACGGCAGCAGCGTTGCCGCCATCAGCGCCGCAAAGCGCCGCCTGCCGATGTTGTTCATGCCCGCCATGCCACCCTCGTGTGAATTGAAATGACATGGAAAACGGCCCGTGCCGCGGGAAGGTTCACCCTTTCCCGGCACGGGCCGTGAGCGTTCGGAGATCGAGCGGTCAGAAGAACCTGTACTTGATGTCGAAGCTCAGCGAACGGCCACGCGGGTCGGCCACGCGCGGATCCCAGCCTGCGCCCACGACTTCGTCCACGTTGTGCGCGGTGAACGGCGGATCGCGGTCGAACAGGTTCTGGATGCCGACGGTGATCGTGGTGTTCTTGAAGCCGGTGTAGGTCGTCGACAGGCCCCAGGTCGTGTAGCTGGCCACGCGCGGGCTGAAGCCGGCCGGCGGCGTGCCCTTGCCGCCGTTCGGCACCTGGTCCATGTAGCCGTCACGGTACAGGTTGCTCAGCATGGCGCTCCACGGGCCCTTGCTCACGCTGAGGGTGGCGTTGTGCTTCCAGCGCAGGTACAGGTCGCGGGTGTAGAAGTTGCCGACGTATTCCTTGTAAGGCTGGCCCTCGAACTCGGCGAACTGGTAGCTCTGGGTCCAGGTGCCGTCCAGGGCCGCGTTCCACTTGTAGCCGCCCGGCAGGTTGCCACGGCCGCGCAGGCCGACGTCGGCGCCACGGGTCTTCAGGCCCGCCGCGTTGATCCAGCCGGCCTGGACGTAGTCGATGGTGCCGTCCGCATTGCGGTGGATGTACTCCGGCAGCGAGGCCGAGTTGGCCAGCACCACCTGCGGAGTACGGTTCAGGATGCGGTCCTTGACGTTGATCGCCCAATAGTCGACCGATGCCGAGAAGTTGCTGCTGGGCTCGACGATGAAGCCCAGCGTGCCCTGCTTCGAGGTTTCCGGACGCAGGTTCGGATTGCCGCCGCTCCTGTAGTTGAGGCGCTCGATCGCGCAGAAGCGCGGGTCGTTCGGATGGGCCGCGCAGCCGACCGGGTCGGACACGCCGTTCGGCAGTTCCTGCGACAGGCTGCCCGAGTACAGCTGGCCGAAGCTCGGCGCCAGGAAGCCCTTGTTGGCCGAACCGCGCAGCATCAGCCAGCCGGTCGGACGGTAGCTGAACGCGACCTTCGGGTTGGTGGTCGCGCCGATCAGGCTGTAGTCGTCGCGGCGGATCGCCAGCTGGAGTTCCAGGTCCTTGATGACTGGCACCACCAGCTCGGCGTAGACCGCCTTGATGTTGCGCGACACGCGGTCCTGGTTGGCATTGCCCGGCGCCAGCAGGATGGTGCCCGCATCGACGTCCTGCGCGAACTCGTAGCTTTCGCGGCGCAGGTCGGTGCCGATGGCGCCCGAGACGGCGCCGGCCGGCAATTGGTAGATCTCGCCCGAGATCGAGCCGTTCAGCTGGGTCAGCGTGGTCTTGCCGTGCTGCAGACGGCCGTAGAACTTGGTCGCGTCGAGTGCCTTCATCGCGGCGTCGGACTGGCCCTGGGCCGGCGAAGCCCACGGGTTCACGATGCCGCTGCCCAGCACCGAATACAGGGCCTTGGTGTTGGCGTAGCCGTCGACCAGGTCGGTCGTGGTGCGGCTCTCGCTGTGCGACAGGTCGATCCGGTAGTCCCACTTGCCTGTGATGGTGCCTTCGGCGCCGGCCATCAGGCGGGCGGTGTCGGTGATGTATTGCTGGGTGCGGTCGCCCAGCGGCCAGGCGCGCCACTTGTAGAGGATTGGCTTGGTCTTGTCGAAGCTTGGGATGTAGGCCGACAGGTCCTGGTAGTACGGACCGTTGACCGGATAAGCATTGCCGTTGGCGAACGAGGTCGAGATCTGGACCGGGGTCAGGATCGACAGGCTGTTGGTATGCGCGCCGATGGCTTCGGCATACACGCGGTGCTCCGGCGAGATCTGGAAGGTGGCGCGCGCCACGCCATTGGTACGCTCGACCGGCATCTGCATCACGTAGTCGCCGCCGTAGTCATAGGCGCAGGAATAGGTCGAGCGCAGCGGCGAGGTGACGTCCTTCCACAACCCGGTCGCGTATTGCGACATGCCGGTGACGCTGTCGCACTTGCCTTGCAGGCTCAGGAGACCGGCCTGCAGGTAGGTGTTCGGGTCGCCCGGCCTCTTGAAACCGGTGCCCAGCGCGCTGCCGGCGCCGGTCAGCTGGTTGGCGACGGGCGTGCCGGTGGTGTCCGGGGACAGGCCGCGCTGGGGCTGGTAACCGTTGGAGAACGAGCGCTGGCGCGAGTCGAGGCGGTCGTTCTTGTCGTAGCCGATCGCGGCCATGACATTGAAGCGGTCGGTGTCGAGATTGCCCTTGCCGGCCACGATTTGCAGACGGCGGGTGGCGCCGCCGCCGGCCTCGGTGAAGTTGCCGCTGGCGTTCGCCTGCAGGCCTTCGAAGTCGGTCTTCAGGATGAAGTTGATCACCCCGCCGACCGCGTCGGTACCGTAGATCGCGGAGGCGCCATCCTTCAGCACCTCGACGCGGGCGACTGCCGCCATCGGGATGGTGTTCAGGTCGACCGCCTTGCCGGACAGGCCATAGCCGGAGATGCGGCGGCCGTTGATCAGCACCAGCGTGCCGCTCGGACCCAGGCCGCGCAGCGACGCGAAGGATCCGCCGCCGCTGACGCGATCGGCATCCGCGCCAAACACGTTATTACCCGACGTCATGTTGTCAGCACCGGTGCCGTTCGCCGAGATCAGGCGCATCATCTGTTCGGCGTTAGTGATGCCTTGCTTGTCGAGCTGATCCATCGAGATCGTCTGCACCGGCAGCGCGCCTTCGGTGGCGATGCGCTTGATGCTACTACCCGTGATTTCGACGCGTTGCATCGGTTTGTCCGACTGCACCTCTTGTGCAAGGGCCGGGCTGACGATGCCGATCAGGGCAATCATTTGTGCTAACTTCTTTAACTTCACGCGTCTCTCCTGAGTCGTGCTGCGACGTTTGTCTTTGGATGTTGTAATTGCCAAGTAATGTCTTTGCATTACGTTATTGTTGATTTCGAGGGTACGCGGACGTATTTGCGCATTCCAATGAAAAAACCGGAATCGAGTATAACTACAAGGAATGTTTTGCTAAGGAAAATCTAGCGAAATCTCATTTCCCTTGGGTAGCGCGTGCCCTTTGCGCAACATCGACATCCAGATAACGCCACTGCGTGAATTCCACCGGATGGCGTTTGTAGTTTTTCAGCCACGGTTGGCGGATATCGGCCGACAGCACATGGGTCAGCGGCACCCACGGGTTATAGGCGTGGATCAGCTGGTTCATCTCGAAGTAGAGCTTCTGGCGCTGCGGGCCGTCCTGCAGGTCCTGCGCCTGTTCGTAGCGTGCGTTATAGGCCGGCAGGTTGAAACGGGAATAGTTGGCGCGGCCCGCGTTGGGGCCGTACAGCAGCTGGTAGAAATTGTCGCCGTCGGGGAAGTCGGCAATCCAGTTGCTCTCAAACATTTGCACCTTGCCCAGGCGCGAAGCCTTGATGATCTCGGGCTTCTTGTCCGACTTGAACACCACGCGCAGGCCGACCGCGTTCAGGCACTTGCGCCACAGTTCGTCGCGCAGGCGGCCGCCGACAGTGGCCTCGCTGCTCATCACCAGGGTCAGCGGCTCGCCGTTCGGCTGGCGCCGAAAGCCGTCCGGGTCGCGCTTGCCGTAGCCGTAGCGGTCGAGCAGGGCGTTCGCCAGCGCCGGATCGTAGGGTACCGGGCTGCGGTAGTTCGGGTCGTAGCCCAGCACGCCGGCCGGCAGCGGCGATTCCGCCTTCATCGCAAAGCCCTTCTTCAGCAGGGCGATGTCCTCGGCGCTGTTATAACTCAGGGAAATGGCCCGGCGCAGCGCAATCTTATCCTTGGTGTAGCCGCCGACGACCGGGTCCTGCATGTTCATCCACATGTAGTAGGTCTGCAGGATCGGAAAGCGGTACAGCTGCATGCCGCGCGCGGCCAGTTCGGGCTTCAGCTTGCCATTCTGGATGACCATGTCGGTCATCGATTCCGGCACCTGCTCGAGGTAATCGTATTCGCCGTTCAGGAAGCCCAGCATGCGGCCCTGGAATTCCTCGGCGATCTTGACCTCGACGCGGTCGACGCGCGGCAGGTGCTGGCCTTCGAGGGCGGCCGCCACGGCCTTGTCCTCGGCAGTGTTCTGGGCGCCGAGGCTGGTGTGGAACACGGCGCTGGACGCCGGATTGGCCAGCAGCACGATGCGGTCGCTATGCTTCCAGTCGCCGACCATGAACGGACCGGTGCCGACCGGGTGGTTGCCGGCCTGGCCCGGATAGGCTTCCATCACCTCGCGCGCGACCACCGACGCCGCCGGCATCGCCATGTAGAACAGGAAGTTGTTGTCGGGCTCGTTCAGGCGGATGCGCAAGGTGTAGCGGTCGAGTGCCTGCAGGCCCGGGATCTCGGTGGCGTAGCTGAAGTCTTTCTTGAGCGCCGCGTCGCCGACCAGCTTGCCGTCGAAGATGTAGCCGAAGGGCGAGCGCAGGCTCGGGTCGTACAGGCGCTTGAAACTGTACACATAATCCTGGGCCGTGACTTCGCGCTGCCTGTCCTTGAAGGCCGGGTCCGGCGCGAACCGGGTGCCGGGGCGGATCTTGAACGTATAAGTGCGGCCGCCGTCCTCGACCGTCGGCAGCCCGGTGGCCGTGTTGCCCTGCAGTTTCACGGGCCGCGCCAGGTAGTCGTAGCGCAGCAAGGGGTCGAACAGGTTTTCCAGCAGCGACAGCGTGGCCAGGTCGGAGCCGACCGCCGGATCGAGGCCGGCTTCGCTGGTCGACAGGAACATGTGCAGCACCTTCGGCTCCTCCGCCCGGATGGGCGAGTACAGCAGGGCGAGCGAGACAGCGGCAGCAGCGAGGGGTCGGAATTTCAACATGGAGAACAGTCCTGGAGGCGTTGCGTATCATAGGCCCAGCGCTTAGCGATAGGCAATACGCGGCGGCGCTTAGCGGAACTGCGCTGTGGAAATCTCGAAACGCTTCAGCTTGTCGTACAGGGTCTTCTTGGGAATGTTCAGGCTTTGCGCGGCATCGACGATATTCCCGCCATGGCGGCGCAGGGCCTCTTCGATGATCGAGCGTTCGAAGGCATCGACCTGTTCGGCCAGCGAGGCTTCGCGCTTCGCCTCGGACGGCGCCAGCGAGCAGTCCAGTAGTCCGAGGACGAAGCGGTCGGCCATGTTCTGGAGTTCGCGCACATTGCCCGACCAGCGATGCGCCATCAGGGAATGCAGCAGCTCCTCGCCGACCAGCGGCGCCGGCTGGCCGTAGCGCCGCGCGGCCTGGAGCACGAAAAACTCGAACAGCAGGGGGATGTCTTCGCGCCGGTTGCGCAGGGCCGGCAGGGTCAGGCTGGCAACGTTCAGGCGGTAATACAGATCGGCCCGGAATGCGCCCTGTTCCGCCAGCGAGGCGAGATCTTCCTTGGCGGCGGTGATCACCCGGAAGTTCACCGGAATCAGGCGGTTCGAGCCGAGCCGCTCGACCTTCCGTTCCTGCAGCACGCGCAGCAGCTTGACCTGCAGCGCCAGCGGCATGCTTTCGATTTCGTCGAGGAACAGGGTGCCGCCGTTGGCATACTCGATCTTGCCGATGCGCTGGCGCTGGGCTCCCGTAAAAGCGCCCTCTTCGTGGCCGAACAGTTCCGATTCGAACATCGACTCGGGCAAGGCGCCGCAATTCAGGGCAACGAAGGGATGCTGGCTGCGCTCGCTGAATTCGTGCAGGCAGCGCGCAATGAGTTCCTTGCCGGTGCCGGTTTCGCCCAGGATGATGATGTCGGCCGCCTTGGGCGCCAGGTTCAGCACCAGCTGGCGCACCCTGGTCATGGCGCTGCTGCGCCCGATCACCCGGGCTTCGATGCCGGCGCGGTTGTCCAGCTGGCGCCGCAGGTCCAGGTTCTCCAGCACCAGGCGGCGCTTGTCGAGCGCGCGCCGGCAGACTTCGAGCAGCAGGTCGGCGGAAAACGGCTTTTCGATGAAATCGTAGGCGCCCTGGCGCATCGCATCGACCGCCATCGAGACGTCGCCGTGCCCGGTCACCAGGATCACCGGCAGGGTCGGGTCGGTCTCGACCGCCAGCTTCAGCAGCTTCAGGCCATCGATGCCCGGCAGCCTGACATCGCTCAGGAGGATGCCGCGGAACGCCGGGGACAGGTAGGGCAGCGCCTCTTCGGCCGTGGCGCAGGCGATCACGCTCAGCCCGGCCAGTTCGAGCGCCTGGCGCACGCCTTTCCGGACCACGGCATCGTCTTCGACGTACAGCACTTGCATGCCGTCGGAGCTGTGTTCAAGCATGGGATTCCCTCTGACAGGTGAAGCTGATGATGAATTGGGCGCCGCCGCCCTCGCCCGCGCTGCGGTTGCGCACCGCCAGGGTGCCGCCGGCGGCGCGGACGATCCCGGCGCTGATCGACAGTCCCAGCCCAAGTCCCTGTTCCTTGGTGGTGTAGAAGGGTTCGAAGATCCGGTCGAGGCTGGCGGCCGGCACGCCCGGCCCGTTGTCGGTCACCTCGATCCACACCTGGTCCTGCTCCTGCCTGGCGACCACCGCGATGCGCACCTCGCCAGGGGCCGGCACCGCCTCCATCGCGTTCGACAACAGGTTGGAAAACACCTGTTCGAGCCGGATCGGATTGCATGGCACCAGCAGGTCCTGGTCGGGCCAGTCCTCGCTCAGCACCAGGCGCTCAAAGCCGCGCCGGGTGCGGATCTGCAGCAGCGTCTGCGCAAACGCGGTGCGCACGCTGGCCGACTGGTTGCTGTCGTCGCTGCGCCGCGCAAAGCCCTTCAGTTGCGAGGTGATGTAGCCGAGCCGTTTGACCAGGTCGGAAATGGTCGACAGATTGTCCAGGGCGTCGTCGATGCGTCCGCGCCCCAGCAGCACCCGGGTGTTGTCGGAGAAGGTCTGCAGCGCCGCGAGCGGCTGGTTGAGTTCGTGCGTGACGCCGGCCGCCATTTGCCCGATCGCCGCCAGCTTGCCGCTTTGTACCAGTTCGGACTGGGCCTGGCGCAGGGTCCGCTCGGCGCGCTCGCGTTCGCTCACTTCGGCCTGCAGGCGCAGGTTGGCGTTCTGCAGGTCGGCAGTACGCTGGGCCACCTTCACTTCGAGCTCGGCATACGCCCGTCCCAGGGCCTGCTGCGCGTTCAAGCGGTCGCGGATGCGGCTGCGGCGCTGCCCGGCGTACAGCGCGCCCAGCATCAGCAGGGCCCAGCCGAGCGCGGCGGCGACCGCGGCATTCCTGGCGGCCGCCTGGACCTGGTCGAGCTCGGCGAGCACGCTGATGTCCCACTCCAGCGGCGCCAGGCGATGGCTGACCGCCAGGTAGTCGGCACGGTTGCCGAGCGAAATCACGGATGCGCCATCGGCAAACCGCTCGCGCACCCGGTGCGGCAGCAGTGCCAGGTCTTCCCCCTGGAACTGGCGCTGTTCGCGGATGCTGCGCTGGGCAACGGCCGACAAGGGCGCCTGCAGCTTGAACTTGAACGCGGCAACCGAGGACAGCAGGATCACGCCATTGCCGTCCTTGACCAGGATCTGCTCGCTGCCGCCATGCGAGCGCCACGAGCGCTCGAGCCAGTCGAGGCTGACCTTGGCGACGGCGACGCCGATCACCCGTTCATGCCGCCACACGGGTTGCGAGATGAAATAGCCGGCCTCGCCGGTGGACACGCCGATCCCGTAGTAGCGCCCGGTTCCGCCGCCGGCAGCCAGCTTGAAATACGGGCGGAAACCGTAGTTCTGGCCGACGTAGGAGGTGCGTTCCTTCCAGTTGCTCGACGCCAGCGTGGTGCCGTCCAGGCCGATCACGTACACGGCGAAGGCGCCGCCGCGCCGGTTCATGTGCTCCAGGTAGGTATTCACCTCGGCCGCGTCGACGCCGCCGCGATGCTCCAGCAGGGCCGCCACCAGGTCGCTCTGGGCGAGCGCCAGCGGCAGGAATTCGTAGCGGTCGATCACGCCGCCGATGGTGGACCCGTACACCTCGGCCCGCGAGGCCAGGGTACGGTGCAGCTCATTCAGGTGACGGCTCTTGACGAAGGCATAGGTGGACACGGTGACAAGCACCAAGGAGCATGCCGCGAGGGCGATACCCAGTTTCCGGTTCGGTCTCCAATTGCGCAATGCCATTGCGTTCCTGTCCACATGAATCCCGGGCGCGCTGCCCCGGGCAAGCGCGCAGTATCTCATGCTGTGCTCGCCCGGCGGCCGCTTCGTCCCAGGATCAGAACGCCGCGATGCCGGTCTGCGCGCGGCCCAGGATCAGGGCGTGGATGTCGTGCGTGCCTTCGTAGGTATTCACCACCTCGAGATTCACCATGTGGCGGATGATCCCGAACTCGTCCGAAATACCGTTACCGCCCAGCATGTCGCGCGCGACCCGGGCAATGTCCAGCGACTTGCCGCAGGAATTGCGCTTCATGATCGAGGTGATTTCCACCGCCGCGGTCCCCTCGTCCTTCATGCGGCCCAGGCGCAGGCAGCCTTGCAGGCCCAGCGTGATCTCGGTCTGCATGTCGGCCAGCTTCTTCTGCACCAGCTGGTTCGCGGCCAGGGGTTTGCCGAACTGCTTGCGGTCCAGCACGTACTGGCGCGCGGTGTGCCAGCAGTCTTCCGCCGCGCCCAGCGCACCCCAGGCGATGCCGTAGCGCGCCGAGTTCAGGCAGGTGAACGGCCCTTTCAAACCGCGCACCTCCGGGAAGGCGTTTTCTTCCGGGCAGAACACCTCGTCCATGACAATTTCGCCGGTGACGGAGGCGCGCAGGCCGAACTTGCCGTGGATGGCGGGGCTTGAGAGGCCCTTCCAGCCCTTTTCCAGCACGAAGCCGC
>NZ_JBKFGF010000041.1:0-12174 GCF_051233485.1 Massilia sp. LXY-6
CACGATATCGTGCAGAACTGCGATATGCTCAGGCTTCAGTGCTGGCGGCCTGCCGCCGGGATGGACCGACGGGACAGAACCGTCGAGTGAACGTTTCGTCGCCATAGCATGCTCCTTCCATACCCCAATAGCATGCCACACCTACGTCATTCATTTCGTCTACACCCTGTTAGATGCCCGAATCTTGCTGGATTACGGCGCGCTCAACCGGCTCGCCCAGCGGGATCGGGTTGTTGGTCTCCACCAGGAACACCGTGGTGGCGGCCGGAGCGCCAGTCGGGTCCTTCAGTTGGATCGCGCCGGCGAAGCGCTTGCCCGCGGCCAGGCCCGACCAGCTGGCGCTGAGCGATGCCGTGCTGCCCGCGTAGACCTTGGCCGGCAGCAGCACCTTGAAGTTGCCGTTACGGTCGGTCGAGGTCACGACGGCCGACGACAGCTGGTAGGTGGCCGTTGCCTTGTTCGGGGTCGCATAGCCGACCACGCACACCTTGTAGGTGCCGGCGGCCGGCGCGTTCAGCGACACGATCTCGTTCGAGCCGGTGTTGCCCGAGTAGGCCACCAGGTTGCCCGCCGGGTTCAGCAGCGCGAGGTCAAGGTCGGTGCCCTGGCCGCCGCCCTGGGTGTCGCGGTCGAACAGTTCGAACTGCGCGAGCAGGGTACTGGCCGGGACGGTCACCGAGGTCACGCTCACGCCGCTGCTGGCGGCGCGGCAGGCTGCCTGCACCAGGGCGGTGGTGTCGACCGAGCCGGAGGCGGCCTGGTCGACGGTGTTGCTGGTGCGCGTGATTTCCTTCAGGCCGCCATAGGCTGCGGTCAGGGCGCCGGTGAAGCCGGTCGTGATCGACAGCGTCTTGGTGGCGCCGGTCTTGGTGCTGGTGATCAGGCCCGGGGCCACGATCGGCTGGCCGGAACGTGCCACCACCGGCACGCGCACGACGTGGCCGGCGCCATCGCTCCAGCGCAGCGAACCGAACTGCCAGGCATTGTTGGCCGCGGTGGTGCGGGTCAGGGTCAGGTTAAAGGGCTTGGACTCGCCCGGCTGCAGTACCAGCGAGGTCGGGCTGACCGCCATCGAGAAGCCCTGCATCGAGCCGCTCGGCGTGTAGGTCGCGGCAGTGGCGCCGACGTTGGTGACCGTGCGGGTGACGGTGACCGTGCCCAGCACGTTGCCGACCGAGATCGACGGCAGGTTCAGGTTATAGCCGGGAATCGAACCGCCCGTGCAATTGGTGACCACGCCCAGGCCGCACAGGTATTTCTGGTAGTCGGCCTGGACGGCATTGAACACCAGGCCCGGATCGCTCGCGCCATTCGGGTTGATGTGGCCGGCGCCCTGGCCGAAGGGCAGGATGCCGCGGGTGTCGCCGCTCGCGATGGTGTCCGGGAAGGTGTCGGTGGCGCTGGTCATCAGGGCCGACTTGATCATCGCCGGGGTCCAGTCCGGATGCTGTTGCTTCAGCAGGGCGGCGATGCCGGCGACGTGCGGCGCGGCCATCGAGGTGCCCTGGTAGGACGCCCAGGCGTTGACCGGGGCGGCGGTGCCGTTGACGACGTTGGCGCGCTGGGCGGCCGTCATTTCCGGGGTCACGGAAGCGATGATGTCGACGCCGGGGGCGGCCAGGTCGGGCTTGAGCTGGTTGCCGTCGTAGCGGTTCGGGCCGCGCGAGGAGAACGAGGCGACCACCGGCGCATTCACGCTCGAGGTGCCGGTGACGAAGGTGGTCATCGCGGCGGTCGAACCCTGGGCCTGGGCCTGGGCGTAGGTCTTGATGGCGGCGCCGTCGGCGGCGCTCACGTGCACGGTCGGGACCGCGTGCACTTCGGCCACCAGGCCGGCGCCGTTGTCGATCTCGACCATGCCGACGCCGCCGGCATCCTTCACCGCCTGGCTCTTGTCGAGGCGGGCGTTGGTGCCGCGGGTGCAGGTGACGACCTTGCCGGCGACCTTGGCCGGATCCAGCACCGGCACGCCATTGTTGCTGGCGGCGCTGTAGCACAGCGTCACCATGGTCGGATTGGCGCCCGGCAGGGCGGCCTGCTCGGCGGTGATCATCGGCGCGGCCGGCAGCGCGGTCGTGATCATCGAGGCACCGGTGTACTTGCTGCCGTTGCCCAGGATGACATCGGACTGCAGTTCGCGGTTGTGGGTCGAGGCGGCGACGGTCGCCTGCCATGGGCTGATGTGGGCGACCTGGTTGGCCGGTCCGTCGTTGCCGGCCGAGGCCGAGACGAACACGCCGGCGTTCGAAGCGTGCAGGAAGGCCTGCTCGACCGGGTCGGTGACCGACGTGCCGCCGCTGATCGAGAAGTTGATGACGTTCACGCCGTCGACCACGGCCTTTTCGATGGCCGCGACGCTGTCGCCGGTATAGCAGCTGTTCTTGCCGCCGGTCGCGTCGGTGGCGTCGTTGTACGACCAGCACACCTTGTACATGGCGATGCGCGCGCGCGGGGCCATGCCGGAGACCGGGCCCAGGTTTACGCCGCTGACGATCGCCTCGGCGCCGGCATTGCCGCCGGCGGTGCTGGAGGTGTGGGTACCGTGGCCGCCGTGGCCGAGGTTGCCGCCGATCGAGTCGCGCGGCGAGCGGAATTCGGTCCAGTGGGTAGTCTTGCCGACGGTCAGATAGGTCGCGTCGAAGAACTGCGCGCCGATCAGCTTGTTGTTGCAGTTGGCGACGGTGAAGCCTTCGCCCGGCTGGCAGATGCCTTTCCAGGACGACGGCGGTGCGTCGTAGGCCAGGGTGGCGCTGCCGTCGAAGGTCGGCTTGCCGTTCGCATCGACGCGGTCGGCATAGGCCGGGTTTTCCGGCCACACGCCGCCGTCGACCACGCCAATGATGATGTTTTCGCCGGCCTTGCCCTTGCCGCCCAGCTTGGTCCACAGGCCGTCCGACTTGTCCAGGCCCAGGAAGTGGGAGGTGTAGGTGGTGACCATCTGGCGTGGAGTGTCCGGGGTCACCGCGGCGACGTCGCTGCGGGCCTGCAGGGCGCGCACTTCGTCGTCGGTCAGCAGGGCCGCGAAGCCGTTCAGCACCACGCTGTAGTTGTACAGCACCGGCGCGTTGGCCACGGTGGCGCGCACGACCGACTGTTTATCGCTCAGGTAGCCGCTGTACAGCTGCACTTCGCTGGAGTCGATGTCGAGGCGGTTGCCCGGCTCGGGCTGGGTGGCCGGCAGGCCGCTGATGTCGCCGGTGTAGGAAGCCACCGGCTTGTCGGCCAGCTGGACGATATAGGGACGGCGGACGTCATCGGCCTGGGCGCTCATGGCCAGGCCGGCGAGCAGCAGCGCAACGGCTGCGGAAAGCGGACGCATCTTCATTCTGGTTTTCCTCTCTTGTCGTTGTTATTCGATGGCGTCGCTCAGGCCTTGCGGCGGCGGCGTGCGGCAATCATCCCCAGGAGGCCGAGGCCGGCGAGGGCGGCGGTGGCCGGTTCCGGCACGTCGGTCATCGCGATGTTGTCGATCGCGAACTGGCCCTTGTCGCTGCTGAAGGCGCTGCAGCTGCCGGCGCTGTCGCACGAGTAGCCGAACACCAGGGCTTCGACGAAGGTCGTGTTGGCGAAGGCGCCGGTGGTGTCGAAGCGGTTCAGCTGGAAGCCGCTGGCCGTCGGCCCGTTCAGCACGAAATCCTGGAGGACATAGTGGGTGCTGTCGGTGAATGCCTGGATGCGGATCAGGCCGGACACCGCCGGGTAGCTGGCCAGGCTCGCGCTGCTGCCGACGAAGCTGGCGTCGAAGGACTTGATCTGGAAGCCGGCGCCGCTGGTGAACACGATGTCCAGGTAGGTGTCGTTCAGGGCGGCGTAGTAGGTGCCGTACTTGTTGGCGGGGCAGGCCATCGATGAGGTGTCGCAGGTCGAGTCGACGCCGTCGATGAACGCTCCGACCAGGTAGCCTTCGCCGCCGCCGGCCACGTTCGCGTAGAAGCCGATGCTGTAGCCGTCCTGCTCCCACATCTCGGTGCCGCCGACCGGGCCGGCATAGCCTTCGAAGTCGATCAGGCCGGCATGGGCGGGCGCCGCTGCGGCCGCTGCCGCCACCAGGGTGGCACCGAGGAGTTTGTGGAAGCTGCCGCGTTTGGCGGCGGGATGCGAATTCCGAATCATGAGATCTGCCTTTATCGTTATGGTTGAATCGCGTCCAACCCGGCGGCCGGACGCAGGCTTTGATACACCGATGGATTTACTCGGTTGCAATGAAATATAGCAACAAGAACAATATTGGTGGAAAAAAACTTAACGTTTTTTTCATGCTTATTTTGATACTTTTAAGAATTTAGTTTGGTTTCTACTGGTAAATTCATGCGGTCCGTGGCGCATTGGTCACTTTTAATTTCTGCAACAAATTTGCGACAAATCGATAAACTCCTCATGGATGGGTACACACTCATCGGTTTGGCTGTCGCATGCCTGTTTCGATTCATAAAAAGAAATTGTCTGTGCGCTAAGTGACGTGGTAGCCTTGCATGGCTAGGCTTTCCAAAAGGCACAAAGGAGCGGGAATGGTTTCAGAGCTGTACCGGGACGCAAAACGTGGTGCAAGCGGCGCACGCAGCGGAGGTTTCACGCTGCTCGAACTGCTGGTGGTGATCGTCATCATCGGCCTGCTGGCGGCCTACGTCGGCCCCAAGTATTTCTCGCAGCTCGGTAAGTCCGAAGTCACGGTCGCGCGCGCCCAGATCGAAGCCTTCGAGAAGTCGCTCGACACCTATCGCCTCGACGTCGGCCGTTACCCGAGCACCGAGGAAGGCCTGAACGCCTTGATGACGGCGCCGCCCACGGCTGCCGGCAAGTGGAACGGCCCCTACCTGAAGAAGGGTGTGCCGGCCGACCCCTGGGGCCACCCCTACCAGTACCGCGCGCCCGGCACCAAGAGCGAGTACGAGATCGTCTCGCTGGGCAAGGATGGCCAGCCGGGCGGCACCGGCGAGGCCGCCGACATCAGTTCGCAATAAGCGCAGCACCGGCTTTCTTCTTCTCTTCCAGCTCCCATGCAGTTCGCGGTTCGTACTCTCGCTCCCGACATGAGCATCGCCAGCGTGGTGGTCGATGCTTCGGATGAGGCGGACGCCCGACGCCAGGTCGAGGCGCGCGGCCTCTACGTCAGTGCGGTCGAGCCGGTGCGCGGCGCGGGCTTCACGAGCAGGCGCGGCGGCAAGCTGTCGCTGGTGCTGTTCAGCCAGGAGCTGCTGGCCCTCCTGACCGCCGGCCTGGGCATCGTCGAAGGACTGGAAGCCCTGCTCGAAAAGGAAGCCAGCCCGGGCACCTGCGCCGTGCTGGAGCGCCTGCTGGCCGGCCTGCGCGAGGGCAAGCGCCTGTCGGGCGTGCTGGCCGAGCAGCCGGTCCTGTTCCCGCCGCTGTACGTCGGCATCGTGCGCGCCGCCGAAGGCACCAGCGACCTGCCGCGCGCGCTCGAACGCTATATCGAATACCAGCAGCGCATCGACGCCGTGCGCTCGAAAATCGTCAGCGCCTCCATCTATCCGGTGATCCTGCTGGTGGTCGGCGGCGGCGTCTCGATCTTCCTGATGTCCTATGTGGTGCCGCGCTTCGCCGAGGTGTACCAAGGGGCCGGGCGCAATCTGCCGTGGATGTCGCGCCTGATGCTCGAATGGGGCCAGTTCGCCGGCCGCCACGCGGGCGGCCTGCTGCTGTCCTTCGCGGCCGCGATCGTGCTGGCCGGGTGGGGTATCCGGCGCGTGCTGCGCCAGGGCGGGGCGGCGCGCCTGCTGGCGAAGCTGCCCGGCATCGGCGAGCGCGCCCGCGTCTATGAATTGTCGCGCCTATACCTGACCCTGGGCATGCTCAACGAGGGCGGCATCACGCTGGTGAGCGCGATCGAGACCGTGCAGGGCATGGTCTCGCCCGGCATCGCCGCCGGCCTGCGCGCCGCCAAGGGCGCGATCGAATCCGGGCGCCCGCTGTCCGACGCCTTCGAAGCCAACGGCCTGACCACGCCGATCTCGCTGCGCATGCTGCGCGTGGGCGAGCGCACCGGCGACATGGGCCCGATGCTGACCCGCTCGGCCGCCTTCTACGACGGCGAGATCGGGCGCTGGATCGACCGCTTCACGCGCAGCTTCGAGCCGCTGCTGATGGCCGCCATCGGCCTGGTGGTCGGCGCCATCGTGGTGCTGCTGTACATGCCGATTTTCGACCTTGCCGGAGACATGTCGTGAGCGCCGGCCTGGATATGTTCGATCCCGCATTGCTGGCCCGTGCGCGCGCACAGAGCCGCCAGACGCAGCGCTCGCTGGTCGAGGAGCTGCAGGCCTTGTCCGGCCAGGAACCGCGCCAGATCGTGCGCCGGCTGGCCGAGCCCTTCGGCCTGACGGTCATGGAAACGGCCGAGATGTTCGGCCAGCAGCCGGCCTTCGACCTGCTGCCGCTGGCGCATGCGATGGCGCGCCACTGCGTGCTGCTGCGCGATGCGCAAGGGCTGCTGACCGGCGTGATCGCCGACCCCTTCGACCTCGACCTGCAGACCTGGCTGGCCGCGCAAGCCGGCTGCACGCAAGCGCGTCCGCTGCATCTGCGCCTGGCGCTGGCCGGCGACATCCAGGCCTACCTGGGCAAGCAGGAAGAATCGGCACGTGCGGTCGACAGCCTGGTGGGCGACGGCGGCGCATCCGGGCTCGATCCGCGGCGCGACGGCAAGACCGCGTCGGTGCTGTCCTTCGCATCCGTCTCCGAGGGCGCCAGCCCGGCCGTCAAGCTGGTCAACTCGACCCTCTACGATGCGCTGAAGGCCGGCGCTTCCGACATCCACCTGGAGAGCACCGCCAGCGGCCTGTCCGTGAAATACCGCGTCGACGGCGTGCTCGATCATGCGGCCTCGGTCGGCGGCATCGAGCTGGCCGAGCACATCATCTCGCGCCTGAAGGTGCTGGCCGAACTCGACATCGCCGAGCGCCGCATCCCGCAGGACGGCAGCTTCCGGGTCGAATCGGGCGGCCGCGAGATCGACCTGCGCGTCTCCATCATGCCGAGTATCCATGGCGAGGACGCGGTCATCCGTATCCTCGACAAGCGCGCCATGATCGAGTCGTACGGCTCCTTGAGCCTGGAGGCGCTGGGCTTCGACGCGCCCTCGCTGGCGACCCTGCGTTCGCTGGCCCAGGAAGCCTACGGCATGCTGCTGGTGACCGGGCCGACCGGTTCCGGCAAGACCACGACCCTGTACGCCGCGCTGACCGAGATCCATAACGGGCGCGAGAAGATCATCACCATCGAGGACCCGGTCGAATACCAGCTGCCCGGCATCCTGCAGATTCCGGTCAACGAAAAAAAGGGCCTGACCTTCGCCAAGGGCCTGCGCTCGATCCTGCGCCACGATCCGGACAAGATCATGGTCGGCGAGATCCGCGACCGCGAGACCGCCGAGATCGCGGTGCAGTCGGCCCTGACCGGGCACCTGGTGCTGACGACGGTCCACGCCAACAACGTGTTCGACGTGTTCGGCCGCTTCACCCACATGGGCATCGACCCGTATGCCTTCGTGTCGGCCCTGAACGGGATCTGGGCGCAGCGCCTGATCCGCATGAACTGCCCGCACTGCGCCACGCCCTACACGCCGGACGACGCCGAGCTGGCGTCCGCGCACCTGCAGCGGGACGAGGTCGGCGGCTACCTGTTCATGCGCGGGAAGGGCTGCGGCGACTGCCGCGGCACCGGCTACAAGGGGCGCCGTTCGATCGCCGAGATCCTGACCCTGAACGACGAGATCCGCGAACTGATCGTCGACAAGCAGCCGATCCGCCGCATCAAGGCCGCAGCAAGCGCCAACGGCACCCGCAGCCTGCGCCTGGCGGCGCTCGACCTGGTGAAACGCGGCGCCACCACCATCGAAGAAATCAAACGGGTGACCCTGCATGCGTAAGTGGTTCGGACAGTCGCTGCGGCTGGGTGTCGCGCCGGACGGATTGGCGCTGGTGCGCACCAGCATCTGGCCGCACGAGCGCGCGCAGCTGCTCGGGCAGGCGCGGTTTGCCGCGAACGGCGCCGATGCCATCGCGCGCGAAGCGGACTTGCTGCTGGCCGACTACAGGAACGAGGGCTGGGCCCTGCGCGTGGTGCTGTCGGACGAACTGGTACGCCTGTGGCAGGTGGCCCCCCCGAGCGGCGCGGCCCGCATGACCGACCTGGAAGCCGCCTGCGCAGTGCGTTTCCAGTCGCTGTTCGGCGCCAGCCCGGCGGGCTGGCAGATCCGCGCCGACTGGAGCGCCACCCAGCCCTTCCTGGCGGCCGCCATGCCGCAGGCCCTGCTGGCGAAGCTGCTGCGGGCCGCCGCCGATCACGGCTTCCGCGTGGTCGAAGTGGTGCCGCAATTCGTCGCCGCGCTGAACCAGCACCGCTCCTTGCGGCGGCCCGGCGCCTGGTTCGGCCTGGTGCACGGCGGGGTGCTGAGCGTGGCCGCCTTCGACGGCAAGCAGCTCGCCGCGGTGCGCACCGCGCCGATTCCGGAAGGCGCCGACCGCGACTGGCTGGAAGGCCACATCGCGCGCGAGGCGCTGCGCGTGGGCCTGGGCCGGCCGGAACGCCTGCAGGTATGCGGCCCGGCGCCGAAGGGCTGGGCCAGCAGCGCCGGACGCCTGAAATTCGCCTGCACGCTGTTCGAGGACGAGCTCGATCCGCTGTGGCCGGACATCGCGCGGCTGGCGATGACGGGGAGGGTGCCATGAAGAAGGTGCGCATCGATTTCGCGCCGCCCAGCCTGGCGCGCGGCGTGCTGTGGGCGTCGCGCCCGACCTGGGCCGTGGTGCTGATGCTGGCCGCGACCGGCGTCACGCTGGTTCTCGCCTGTACCGGGCTCCAGCGACAGCAGCGGGGACTCGAGCAGCTGCGGACAATGGTGCGGATACCCACGCAGGCGCCGCCACCCGGCGTGGTGGCCGCGCGCCCGCCCGTGCCCGAGGCCCAGGCCGGCGCCGTGAATGCCGCCGTGCTGCAGCTGAACCTGCCCTGGCGCGCGCTGCACGACGCGGTGCAGGCCGGCACGCCGGCCAACATCGCGCTGCTGGCGCTGGAACCCGACGCGAAGAAGAGCACCGTGCGCATCACCGCCGAAGCGAAGAGCAGCGACGACATGATCGCCTACGTCGAGCAGCTGCAGAAGGTCGAGTGGTTCAGCGCCGTCAGCCTGGCGCGCCACGAGATCAACGACCAGGATCCGAACCGGCCGATCCGCTTCCAGCTCGATGCGCAGTGGAGGGAAACGCAATGAAACCGGTCTCCTTCGGCGGCGTGATGTTGCGGCTGCAACTGGCCGTGCGCGCCAACCCGCTCCTGGCCGGCGCCGGCGTGGCCTGGTTCGCCTGCCTGGCCGCGCTGGCCTGGACCGTGCATGCGCATTCGCTGGCGGAGGATGAGCGCAATGCCCTGATGGCGGCGCGGGCCCGCAGCGCGCGCCTGCCGGCGCCGGTGGTCGTCGCCGCGGCGGTGCCGGCTCAGCCAGGCGATGAGCTGGATGCCTTCTACGCGGCCCTCGGCCCGCGCCGCTACGCCGAACAGCAGGTCAAGACCCTGTTCGCGCTGGCCGCGAAGAACGGGCTGTCGCTGAGCCAGGGCGAATACAAGAGCGCTTACGACCGCAATGCGCGCGTCCATACCTATCAGGTGAATTTACCTGTGAAGGGCAGCTACGGCGCGATCTGGCAGTTCGCCATGGGCGCATTGCGCGCGATCCCGTTCGCGTCGCTGGACGACATCAGCTTCCGCCGCGACACCATCGGCGACCCGGCGGTGGAGGCGCGCCTGCGCCTGACCCTGTACCTGAAGGACGTTCCCGGAGGCGCTCAATGAAGCCGCGCCATCTCGTGCTGGGAGCCGCGCTGACGGGCGCCGCGCTGCTGGCCGTCTTCGGCGACAGGTCGCCCGATGGCGAGGTCGCCGAAGCGGTGGAACGCGCGCCCGGCCCGCGCCCGCCGCCGCCCGCACCCGCAGCAGCCGCGCCCGCGCCGACGGCCGTGACCGCCAGTACCGGCACCGGCGCCGGCAGGACGACGATCCTGGCCCTGGTGCCGCGCGAGACCCTGATCGGCGACAGCGACGGCAACTTCCGGCAGGGCGAGCATAGCGTGTTCGGGCGCCAGGACTGGACGCCGCCGCCGCCGCCGCCGGCACCCGCGCCGCCGCCGCCGCCGCCGAGCGCACCGCCTTTGCCCTTCACCTTCATCGGCAAGTCGCTGGCCGACGGCGCCTGGGAAGTCTACCTGGCGCGCGGTGACCGCACCTACGTCGTGCGCGACCAGGCCGTGATCGACGGCATCTACCGCGTCGACGCCATCGCGCCGCCGATGCTGACCCTGACCTATCTGCCGCTGAATAAGGTTCAGCAGCTCAATATTGGAGTGTTCGACTGATGTTTCGTGTGTCACGTACCCTGTCGGTCCCCCTGGCGGCAGCCTTGCTGCTGTCCGGTTGCGCCGGCCAGATGGCCTACCGCGAGGGCAATGCGCTGCTGGCCCAGGACAAGGTCGAGGCCGGCCTGGTGAAGTACCAGGAAGCGGTGGCCGCCGATCCGTCGAACGCCGCCTACAAATCGGCCTACCTGCGCGCGCGCGACGGCGCCACCAACCGCCTGCTGACCCAGGCCGACCGCGAGATCGCCGACGGACAGGTGGCGCTGGCCCTGCAGGATTACCAGCGGGTGCTGGCGATCGACCCGGTCAACGACCGCGCGCGCGCCGGCCTGCGCCAGGTCGAGGCCGACCGCCGCCACGCGCTGCTGCTGGAGGAGGCGCGTAGCGCGGTCGACCGCAAGGACTACGACGTCGCGCGCCAGAAGCTGGGCGCGATCCTGAGCGAGCGCCCGAGCCACGAGCCGGCGCGCCTGCTGCTGGCCGAGGTCAACGAGCAGAGCGCGGCGGCCCCGGGCGAGGCGGCGCTGGCGCAGGCCTTCAGGAAGCCGATCAGCCTGGAATTCCGCGACGCCCCGATCAAGCAGATCTTCGAAGTCATCGCGCGCCATTCGGGCCTGAACTTCCTGTTCGACAAGGACGTCAAGACCGACCTGCGCGCCTCGATCTTCCTGAAGAACAGCACGGTCGAATCGGCGGTGTACTACCTCTTGATGACCAACCAGCTCGAGCGCCAGGTCATGGACGGCAACACCATCCTGATCTACCCGAACGTGGCGGCCAAGCAGAAGGAATACCAGGAGATGACGGTCAAGACCTTCTTCCTGGCGAACGCGGAGGCGAAGAGCATCGCCAACACGCTCAAGACCATCCTCAAGTCGCGCGACGTGGTGGTCGACGAGAAGCTCAACCTGGTGATCCTGCGCGACAGCCCGGAAGCGGTGAGGCTGGCCACCCAGCTGGTACAGCTGCAGGACGTGCCGGAGCCCGAGGTCGTGCTCGACGTCGAAGTGCTCGAAGTGCAGCGCAACCGCCTGCTCGACCTCGGCGTGGACTTGCCGACCACGCTGTCCTTCGCGCCGATCGTGACCGCCGGCTCCGGGCCGCTCACCATCGACCAGCTGCGCAACATCGGCGTCAGGAGTATCGGCGTTTCGCCGATTTCGGCGTCGATCACCGCCAAGAAGACCGACGGCGACGCCAACACCCTGGCGGCGCCGCGCATCCGCGTGCGCAACAAGGAAAAGGCCAAGGTCGTCATCGGCGACAAGCTGCCGACCATTACCACCACCATCTCCTCGGGCGTGGGCGGCTTCGCTTCGGAGTCGGTGAACTACGTCGACGTCGGCCTGACCCTGAACGTCGAGCCCACCATCTACCTGAACAACGAGATCGGCATCCGCATCTCGCTCGAGGCCAGCACCCTGGTCGACACCATCCAGACCAAGACCGGCACCACCGCCTACCGCATCGGCACGCGCTCGGCCGCCACCATGCTGCAGCTGAAGGATGGCGAGAACCAGGTGCTGGCTGGCCTGATCAAGAACGACGAGCGCAGCAGCGGTACCAAGCTGCCGGGCCTGGGCGACCTGCCGATCGTCGGCCGCCTGTTCGGCAGCGTGCAGGACACCCACGACAAGACCGAGGTGGTGTTGTCGATCACGCCGCACCTGGTGCGCAACATCCAGCGCCCGGCCGCCAACGCCGCCGAGTTCAACGCCGGCACCGAAGCCAGCTTCCGGCGCCGTCCGGACGGCGCGGCGCGCGCGCCGGCCCAGCTGCCGGCGCAGGCCGGCGTCCCGGCGGGACA
>NZ_JBKFGF010000042.1:0-99141 GCF_051233485.1 Massilia sp. LXY-6
CGCCGGCCCAGCTGCCGGCGCCGGCCGGCGTCCCGGCGGGCCAGCCGGGCGCTCCGGCCGCACCGGTACCAGCGCCGGCACAAGCGCCGGCAGCGGCCCCGGCCCCGGCGCAGGGCGCGATGGTCCCGGCCACCAGCGTCAGCATGGGCGGTCCGCCGCCGGCCGCGCCGCCATCGAGCCCGGCGACCGCGCTGCCGCCCGCCCCCGGCGTGCAGGCCGTGCCGCTGCCCACGCCCGACGTGACGCCACTGCCGGCCCAGCGCTGATGCGTCGCGCGCGCGGCTTCACGCTGATCGAGCTGCTGGTCACGCTCGCCATCCTGGCCCTGCTCGGGGCCATGGTGGCACCCAGCGTCAGCATGGCCGTGCAGCGCCGCCACGAGCAGGACCTGCGCCTGGCCCTGCGCGAGATCCGCCAGGCGATCGACGCCTACAAGAAGGCCAGCGACGAGGGCCGCATCGCCAAGGCGGCCGGTGCCACCGGCTATCCGCCCAAGCTGGAGCTGCTGGTGGACGGCGTAGTCGACCAGCGCAGTCCGAAGAAGACCAGGATCCACTTCCTGCGCCGCCTGCCGCGCGACCCCTTCGGCGCCGATCCGGCGCTGGATGACGCCCAGACCTGGGGCAAGCGCAGCTACGCCAGCGAGGCGAAAGAACCGAAGGAGGGCGACGACGTGTACGACGTGTATTCGCTCTCGGGTCGGGTGGGCTTGAACGGCATTCCCTATGGCAGGTGGTGAGCAGATGAGACGGACCCGCGGATTCACACTGATCGAACTGTTGGTGGTGCTGGGCATCGTGGCGCTGCTGCTGACCCTGGCCGTGCCGCGTTTCTTCCCGAGCGTGGACAAGACCAAGGAAACGATCCTGGCCGAGAACCTGCGCACCGCGCGCACCGTGATCGACCAGTTCTATGCCGACACCGGACGCTATCCGGATTCGCTCGACCAGCTGGTCGAGAAAAAATACCTGCCGCGCCTGCCGTTCGATCCGGTGCTCGAGAGCGACGCCGGCTGGGTCATCGTGCCGCCCGAGGATCCGTCGCGCGGCAACGTCTACGACCTCCACAGCGGCGCCGAGGGCAAGGGCCGCAACGGCAAGCCGTATTCGGAATGGTAGCGCGCCGGCGTCCCGCTGCGCGCCGCCGCCGTGATGGCGGCTTCACCTATGTCGGCCTGATCGTGCTGGTCACCATCATCGGGCTGGTCGGCGCGGCCACGCTGAAGGCCGATGCCCTGCTGCGGCGCGCCGCTGCCGAGCAGGAGCTGCTGGAGATCGGCGCCGCCTTTAGCGCCGCGCTCACCAGCTATGCCGAGGCGACCCCGCGCGGCCAGCCGCCGCAGCCGCCTTCGCTGGAAGAGCTGCTGAAGGATCCGCGCGTCCCCGGCATCCGCCGCCACCTGCGCAAGATCTTCGTCGACCCGGTCACCGGCAAGGCCGAGTGGGGCATCGTCTGGCTGAACAAGGGCAATGGCATCAAGGGCAGCGGCGGCAGCGGGGTGGTGGCCGTGTACAGCCTGTCCGGCTCGAAGCCCTTGAAACAGGCAAACTTCGATGCGCGCTTCCAGAATTTCGAGAACCGCGAACATCTTTCGGAGTGGAAGTTCGGCGTCACCGGGCAGGGCGTGGCGCAGGGGCAGCCGGGCCAGCCGGGTCAGCCCGGCGCCGGGCAGCCGGTGCGGAATCCGGCCGAGCCCCAGCCTTCGCTGTTCCCCGAACGCGGCAATCCGGGCACCCTGAAACCGTCCCCGGCCGAGCCGCCATCGCCGCCGCCCGAGCCGGCGCCGCAGGAAGCGCCGCCCTCCGAAGCCTCGGGCGACGGCGACAAGGACGGCAAGGACGAGAAAGGGGAGAAGGACAGCGGAACAGACGGCGACGGCGAGGCGCGCGACGGCAAGCGCCGCTAGCGTGCCCCGCGAGGGCGTCCCAGTCTCACTTTGCGCGGCGCGTAAAATCGCGCGGACGGAAGCCCAGCGCGAACAGCGCGGCAAAGTAGACCACGGCGCTGAGCGCGATGATCAGCAGCAGGGCGCCGATGCGCAGCACCGGGTGGGCGCGCAGCGCCGCCCAGTCGAGCTGCGCCTGGCTGAACCAGGCCGCGGCGCCCATCAGGCCGCACGCCAGCACGACTTTCAGGAAGAACACCATCCAGCCGGCATGCGGCGTGTAGATGCGGCGCCGGCGCAGGCCCATGTACAGGAACAGGGCGTTGATGCACGCGCCCATGCCGATCGACAGCGCCAGGCCGGCCACGCCCAGCAGCGGCACGAATACCAGGTTCATCAGCTGGGTCGCGATCAGCACGCCGACCGCGATCTTCACCGGCGTGCGGATGTCCTGGCGCGCATAGAAGGCCGGGGCCAGGATCTTGACCAGGATGATGCCCAGCAGGCCGGCGGCATAGGCCATCAGCGGCGCGGTGGCGGCGGCCACGTTGGCGGCGCTGAACTCGCCGTAGTTGAACAAAGCCGCAATGAGCGGCGTCGACAGGGCGGCCAGGCCCACCGCGGCGGGCAGGGCCAGCATCAGGGTCAGGCGCAGGCCCCAGTCCAGCAGGGCCGAGTATTCGGCGACGTCGCCATCCGAATTCGCCTTGGATAGGCTGGGCAGCAGGATGGTGCCCAGCGCCACGCCCAGCATCCCGGTCGGGAATTCCATCAGGCGGTCGGCATACTGCAGTACGGAGACGGCGCCGCCGCCCATGTTCGAGGCATAGTTCGTGTTGATGAGCAGGCTGATCTGGGCCGCGGACACCGCAAACACCGCCGGGCCCATCTTCTTGAGGATACGGCGCACGCCGGGGTCGCGCAGGCCGGCGATGGGGTTGAGCGACAGGCGCGGCAGCATGCCGATGCGCTTCAGGGCCGGGATCTGGATGCCCACCTGGAGCACGCCGCCGACCATCACGGCCACCGCCATCGAATAGATCGGCACCTGGAAGTACTTCACCAGGAACAGCGAAAAGAAGATCGAGGACAGGTTCCACAGCACCGGCGTGAAGGCCGGAATCCTGAATTCGCGCCAGGTGTTCAGCACGGCCCCGGCCAGCACCACGAAGGACATGCAGGCGATATAGGGGAACATCAGGCGGGTCATGACGACGCCTTTGTCAAAGCCATCGCCGTCCAGTCCGCTGGCGATGCCCATCAGGATCAGCGGCGCGGCGACGATCCCCACGACACTGACCAGTACGGTCGCCCAGACCAGGGTCGTGGCGACGTGGTCGACCAGGCTGTGCGTGGCGGCCTCGCCCTTCTGGGTCTTGTATTCGGCCAGGATCGGCACGAAGGCCTGCGAAAAGGCGCCTTCGCCGAACAGGCGTCGCAGCAGGTTCGGCAGGCGGAACGCGATATAGAAGGCGTCGGTATAGGGCGAGGCACCGAAGGCGCGGGCAAACAGGGTGTCGCGCAGCAGGCCGGTGATGCGGGAAACCATCGTCATGCTCGAGATGGCTGCCAGGGTTCGGAGTAGGTTCATAGCCCGCGATTATAGCTGGGCAATAGCCGCCGGAAACTTCCGTACGTCGCTTTTTGCGGGACAAAGCGGCCACGAGGGACAATTTGGAATTGCCCTGCGATGAAACCTTCGCTATAATCGAGGGCTGTATTGAATTCAGTTGGCAGACACTAATCGTTTGAGGTGTTTGCGGACGCAACTTACACCGATTAGGAATTTCCATGGCAAATACCGCACAGGCGCGCAAGCGCGCTCGTCAAGCAGTTAAGCAAAACGCTCACAACTCGGCTCAGCGCTCGACCCTGCGCACCGCGATCAAGGCTGTCAAGAAGGCCATCCAGGCTGGCGACAAGGCCGCTGCGACCACCATTTTCCAGCAATCCGTGTCGACCATCGACAGCATCGCTGACAAGAAAATCATCCACAAGAACAAAGCTGCTCGCCACAAGAGCCGCCTGGCTGCCGCCATCAAGGCCCTGTCGGCCTAAGCGACACCATCGGCGCGGCCTCTGCCGCGCAGGTTCTGAAGGATGAAAGACCCGCCCGACTTCGGTCCGGCGGGTTTTTTCGTTGATCAATTTCCACAAACCGGAGTCTGACCCCGGTTTTTGCGCTGCTTACTTCGTGGCCGGCTCGGCGGCCGTCGCTTCGACGGCGGCGGCCTTCCTGGCTCTCTTCACTTTCTTCATTTTCTTCGGCGCGACGGCGGCCGGTTCGGTGGCGGCAGCAGCCGGTGCGGCAGCGGGTGCAGCCGGGGCGGCTGCGAAGACGGAGACGGCGAACAGCGAAGCGAGCAGACCGGCGATGAGTTTGGACATGTCGGGTTTCCTTTTCGTTAAGAAAGTCGATCCACGATGTGGATCTGGCTCGTTAACGGCAAAATTCATTTCCGGATGACATTTTTTGTTTGAGGCAAGACAAACGCCTCAGCCTTTGCTGGCCTTGCCGGCGCCGACGGCCTCGGCCGGCACTTCCATCCATTCGCCCGGCATCAAGGGATGGCTGGCCAGCGAGAACGGGCCGATGCTGGTGCGCACCAGGCGCAGGGTCGGCAGCCCGACCGCGGCCGTCATGCGGCGCACCTGGCGGTTCTTGCCTTCCTCGAGCGTGATCGCGATCCAGCCGGTCGGCTTGTCCTGGCGTACCCGGATCGGCGGATTGCGCGGCCACAGCCATTCCGGTTCCGCGATCTGCACCGCGCGGCAGGGCTTGGTGACGAAGTCGCCCAGGTCGAGCGGCGCCTGCAGGCGCGCCAGCAGCGCCGCGTCGGCCCTGCCTTCCACTTGCACGATATAGGTCTTCGCTTCCTTCTGATCCGGATGGGCGATGCGATGCTGCAGGCGGCCGTCGTCGGTGAGCAGCATCAGGCCTTCGCTGTCGGCGTCGAGGCGGCCGGCCGGATAGATGTTCGGAATGTCGATGTAGTCCGCGAGCGAGGCGCGACCCGGCTCGGCGCTGAACTGGCAGAGCACCTGGAATGGCTTGTTGAATAAGATGAGGGACATGAGGGGAGGTTTTGGAGCAAAATAGCAATCGTCATCAATATTGTGATTATCGCAGCTCAGTGCGTCCACTTAGTGCGTCCAATTCGGAGAACACGATGTACCAACATATCAACGTACCTACCGAGGGTCAAAAGATCACCGTCAACCCCGACTATTCGCTGAACGTGCCGGACCAGCCGGTCATCCCTTATATAGAGGGTGACGGCACGGGCGTGGACATCACCCCGGTCATGCGCAAGGTGGTCGATGCGGCGGTGGCGAAAGCCTATGGCGGCAAACGCAGGATCAGCTGGATGGAAATCTTCGCCGGCGAGAAGTCGACCCGCATCTACGGCCCCGACGTCTGGCTGCCGCCCGAGACGCTCGACGCGGTGCGCGACTATGTGGTGTCGATCAAGGGTCCGCTGACGACGCCGGTCGGCGGCGGCATCCGTTCGCTGAACGTGGCGCTGCGCCAGGAACTCGACCTGTACGTCTGCCTGCGCCCGGTGCGCTACTTCGCCGGCGTGCCGTCGCCGCTGAAGGAGCCGCAGAAGACCGACATGGTGATCTTCCGCGAAAACTCGGAAGACATCTACGCCGGCATCGAGTGGGCCGCCGAGTCGGACGGCGCGAAGAAGATCATCGACTTCCTGGTGAACGAGATGGGCGTCACGAAGATCCGCTTCCCGGAGAGCTCGGGCATCGGCATCAAGCCGGTTTCGCGCGAAGGCACCGAGCGTCTGGTGCGCAAGGCCATCCAGTATGCGATCGACAACGACAAGCCCTCGGTGACCCTGGTCCACAAGGGCAACATCATGAAGTACACGGAAGGCGGCTTCCGCGACTGGGGCTATGCGCTGGCACAGCGCGAGTTCGGCGCCGAGCTGGTGGACGGCGGCCCGTGGTGCAAATTCAAGAATCCGAAGACCGGCCGCGACATCGTCATCAAGGATTCGATCGCTGATGCTTTTCTGCAACAGATCCTGCTGCGTCCGGCCGAGTACAGCGTGATCGCGACCCTGAACCTGAACGGCGACTACGTCTCCGATGCGCTGGCGGCCCAGGTGGGCGGCATCGGCATCGCGCCGGGCGCCAACATGTCGGATTCGGTGGCGATGTTCGAAGCGACCCACGGCACCGCGCCCAAGTACGCGGGCAAGGATTACGTGAATCCGGGCTCGCTGATCCTGTCGGCCGAGATGATGCTGCGCCACATGGGCTGGATCGAGGCGGCCGACCTCCTGATTTCGTCGATGGAGAAGGCGATCACCTCGAAGCGCGTGACCTACGATTTCGCGCGCCTGATGGAGGGCGCGACCCAGGTATCGTGTTCGGGCTTCGGCGAGGTCATGATCGAGAACATGGGCGCCTGATAGCGTCGTCGATGCGGGAGGAGGGCGGCGTATGCCGCCCGGCTGGCGCAGCGGATGAAGTTTGCGCTTAAGCAAAAAAAAGCCCCGCCGAAGCGGGGCTTTTGCTTCCGAAGGCGAATTACGCGCCCTGGATGTTGGAAGCTTGCTTGCCTTTAGGGCCTTGCGTGACTTCGAATTGGACTTTCTGACCTTCTTTGAGGGTCTTGAAACCGGCCATATTGATTGCGGAGAAGTGTGCGAACAGATCCTCGCCGCCGTCATCAGGAGTGATGAAGCCAAAGCCCTTGGAATCATTGAACCATTTAACAGTACCAGTTGCCATAAAAAACTTTCAAATAAAAACTAATCACACGAGCCATAAAAGCAAGAAGCTTCTT
Source organism: Massilia sp. LXY-6 (assembly GCF_051233485.1). Classification (NCBI taxonomy): domain Bacteria; kingdom Pseudomonadati; phylum Pseudomonadota; class Betaproteobacteria; order Burkholderiales; family Oxalobacteraceae; genus Massilia; species Massilia sp. LXY-6. The sequence continues at coordinate 6,693 of NZ_JBKFGF010000042.1, forward strand.
GCCCCCTCCTCAGCCTGCTCACTTCTTATCAACAAGTACATAAGTACATGTCAATGTTTGCATTGTTGGTGCAATAATCTTGTAAGTCAAGCGGTTTTGAGCGCGTGTTGTAAAAACGTTCACAACTGCTTTGCAACAAGCTCTTGATTTTCGCAATCGGGCCGCCATCTGCGCGCAGTTGGGAAAACGCGTAAGATGGAAAGCAGATGGGATTCCTCGAAATGTCCCTGATTGTTAACGTACGCACGAACGGCGAAAGCATTTTAGAATACTCTTATGGCAACCAAGCACGATACCGAACAGCTGCTGGAGCGGCAGACCGTAAAGCCACCTCCCCTGTACCAGGTGGCGCTGCTGAATGACGACTACACGCCGATGGAGTTCGTGGTCGCCATCATCCAGGAGTACTTCAATAAGGATCGCGAGACGGCGACGCAGATCATGCTTTCCGTACATCGCCATGGTAAAGGGGTGTGCGGCGTGTTTTCCAAAGATATAGCGTGTACCAAAGTGGAGTTTGTATTAACGCATGCGCGTAAGGCAGGGCATCCCCTGCAGTGCGTGATGGAGGAAGTATGATTGCGCAGGAATTAGAAGTCTCTTTACATATGGCCTTTGTCGAAGCGCGGCAGGCTCGGCACGAGTTCATCACGGTCGAGCACCTGCTGCTGGCGCTGCTCGACAATCCGTCGGCCGCTGAAGTCCTGCGTGCGTGCGCGGTCAACATCGAAGATCTGCGTAAGACCTTGACGAATTTCATCGGCGACAACACCCCGACCGTGCCTGGCACGGGCGAGGTCGACACCCAGCCGACCCTGGGCTTCCAGCGCGTGATCCAGCGGGCGATCATGCACGTGCAGTCGGCGTCCAACGGCAAGAAGGAAGTGACCGGCGCTAACGTGCTGGTGGCGATCTTCGGCGAGAAGGACTCACATGCCGTGTACTACCTGCACCAGCAGGGCGTGACCCGCCTCGACGTGGTCAATTTCATCTCGCACGGCGTGCGCAAGGACCAGCAGATCGACAGCCAGAAGGCGTCGGAAGGCGTGGAAGAAGCGCAGGTCGAAGGGCAGACCAAGGAAAGCCCGCTCGACCAGTTCACGCAGAACCTGAACAAGTCGGCTGCCGACGGCAAGATCGATCCGCTGATCGGCCGCGAAGAAGAAGTCGACCGCGTGATCCAGATCCTGTGCCGCCGCCGCAAGAACAACCCGCTGCTGGTCGGCGAGGCCGGCGTGGGCAAGACCGCGATCGCCGAAGGCCTGGCATGGCGCATCGTCCAGGAAGACGTCCCGGAAATCCTGCAGAATGCCGTCGTGTATTCGCTGGACATGGGCGCGCTGCTGGCCGGCACCAAGTACCGCGGCGACTTCGAGCAGCGCCTGAAGGCCGTGCTCAAGCAGCTGAAGGATACCCCGAACGGCATCCTGTTCATCGACGAGATCCACACGATCATCGGCGCCGGTTCGGCATCGGGCGGCACGCTCGACGCGTCGAACCTGCTGAAGCCGGCCCTGGCGAACGGCCAGCTCAAGTGCATCGGCGCGACCACGTTCACGGAATTCCGCGGCGTGTTCGAGAAGGACCACGCGCTGAGCCGCCGCTTCCAGAAGGTCGACGTCAACGAGCCGTCGGTCGAGCAGACCGTGCAGATCCTGCGCGGCCTGAAGTCGCGCTTCGAAGAGCACCACGGCGTGAAGTACTCGTCGTCGGCGCTGTCGACCGCGGCCGAGCTGGCGGCGCGCTTCATCAATGACCGCCACCTGCCGGACAAGGCGATCGACGTGATCGACGAAGCGGGCGCGGCCCAGCGCATCCTGCCGAAGTCGAAGCAGAAGAAGACCATCGGCAAGACGGAAATCGAGGACATCATCGCGAAGATCGCGCGGATTCCCCCGCAAACCGTCAACCAGGACGACCGCAGCAAGCTGCAGACCATCGACCGCGACCTGCGCAACGTCGTGTTCGGGCAAGACCCGGCGATCGATGCGCTGGCCTCGGCCATCAAGATGGCCCGTGCCGGCCTGGGCAAGCAGGACAAACCGATCGGTTCCTTCCTGTTCTCCGGTCCGACCGGCGTCGGCAAGACCGAGGTCGCCAAGCAGCTGGCCTTCATCCTCGGCATCGAGCTGGTGCGCTTCGACATGTCGGAGTACATGGAACGCCATGCGGTGTCGCGCCTGATCGGTGCGCCTCCGGGCTACGTCGGCTTCGACCAGGGCGGCCTGCTGACCGAGGCCATCACCAAGAAGCCGCACGCGGTGCTGCTGCTGGACGAGATCGAGAAGGCCCATCCGGACATCTTCAACATCCTGCTGCAGGTGATGGACCATGGCACGCTGACCGACAACAACGGCCGCAAGGCGGATTTCCGCAACGTGATCATCATCATGACCACGAACGCGGGCGCCGAAAGCCTGACCAAGCGTTCGGTGGGCTTCGTGGACTCCAAGGCCGCAGGCGACGAGATGGCCGACATCAAGCGCATGTTCACGCCGGAGTTCCGCAACCGCCTGGATGCGATCATCAGCTTCCGCGCGCTGGACGAGGAAATCATCCTGCGCGTCGTGGACAAGTTCCTGATGCAGCTGGAAGAGCAGCTGCACGAGAAGAAGGTGGAAGCCATCTTTACCGAGAAACTGCGCAAGTTCCTCGCGAAGAAGGGTTTCGATCCGCAGATGGGCGCCCGTCCAATGTCGCGCCTGATCCAGGACATGATCCGCAAGGCCTTGGCCGACGAGCTGCTGTTCGGCCGCCTGGTCAACGGTGGCCGCGTGACGGTGGACCTGAACGAGAAGGACGATGTGTTCCTCGAGTTCCCGGAAGGCGACGTCCCGCCGCCGCCGGAGCCGGTCGAGACCGTCGAGATCGAGTAAGCGCTCGATCAGGCACGACCGCGGGTTCGCCCGCCACGAAGAGCCCGCCGCGTGCGGGCTTTTTTTTCGCCCGGCGCCCTGATGCGCCCGTCATACGCCTGTCATGGAGTTGTCATGAGGCAAATCTATACTGGGCTGCAATCCAACCCCGCCCAGCTTCCATGCGACTCGCCAAGCTCCAGACCGGCACCAAGATCTTCGGCGCTTTCGCCGTGGTCTCCGTTTCCATTGTCCTGATCGCCGGGGTCGCCCTGTGGCGCATGCAAGCCACCGACGCCATCACCCGCGACCTGGTCGACAACAAGCTTGCGCGGCAACAGCTCACTTCCGAGCTGCTCGGCCTGGCGCGCCTGAACGGCGTGCGCACGGTCTCGATCGCGCGCAGCGACAGCCTGGAGCTGGCCGATTATTTCCAGGCCCAGCTCGCCCAAGGTGACAAAGATGCGGCCGCGCTCGAGTCGCGCCTCGGCAGGCTGGCCGCGAATCCGGCCGCGAATCCGGCCGCGACTCTGGCCGATCACGCACTGGCGCTGGATGCCGCCCAGCGCAAGACTGCCTGGCTGAAGGTGCGGGCACAGGTCTTCCAGGCCAAGGACCTCGGCAAGACTCAGGAAGTCGAGCAACTGGCGGGCACCGAACTTGCCGCCACCTTCGGCGCCTATACCAAAGCCCTGGAAGCACTGCTGGCCAGCCAGGCCCGGCAGGCCCACGAGATCGCCGCCGCCTCGGCCGCCGCCTCCGTCGCCAGCCGCGTGCTGCTGCTTGTCGCCGGTGCCGCCGCGCTGCTGCTCGGCGGCGCCGCCGGCTGGCTGCTCACGCGCAGCATCGTCACCCCGCTGCAGGATGCGGTGCAGCTGGCCGAGCGGGTCGCGCAGGGCGACCTCAACGCCAGCATCGCGCACGACCGCGGGGATGAGCTCGGGCGGCTGTTCGACGCCCTCAACCACATGACGGGCGGGGTATCCGCCACCGTGGTGAAGGTGCTCGACAGCGCGCGCATGATCGACCACGCTTCGGCCGAGATCGCCGCCGGCAACCGCGACCTGTCGCGCCGCACCGAGCACCAGGCCGGCAGCCTGCACGCGACCGTGCGCTCGATGGTCGAGCTGACCGAGGCGGTCCGGCAGAACCACGTGAACGCGCACGACGCCAGCGAACTTGCGCTGGCGGCGTCCGGCGTCGCCCGGGAAGGCGCGAGCGCGGTCGGCCAGATGGTCGAACGCATGGAGACCATTCGCTTGTCGGCAAAGAAGATCGGCGACATTACCGCCATGATCGACGGCATCGCCTTCCAGACGAATATCCTGGCCCTGAACGCGGCGGTGGAAGCGGCGCGCGCCGGCGCCGAGGGCCGCGGCTTCGCCGTGGTGGCGAACGAGGTGCGCAGCCTGGCCCAGCATTCAGCGGCGGCCGCCAAGGAGATCAAGGGCCTGATCGCGGAATCGATCGGCGCCATCGCATCGGGCGCCGGCATCGCCAGCGCGGCCGGCGGCACCATGCACCAGATCCTGGACCGCGTGCAGCAGGTCGCCGACCTGCTGGCCGCGATCGACAGCGCCAGCTCGGAACAGGCAGAAGGCATCGCCCAGGTGCGCCGCGCGATCGCCGAGATGGACCAGGCGACCCAGCAGAACGCGGCGATGGTCGAACAGGCCGCCGCGGCCGCCGAAACGATGCGCGCCCAGGCCGAACAGCTGACCGGGGTCGTCGGGACCTTCAGGGTCGACGCGGCGAGGGCAGGAGCCGTCGCCCGGCCGGTGCTGCCGGCGCCGGTCCCCGCCTGAGCCGGACGGGCGCCCGCCGCGGAATCACACCGCGGCCAGCGCCCGCGCGAGGTCGGCGCGCTGGTCGTCGACATGCTCGATGCCGACCGACAGCCGGATCAGGCCGTCGCCGATGCCGAGCAGCGCCCGCTGTTCCGGCGGGATGCTTGCGTGGGTCATGATGGCCGGATGCTCGATCAGGCTCTCCACGCCGCCCAGGCTCTCGGCCAGGGTGAAGACTTCACAGTGTTCCAGGAAGCGGCGCGCGCCGGCGAGATCGGTGTCGAGGTCGATCGAGATGATGCCGCCGTAGCCGTGCATCTGGCGCCGCGCCAGCTCGTGCTGTGGATGCGAGGCAAGGCCGGGGTAGAGCACCTTGCCGATCTTGCGCTGGCCCTCCAGCCAGCGCGCCAGTTCCAGCGCGTTGGCCGAGCTGCGTTCGACGCGCAGCGCCAGGGTTTTTATCCCGCGCAGCACCAGGTAGCTGTCGAACGGCCCCTGGATCGCGCCGACCGCGTTCTGGATGAAGCCGAGGCGCTCGCGCAGCGGCTGGTGGCGTGACTCGGCCCCCACCACCGCCACTCCGCCGATCACGTCCGAATGGCCATTCATGTACTTGGTGGTCGAGTGCACCACGATGTCGATGCCGTGCTCCAGCGGGCGCTGATTGACCGGGCTGGCGAAGGTGTTGTCGCACACGCTGAGGATGTGCTGCTGCCGGCACAGCGCGGCGATGGCGTGCAGGTCGGCCAGCTTGAGCATCGGGTTGGTCGGCGTCTCGACCCACACCATCTTCGTTTCCGGGCGCAGGGCATCCGCCAGCGCCAGCGGGTCGGTCAGGTCGACATAGGTGAACTCGTGGCCGGCGCTGTGGCGGCGCACGCGCTCGAACAGGCGGTAGGTGCCGCCGTACATGTCGTCGCCGGCGACGATGTGCGAGCCGGCCGGCAGCAGTTCCAGAACGGCCGAGATGGCGGCCAGGCCGGAGGCGAAGGCGAAGGCCGCGCTGCCGCTCTCGATGTCGGCCACGCAACGCTCCAATGCCCAGCGGGTCGGGTTGTGCGAACGGCCGTAATCGAGGCCCTTGTGCACGCCCGGGCTTTCCTGGGCAAAGGTCGAGGTCGCGTAGATGGGCGGCATCACGGCGCCGGTCGTGGGGTCGGGTGCCTGGCCGCCGTGGATCACGCGGGTGGCCAGGTGGCGCTTGTTCTGGTCGTCGTTCATGGTCGGCTCACGCATCTCAGCTCAGGGTGCGGCGCAGGTGGTTGAGGAGGTCGAAGCGCGTGATCAGGCCGTAGAAATGATCGCCCTCCGCGATCACGGCGGTCAGGCCGCGGTCGAGGATCTCGCGCAGCTGCTGCATGCTGCCCGACGGCGGCAGGGTCTGCAGCTCGGAACTCATGGTGCCGGACACCGGCGCCCCGAAGCGTTCGCGCTCGCTGGTGACGTGCAGCAGGATGTCGGACTCGTCGATCAGGCCGACAAGTTTGCCCTTGTCGATGACCGGCATCTGCGCCAGGTCGCTGCTGCGCATGCGGTTGAAGGCGGTCAGCAGGGTGTCGGTCGGGGACACGGTGACGACTTCGCCGTCGTCGAAGCGGCGGCCGATCAGGTCGCGCAGGTCGCCGGTACGCGGACGATGCAGCAGGCCCTGGTCGACCATCCAGCCATCGCTGTAGACCTTGGTGAGGTAGCGGGTGCCGGTGTCGCACACGAAGGTGACCACGCGCTTCGGGCTGGTCTGTTCGCGGCAGTAGCGCAGGGCGGCGGCCAGCAGGGTGCCGGTCGAGGAACCGGCCAGCAGGCCTTCCTGGCGCAGCAGGGCGCGCGCCGTGTTGAAGCTTTCCTCGTCGCCGATGGAATAGGCGCGGCGCACCCGCGACAGGTCGGCGATCGCGGGGATGAAATCCTCGCCGATGCCTTCGACCGCCCACGAACCGGAGACCGCGGACACCTGCCCGGTGCGCACGTACTCGGCCAGGATCGAGCCCACCGGGTCGGCCAGCACGAATTCCAGCGCCGGCTGCACCTTGGCGAAGTAGCGCGACAGGCCCGTCAGGGTGCCGGACGAGCCGACCCCGACCACGATCGCATCCACTTCATGCCGCATCTGCTCCCAGATCTCGGGGCCGGTGGTGGTTTCGTGGGCGTAGGGATTCGCCGGATTGTTGAACTGGTCGGCGAACCAGGCGCCGGGAATCTCGCGCGCCAGGCGCGCGGCATAGTCCTGGTAGTACTCGGGATGGCCCTTGCCGACATCCGAGCGGGTCAGGTGGATCTCGGCGCCGAGCGCCTTCAGGTGCAGCACCTTCTCGGCCGCCATCTTGTCGGGCACCACCAGCACCACGCGGTAGCCCTTGATGCGGGCGACCAGGGCCAGGCCCAGGCCGGTATTGCCGGCAGTGGCTTCGACCACCGTGCCGCCGGGCTGTAGGCGGCCATCCTTCTCGGCCGCTTCGATCATGGCGCGGCCGATGCGGTCCTTGATGGAGCCGCCGGGATTCTGGGATTCGAGCTTGAGGAAGAGCTGGCAGGGGCCGGTATCCATCCGGGTGACCTCGACCAGTGGGGTATTGCCGATCAGCGAAAAGAGGGCAGCCGTTGATGGAGATTGAAATGCGGCGGGCTGAGAAGCGTTCATATTGCCTCCGATAGGGCGCAAGGCGGGCGCCAGGCCGTCAATAAAACGGTGATCTTATGACGGATTCCGGGTGCCCGACTTGGGCAATATTAAGCCTTTACGCGGCCGGCCGTCGCCGGTTTCAGTACCGGCTCAGGCGCCCGCTCAGTTGCGCGCTCAGTTGCCCGCTTTCAGGCGCCGCCACAGCGTCGTGCGGCTGATTCCGAGGTGGCGGGCGGCGGCATCGCGCTGGCCGCCGAAGCGGGCCAGCACCTCGGCCACGCTGGCTTGCTGCGATTCCTGCGGCGGCGGCAGGACGCCGGGGGCGGGCAGGGCGGACGGGGTCACGGGCGCGGCCCGGCCCAGCTCCGGTGCCACCGCCATCAGGAAGGCCGGCGTCAGGGCCTGCAGCGGCTCGGCCGCCAGGAACAGCGCCAGCCGCTCCATCAGGTTGCGCAGCTCGCGCACGTTGCCGGGCCAGGCATACCCCTGCAGCAGCGGTGCGCAGGCCGCGATCTCGGCGGCCAGGTTCGGGTGCGGGCGGGCGTCCAGCGCCGCCATCGCGTTCTTCAGCGACCATTCGGCCAGTTGCGGGATGTCGGCGCGGCGCTCTGCCAGCCTCGGCAGGGTCAGGCGCAGCACCGCCAGGCGGTAGAACAGGTCGGCCCGGAAGCGCCCATCGCGCACGCGGGCGTCGAGGTCGCAGTGGGTGGCGCTGATCACCCGCACGTCGATCGGCACCGGGCGCGTGCCGCCGACCCGCATCACCTCGCGCTCTTCCAGCACGCGCAGCAGCCGGGTCTGCAGCGGCAGCGGCATCTCGCCGATCTCGTCCAGGAACAGGGTGCCGCCGTTGGCCGCCTCGAACAGGCCGGCGTGGCCGCCGCGGCGCGCGCCGGTGAACGCGCCTTCCTCGTGGCCGAACAGTTCGGATTCCAGCAGCGACTCGGCGATCGCGCCGCAGTTCACGGCGACGAAGGGCCGGTTGGCGGTGCGCCGCGGACCTTCGCGGTGGACCGCCTGGGCCACCAGCTCCTTGCCGCTGCCGGTCTCGCCCTGGATCAGGACGGTGGCCTTCGATCTCGCATACAGCACCACGGTCTGGCGCAGTTTCTCCATGGCCGGGGAGTCGCCGCGCAGGTCGTTCAGGCCGCGCCGCGCCCGCTGCGGGTCCGGGGCGCCGCGCCGTCCCCGTCCGGCTTCCAGTCGGGTCAGGCGCGCCATCTCGAGGGCATCGTCGAAGGCCTGGCGGATCGAGGCCGCCGAATACACGAACACCGCCTTCAGGCCGGCTTCCTCGGCCAGGTCGGTAATCAGGCCGGCGCCGACGATCACTTCGACCCCGTCCGACTTCAGCTCCTCGATCGCGGCGCGCGCGTCTTCCTCGGTCACGTAGGTGCGCTGGGCGATGCCGAGGCCGAAGGTGGCGGTGAATTCGGCCAGCTCCGGCATCGGCTGCTGGTAGCTGATCACCGCGATCTTCGACGATAAGCGACGCGCCCGCGCCAGCGCCTGCATCACGTCGCTGCCGCTGGCCTTCGCCACCACCACCGGTATGGAGACGCGTCCTTTCAGGTAAGCGGCATTCGAGCCGGCCGCGATCACGACGTCGCAGTGCTCAAGCGCCATGCGTTCGCGGATGTAGCGCGCGGCCTCGTCGAAGCCCAGGTGCAGCGGCTCGATCTGGGCCAGGTGGTCGTATTCGAGGGTGATGTCGCGGAACAGGTCGGACAGGCGGGAGACCGACACGGTCCAGATCACGGGCTTGTCGACGCCGTCGTGGGCGCCGCTGCCGGGAAGGCGGGTGGGATGACTCATGTTGCAAGTGTAGTGCAAATTGCAGCCACTGGTTTCAGGCTGAAACATTGGAGCAGCCGTGATCTCCCTGTATGCCGTAAGAATCGGGTAAGGACCGGCCCGTAGGATCGCAAGCAGCCTGTACCAAAAAGGCATCATTAAAAAGTATTGGAGACAAAAAGTGGACCAAGACGTCGTACAACGGGTCAAGAGCGACCCGAATTACCAGAAGCTGGTCAGGACCCGCTCCAGCTACGGCTGGCTGCTGACCTGGGCCGTGATGATCGTGTATTACGGCTTCACCCTCCTGAATTCCTTTGCCAAGGAATTCATGGGTTCCCGGATCGGTTCCGGCGTGATGTCCTGGGGCGTGCCGCTGGGCCTGTTCGTGATCCTGTTCACGGTCGTCGTGACCGGCATCTACGTGCGCCGCGCCAACAGCGAATTCGATGCGCTGACCGATGCGATCCAGCGCAACGCCGCCGGCGGCGACACCGGCACCACCGGAACCAAACAGCAGGTGCGCGCATGAAAACAATGATCCGACACGCTTCCGCGCTGGCCCTGCTGGCCGCCGCCAACGCCGCCATCGCCGCGCCCGATCTGGGCCAGGCCACCAAGCAGGCCACCAACTGGACCGCGATCACGATGTTCGCGGGCTTCGTCATCTTCACCCTGTTCATCACCAAGTGGGCGGCCAAGCGCACCCGCTCGGCGTCCGACTTCTACACCGCGGGCGGCGGCATCACCGGCTTCCAGAACGGCCTGGCGATCGCCGGCGACTTCATGTCGGCCGCGTCCTTCCTCGGCATTTCGGCCGCCGTGTTCGCCAACGGCTTCGATGGCCTGATCTACGCGATCGGCTTCCTGGTCGGCTGGCCGGTCATCACTTTCCTGATGGCCGAGCGCCTGCGCAACCTGGGCCGCTTCACCTTCGCCGACGTCGCCGCCTACCGCTTCGCCCAGACGCCGGTGCGCATGTTCGCCGCGGCCGGCACCCTGGTGACTGTGCTGTTCTACCTGATCGCCCAGATGGTCGGCGCCGGCCAGCTGATCAAGCTGCTGTTCGGCCTGGACTACGGCATCGCCGTGGTGCTGGTCGGTATCCTGATGATGGTGTACGTGCTGTTCGGCGGCATGACCGCCACCACCTGGGTGCAGATCATCAAGGCCGTGCTGCTGCTGGCGGGCGCCTCCTACATGGCGTTCTCGGTGCTGGCGCTGTACAACTTCAGCCCCGAAGCCCTGTTCGCCAAGGCCGTCGACGTGCACAGCAAGGGCTTCTCGATCATGGGCCCGGGTAACTTCATCAAGGACCCGATCTCCGGCATCTCCTTCGGCATGGCGCTGATGTTCGGCACCGCCGGCCTGCCGCACATCCTGATGCGCTTCTTCACCGTCCCGAGCGCCAAGGAAGCGCGCAAGTCGGTGCTGTGGGCCACCACCTGGATCGGCTACTTCTATATCCTGACCTTCATCATCGGCTTCGGCGCGATCGTGCTGGTCGGTACCAACCCGGCCTTCAAGGATGCCGCCGGCAAGCTGCTGGGTGGTAACAACATGGCGGCCGTGCACCTGGCCAAGGCCGTCGGCGGCGACGTCTTCCTCGGCTTCATCTCGGCCGTGGCCTTCGCGACCATCCTCGCGGTGGTGGCCGGCCTGACCCTGTCGGGCGCCTCGGCCGTCTCGCACGACCTCTACGCCACCGTCATCAAGAAGGGCCAGCCGGCCCCCGGCAGCGAGCTGCACGTCTCGAGGATCACCACCATCGTCCTCGGCATCATCGCCGTTGGGCTGGGCTATGTGTTCGAAACCGTGAACGTGGCCTTCATGGTCTCGCTGGCCTTCGCGATCGCCGCCTCGGCCAACTTCCCGGTGCTGTTCATGTCGGTCCTGTGGAGCAAGTGCACCACCCGCGGCGCGACCGTCGGCGGCTTCCTGGGCCTGGCCACCGCCGTGATCCTGACCGTGCTGTCGAAATCGGTATGGGTCGACGTCTTCCACAACAAGGTCGAGATCTTCCCGTACACCTCGCCGGCCCTGTTCTCGATGATCGTCGGCTTCGTCGGCGTCTGGCTGTTCTCGGTCACTGACAAGAGCCCGCGCGCCGCCATCGACAAGGCCGGCTTCGAGGCGCAGGAAGTGCGTTCCGAGACCGGTATCGGTGCGGCGGCGGCTTCGGCTCACTGATCTTCCGGCAACGCCGATAAACCCCGCCGAGTGCGGGGTTTTTTATTGCCTGTTTCACGCCGGTGTTTCACAATGAAACGTTGGTGAAACGCCGGGGCAGTGCCGCCATGTCGCAAGCCGCGCAAGTGCTTGAAAACACGGGGGGAGGGCGCCGGCCGCCGGCTTGGCACGCCCCTTGCATTACTCCTGGCATATTCCCGTCAACGCAACATTGAAAGGTAAGAGCACATGAGCCAACTCTCCGCAGGCGCGAAATTCCGCCAGGCCGTGCAGGAAGAACACCCGCTGCAGGTGATCGGCGCGATCAACGCCAACCACGCCCTGCTGGCCAAGCGCGCCGGCTACCGCGCGATCTATCTGTCGGGCGGCGGCGTGGCCGCCGGTTCGCTGGGCTTGCCGGACCTCGGCATCTCCGGCCTGGAAGACGTGCTGATCGACGTGCGCCGCATCACCGACGTGTGCGACCTGCCGCTGCTGGTCGACATCGACACCGGCTTCGGCTCGTCGGCCTTCAACGTCGCCAGGACTGTCCGCTCGCTGATCAAGGCCGGCGCCGGCGCCTGCCACATCGAAGATCAGGTCGGCGCCAAGCGCTGCGGCCACCGTCCGGGCAAGGAAATCGTCAGCCAGGGCGAGATGGTCGACCGCATCAGGGCCGCCGTCGACGCCCGCACCGACGACAACTTCGTGATCATGGCGCGCACCGACGCGCTGGCCGTCGAAGGCATCGACAAGGCCGTCGAGCGCGCGGTCGCCTGCGTCGAAGCCGGCGCCGACATGATCTTCCCGGAAGCGATCACGAGCCTCGAGATGTACGCCCAGTTCAAGAAGGCGGTCAAGGTGCCGATCCTGGCCAACATCACCGAGTTCGGCGCGACCCCGCTGTTTACCGTCGAGGAACTGAAGGGCGCCGACGTCGATATCGTGCTGTACCCACTGTCGGCCTTCCGCGCCATGAACAAGGCCGCCGAGAACGTGTACGAAGCGATCCGCCGCGACGGCACCCAGAAGAACGTGGTCGACACCATGCAGACCCGCGCCGAGCTGTACGACCGCATCGACTACCATAGCTTCGAGCAGAAGCTGGATGCCCTGTTTGCCCAGAACAAAGCCAAATAATTTGCCTACGGAGACTTTCGAGATGACCGATCAAACTGTTCACAACGACACCCCGACCTTCAAGCCGAAGAAATCCGTCGCCCTGTCCGGCGTCGCCGCCGGCAATACCGCGCTGTGCTCGGTGGGCCGTTCCGGCAACGATTTGCACTACCGCGGCTACGACATCCTGGACGTCGCCGACACCTCCGAATTCGAAGAGATCGCCTACCTGCTGGTGCATGGCAAGCTGCCGACCGTGGCCGAGCTGAAGGGCTACAAGGCCAAGCTGAAGATGCTGCGCGGCCTGCCGCAATCCCTCAAGGCGGCACTGGAAGCGCTGCCGGCCGCTTCGCACCCGATGGACGTGATGCGCACCGCCGTCTCGGTGCTGGGCTGCACGCTGCCGGAAAAGGACGACCACAACATCCCGGGCGCGCGCGACATCGCCGACCGCCTGATGGCCTCGCTGGGTTCGGCGCTGCTGTACTGGTACCACTTCAGCCATAACGGCAAGCGCATCGAGGTGGAAACCGACGACGATTCGATCGGCGGCCACTTCCTGCACCTGCTGCACGGCTTCAAACCCTCGGACGAGTGGGTCAAGGCCATGCACACCTCGCTGATCCTGTACGCCGAACACGAGTTCAACGCCTCGACCTTCACCGGCCGCGTGATCGCCGGTACCGGTTCCGACATCTACTCGGCCATCACCGGCGCGATCGGCGCGCTGCGCGGTCCGAAGCACGGCGGCGCCAACGAAGTCGCGTTCGAAGTCCAGAAGCGCTACGAGAACCCGGACGAAGCCGAAGCCGACATCCGCAACCGCGTCGCCAACAAGGAAGTCGTGATCGGCTTCGGCCACCCGGTGTACACGATCTCGGACCCGCGCAACAAGGTGATCAAGGAAGTCGCCCGCAAGCTGTCGGCGGAGGCCGGGTCGATGAAGATGTTCGACATCGCCGAGCGCCTGGAATCGGTCATGTGGGAAGTCAAGAAGATGTTCCCCAACCTCGACTGGTTCTCGGCCGTCTCGTACCACATGATGGGCGTGCCGACCGCGATGTTCACGCCGCTGTTCGTGATCGCCCGTACCTCGGGCTGGTCGGCCCACGTGATCGAGCAGCGCATCGACAACAAGATCATCCGTCCGAGCGCGAACTACGTCGGCCCGGAAGACCTGCAGTTCGTGCCGCTGGCGGAGCGCAAATAAGGCCATGAGCGGCCGGCCGCCTTCGCAGTTCACGGTACGGCGCCTCGGTCCACCCGACGCGCCGGCCTACCGTTCGCTGCGCCTGGCCGGCCTGCGCGCCTTTCCGCACGCCTTCCGCCCGGACTATGAGGAGGCCTTGCAGCAGCCTCTGTCCTGGGCCGAAAAGCGCCTGGCGAAGGAGGGAGAGTACTGGTTCGGCGCTTTCGACGGCGGCGCGCTGGCCGGCGCGGTCTGCCTGCGCACGCAGGAAGGCCGCAAGATCCGCCACTCCGCCAGCCTGAACGCGCTGGTGGTCGACCCGGACAAGCAGGCACGCGGCATCGGCAGCGCACTCCTTGCTCATCTAATCGAATTCGCTCGCTCACTTGGGACCATCCGCCAGATCACGCTGACGGTCCACGAAGGCAATACGCGCGCGCAGCAGCTCTACGACGCCTTCGGATTCCGGCAGTTCGGCCTCGAGCCGGGCGCCTTTCTGCACGACGGAAGGTACTACGCCAAGCAGTACCGCCAACTCTTATTGGATTCACCAACATCATGAACAGCCAATACCGCAAACCCCTGCATGGGACGAATCTGCACTACTTCGACGCCAAGGCCGCGGTCGAAGAGATCCAGCCGGGCGCCTGGGACGGCCTGCCGTACACGTCGCGCGTGCTGGCCGAAAACCTGGTACGCCGCTGCGAGCCGGTCGCCTTGGTGCCCTCGCTGAAGCAGCTCATCGAACGCAAGCGCGACCTCGATTTCCCCTGGTTCCCGGCGCGCGTGGTCTGCCACGACATCCTCGGCCAGACCGCCCTGGTCGACCTGGCCGGCCTGCGCGACGCCATCGCCCTGCAGGGCGGGAACCCGGCCCTGGTCAACCCGGTGGTGCCGACCCAGCTGGTGGTCGACCACTCGCTGGCGGTCGAATGCGGCGGCTTCGATCCCGACGCTTTCGAGAAGAACCGCGCCATCGAAGACCGCCGCAACGAAGACCGTTTCCACTTCATCGAGTGGACCAAGAAGGCTTTCCAGAACGTCGACGTGATCCCGCCGGGGAACGGCATTCTGCACCAGATCAACCTGGAGCGCATGAGCCCCGTGGTCCAGGTGAAGGATGGCGTGGCCTTCCCGGACACCCTGGTCGGCACCGATTCGCACACCCCGATGGTGGACGCGCTGGGCGTGATCGCGATCGGCGTGGGCGGACTGGAAGCGGAAAGCGTGATGCTGGGCCGGGCGTCCTACATGCGCCTGCCGGACATCATCGGCGTCGAGCTGACCGGCAAACCGCAGCCCGGCATCACCGCCACCGACCTCGTGCTGGCGCTGACCGAGTTCCTGCGCAAGTCGAAGGTGGTATCAAGCTATCTGGAATTCTTCGGCGAGGGCGCCTCGAACCTGACCCTGGGCGACCGCGCCACGATCTCGAACATGGCCCCGGAATACGGCGCGACCGCCGCCATGTTCGCCATCGACGAGCAGACCATCAAGTACCTGAAGCTCACCGGCCGCGACGACGAGCTGGTGAAACTGGTCGAGACCTATGCCAGGGAAACCGGGCTGTGGGCCGACACGCTCCAGCAGGTCGAGTACGAGCGCACGCTCCGGTTCGACCTGTCGACCGTGGTGCGCAACATCGCCGGACCCTCCAATCCGCACAAGCGCGTGCCGACCTCGGAACTGGCCGCTCAGGGCATCGCCATTCCTGCCGAAAAGCGGGTCGACAACGAGCCCGGCCTGATGCCGGACGGCGCCGTGATCATCGCGGCGATTACCAGCTGCACCAATACCAACAACCCGCGCAACATGATCGCGGCCGGCCTGATCGCCCGTAACGCCAACAGGCTCGGACTGCTGCGCAAGCCGTGGGTCAAGAGCTCGCTGGCGCCGGGCTCCAAGGCGGTGGCGCTGTACCTGGAAGAAGCGGGCCTGCTGCCGGAGCTGGAACAGCTGGGCTTCGGCATCGTCGCCTTTGCCTGCACCACCTGCAACGGCATGTCGGGTGCGCTCGACCCAAGCATCCAGAAGGAAGTGGTCGAGCGCGACCTGTACGCGACCGCCGTCCTGTCCGGCAACCGCAACTTCGACGGCCGCATCCACCCGTACGCGAAGCAGGCCTTCCTGGCCTCGCCGCCGCTGGTCGTGGCTTACGCGATCGCCGGCACGATCCGTTTCGACATCGAGAAGGACGTGCTGGGCGTGGACGCCGCCGGCCGCGAGATCAGGCTTGCCGACATCTGGCCGAGCGACGCCGAGATCGACGCCGTGGTCGAGCAATCGGTCAAGCCGCAGCAGTTCCGCAATGTCTACGACGTGATGTTCGCGCGCCAGGAGACGGCGGCGGAAGCGGTGTCGCCGCTGTACGAGTGGCGCCCGATGAGCACCTATATCCGCCGTCCGCCGTACTGGGAAGGCGCGCTGGCCGGAGAACGCACGATGAAGGGCATGCGCGCGCTGGCGGTGCTGGGCGATAACATCACCACCGACCACCTGTCGCCGTCCAACGCCATCATGATGGACAGCGCGGCCGGCGAATACCTGCACAAGATGGGCCTGCCGGAAGAAGACTTCAATTCCTATGCAACCCACCGCGGCGACCACCTGACGGCGCAGCGCGCGACCTTCGCCAATCCGACGCTGAAGAACGAGATGGTGCGCAACCCGGATGGGAGCGTGCGCGCCGGCTCGCTGGCACGCATCGAACCGGAGGGACAGGTGACGCGCATGTGGGAAGCGATCGAGACCTATATGGAACGCAAGCAGCCGCTGATCGTGATCGCCGGCGCCGACTATGGCCAGGGTTCCTCGCGCGACTGGGCGGCCAAGGGCGTGCGCCTGGCGGGCGTGGAGGCCATCGTGGCCGAAGGCTTCGAGCGCATCCACCGCACGAACCTGGTCGGCATGGGCGTGCTGCCGCTGGAGTTCATGCCGGGCACGACCCGCCTGACGCTGGGCATCGACGGCACCGAGACCTTCGACGTGATGGGCGAACGCACGCCGCGCGCGGTGCTGAACCTGGTGGTGCATCGCCGCAGCGGCGAGACCATCGAGGTGCCGGTGACCTGCCGCCTGGATACCGCGGAAGAAGTGTCGATCTACGAGGCGGGCGGCGTGCTGCAGCGGTTTGCGCAGGACTTCTTGGCGACCACGAAGGTGGCTGCGTAATGGCACACATCCCCCAAATCAAAATCCCCGCCACCTACATGCGCGGCGGCACCAGCAAAGGCGTGTTCTTCCGCCTGCAGGACCTGCCCGAAGCCGCGCAGGTCCCGGGCGAGGCGCGCGACAAGCTGCTGCTGCGCGTGATCGGCAGCCCCGACCCCTACGGCAAGCAGATCGACGGCATGGGCGGCGCCACCTCCAGCACCAGCAAGACCGTGATTGTGGCGACAAGTACGAAGCCGGAGCACGACGTCGACTACCTGTTCGGCCAGGTCTCGATCGACAAGCCCTTCGTCGACTGGAGCGGCAACTGCGGCAACCTGTCGGCCGCGATCGGCCCCTTCGCGATCGCCAACGGCTTCATCGACCCCGGGCGCATTCCGCAGGACGGCACGGTCACGGTGCGCATCTGGCAGGCCAACATCGGTAAAACCATCGTCGCCCACGTACCGGTGAGGAACGGCCAGGTGCAGGAAACCGGCGACTTCGAGCTGGACGGCGTGACCTTCCCGGCGGCCGAGGTCCAGCTCGAGTTCATGGACCCGGCGGCCGAAGCCGAAGGTGAGACCGGCGCGGGGGGGAACAATGCGATGTTCCCGACCGGGAACCTGGTCGATGAACTCGAGGTGCCGGGCGTCGGTACGCTCAAGGTCACGATGATCAATGCCGGCATCCCGACCATCTTCGTGAATGCCCAGGACATCGGCTACAAGGGCACCGAGCTGCAGGACGACATCAACGGCGACCCGAAGGCGCTGGCGATGTTCGAGCTGATCCGCGCCTACGGCGCCATGCGCATGGGCCTGATCTCGCATGTGGAAGAGGCGGCGCGGCGCCAGCACACGCCGAAGGTCGCCTTCGTCGCCCCGC
Source organism: Massilia sp. LXY-6 (assembly GCF_051233485.1). Lineage (NCBI taxonomy): Bacteria > Pseudomonadati > Pseudomonadota > Betaproteobacteria > Burkholderiales > Oxalobacteraceae > Massilia > Massilia sp. LXY-6. The sequence continues at coordinate 24,264 of NZ_JBKFGF010000042.1, forward strand.
CTGCCGCTTACCTCGCCTCCAGCGGCAAGCAGGTCAAGGCGGACGACATCGACCTGCTGGTACGCGCGCTCTCGATGGGCAAGCTGCACCACGCGATGATGGGCACGGCCGCGGTGGCGATCGGCACCGCGGCGGCGATCCCCGGCACCCTGGTCAGCCTGGCCGCCGGCGGCCGCGCGCACGAAGCGGTGCGCTTCGGCCACCCGTCCGGCACCTTGCGCGTGGGCGCCCAGGCGCAAGTGGTCGACAGCGACTGGATCGTCACCAAGGCGGTGATGAGCAGGAGCGCGCGGGTGCTGATGGAAGGCTGGGTACGCATCCCCGGCGACACCTTCTGACACGCGATGCAGCGCCGGCCCGCCGTCGCGCACGGCGGGCTTTTTTTTGCCTGTTCGTTATTTTCGGTAAATTTTGGTTTATGATCCCCCTGTGAAAAGAGGTTCCTCGGACGGACCCAAAGACTGGAACAGGGATGGATCGTGTAACGAGCAAACCGGCCCTGGTGGCCGAGGCGCTGGGGCTCATTGCGGCTCCCGCATGTGCCTGCGATGCGCTGGGAATGGTATGGGCGGCCAATGATGCGCTTGAGCGCCTGTTCGGCGCGCCGCTCGAAGGCTTGACGCTGCCGGCTCTCTTCAGCCAGGACTGCGCCGGACAGGCGGCCTGCGAGGCCGGGCTGGCGCTGACGGCCGAGCGGCGCTGGAACGGGATGCTGGCGGCCGGCGGCAAGGAAGTACCGGTCGAGGTGAGGGCGCTGCCCCTGCCGCCGCATGCGGGCATTCCCGGCGCCACCTTCGTCTTCGGCGAGGCGGACGTGCCGGCCCCGGGCCGGGGCACCGAGGGCGTGTCGCGCAGCACCCTGCTGGAGCAGGCGGCGGTGCTCGAACACGCGCCGGTGGGCATCGTCGTGACCCTGCCGCACCTGGTCAAGTCCTGCAATCCGCGCATGGCCCAGATGCTCGGCTACGAGCCCGAGCAGCTGGTCAACCGCAGCCCGGCCGAATTCTTCGTCTCGCAGGCGGAGTACGACGCCTTCACCGGCGAAGCCATCCCGATCCTCACCAACGGCGACCTGTTCGAAAAGGCCGAGATCCAGCTGCGCCATCGCGACGGCTCGCTGATCTGGTGCCGCATCCGCTCCAAGGCGGTCGACATGAGCTCGCGCGAGGCTGGCACGATCTGGATCCTGGAGGACGTGACCGAGGCGCGTCGCGCCCTGACCGAAGTCCAGGCGATCATGACCAATGCCTCGATCGGCATCTTCTTCACGCGCGAGCGCGTCATCACCCGCTGCAACAGCTGCTTCGACCGGATGCTCGGCTACGAGGAAGACGAAGCGGTGGGCCAATCGACCCGGATCCTGTTCACCAGCGAGCAGGCCTATCTCGATCTGGGCGCGATGGCCTACGGCGTGATCGGGCAGGGCAAGCCTTTCCTCGGCGAGGACATCATGGTGCGCAAGGACGGCACCCCGATGTGGGTCAAGGTGATCGGCTACGCCGTCAACCGCGAAGCGCCGTCGCAGGGCGTGATCTGGATGATCGAGGACCGCACGCACCAGAAGCGCGACGAGGAATCGCTGCGCAACGCCGTGCTGGAGAACCAGGCCATCCTCGACAACGCGGTGCTGGGCATCGCGGTGGTCGAGCGCGGCCGCACGCTGCGCTGCAACCGCAAGATGGAGGAGCTGTTCGGCTACCCGAGCGGCGCGATCGACGGCGCCACCGTGCGCGACCTCTACCCGGATACCGCCACCTGGGACGAGGCCCGCCGCCAGACCCAGTCCGACTTCGCGGCCGGGCGCGTGCACATGGCCGAATACCAGCTGGCGCGCAGCGACGGCACGCGCTTCTGGGCGCGCCTGTCGGGCCGTCCCTTCGACCTGGCCCAGCGCAGCGGCCGCAGCGTGTGGCTGGTCGACGACGTGACCGACCAGCGCGAGGCGGCCGACGCCTTGCGCCGCGCGCGCGACGAGCTCGAAGTGCGGGTGCAGGAGCGCACCGCCGAGTTGGCGGGGGCGAACCGGCTGCTGCAGGCCGAGATCGTCGAACGGCGCCAGGCCGAGGCCAGGGTCCACCACATGGCCTACCACGACGCCCTGACCGGGCTGCCGAACCGGGCACTCCTCTCGGAGCGCCTGGACCGGGCGATGCTGGCGGCGTGCCGCGACGGCCACAAGCTGGCCGTGCTGTTCATCGACCTGGACCGCTTCAAGACCATCAACGATTCGCTCGGCCACCTGACCGGCGACCACCTGCTGAAGGAAGTCGGGAACCGCCTGTGCCGCGTGGTGCGCGCGGTCGACACCGTGGCGCGCCTGGGCGGCGACGAGTTCGTGGTGCTGGTCCCGGGCGTGCGCGAGGCCGGGCAGTGCGCCCTGGTCGGCGACAAGATCATCGCCGCGCTGGCCGAGCCGGTCCGCTTCGAGGGCCGCGACCTGCACATCTCGCCCTCGATCGGCATCTGCCTGTGCCCGGACGACGGCGAGGACCTGGAGACCCTGATGCGCAAGGCCGACGCCGCGATGTACCACGCCAAGGCGTCCGGCCGCAATAATTACCAGTTCTTCGCAGAGCGCATGAACGTGGCGGCGGCGCGCCGGTTCGAGCTCGAGACCAGCCTGCGCGGCGCGCTCGAACGCCGCGAGTTCACGCTGTTCTACCAGCCCATCGTCGCCACGCAGGACGGCGCCGTGCGCGCACTCGAAGTGCTGCTGCGCTGGCGCCGTCCGGGCCACGGCCTGGTCGCGCCCGACGACTTCATCCCGATGCTGGAGGAGAACGGCCTGATCGTGCCGGTCGGCGAATGGGTGATCCGCGCCGCCTGCGAACAGGCGATGGCGTGGTGGCGCGCCGGCTTGCGGCCGGTACCGCTGGCGGTCAACCTGTCGGCGCGCCAGTTCATGCACCGCGGCCTGATCGAGTCGATCCGCCGCATCGTCGGGCAGACCGGGATCGACCCCGCCATGCTCGAATTCGAGATCACCGAGACCGCCCTGATGCAGCACGGCGGCCAGACCCTGGAGACGCTCGAGCAGATATCGGCGATGGGCATCCGCCTGTCGATCGACGACTTCGGCACCGGCTATTCGAGCCTGGCCTACCTGAAGCGCTTCCCGGTCCACAAGATCAAGATCGACCGCGCCTTCGTGCGCGACCTGGAAAGCAGCGGCGAAGACCGGGCGATCGTCGCCGCGATCATGGCGCTGGCCGGCAGCCTGCAGCTGTCGGTGGTGGCGGAAGGGGTGGAGACCGAGGCCCAGCTCGCGCTGCTGCTGGGCCACGGCTGCGACCTCGCCCAGGGCTACCTGTTCTCGAAGCCGATCGATGGCGCCGGGATCCTGCCGATGCTGATGGTCGCGGGCCTGCGCTAGCCGAGGGTGGCGATGACGGGCGTGTGGTCGGACGGCTGCTCCCACTTGCGCGGATCGCGGTCGATCGTGCAGGCGGTGCAGCGCTGCGCCAGGCTGGGCGACAGCAGGATGTGGTCGATGCGCAGGCCGCGGTTGCGGCGGAAAGCCATCTGGCGGTAGTCCCACCAGCTGTACTGTTTTTCCGGCTGCTCGAACAGGCGGAAGGCGTCCGTCAGGCCCAGGCCGAACAGCGCGCGCAGGGCGTCGCGCTCCGGCTCCGAGCAGTGGATCTGGCCGGCCCATGCCTCCGGATCGTGCACGTCGCGGTCGTCCGGCGCGATGTTGTAGTCGCCCAGGATCGCAAAGTCGGGATGCGCCGCCATCTCTTCCTGCACCCACTCGCGCAAGGCGGCCAGCCAGGCCATCTTGTAGGTATACTTGTCGGAGCCGACCGCCTGGCCGTTCACGACGTAGGCGCAGATGATGCGCACGCCGTTCACGGTGGCGGCGATCAGGCGTTGCTGCTCGTCCGGGAAACGCGGGTTGTTGCGCACGACGTCGCTCAGCGGGTGCCGGGCCAGGATGGCCACGCCGTTATAGGTCTTCTGGCCGCTGAACACGACCTCGTAACCGGCCGCGTTGATCTCGGCGACCGGGAATTTATCGTCGGTGAGCTTGGTCTCCTGAATGCAGAGCACGTCGACGGGATTGGCGGCGAGCCACTGCAGCAGGTGCGGCAGACGTACTTTCAGCGAGTTGACGTTCCAGGTAGCTATCTTCATGAATCGTGTGGACTGGTATGGCAAGACCGCCATTATTGCATGGCAGTCGAGGCCGCCAGCCTGTTGTTTTATGGCGTTCCATGGGCCTAAATGGTCGTTACCGGTACACAGTTGCAAATATTTGCACAAATTGCAACGTTGATGTCGTAGAATTATTGCTTAGTAAGAAAAACATATTCCAGCTCTGGCAAACTCGTCTGAACTGTGACAATATGTAACAATCGCGGCAAGGGGGAGAACGATTACGTATCTTTTTCCCTTCAGGAAGAAAATGTTGCAGTACGCCAATTCTACTTGTAATATTTGTATATTTCTTTGAAGTCAAGTATCTCTTGGCAATTCATTGCTTTGATAGGGTTGCCTGGGTCGGATCCCGTTATTCGGCCGCTGGCAGGTGTGTAACGATCGCGGATCCGAAAGCAGGATTTGCACACAGCTTTTGTAAAGGACAGCAATGCGTCAAGCATTCGAAGCATGGGCCCAACGCGATGGCCACATTGTCCGGCGCCGTGAGGACAAGCCGGAAGAATATCTGGTGTACGAAACCCAGCGCCGCTGGCTGATCTGGCAGGCCGCGCTGACGCATGGCGCCAAAGCTGCCGATGCGCAGCAGGCCCAGCAGGCGCAGAAATTCGCGCCGAGCGAGGACAAGGCCCCGGTCATGCTGGCCGACGAGGCCGCGGTACGCAACCGCGTACTGAACGAGGTGTTGGATGCCTTCAGCGAGCTCGACGAGAGCGCCGGCGTCGAGGGCCTCGTGCGTGTCATCCAGAACCTGAAGAAAAAGAGCCAAAGCCAGAGCCAGAGCCGCCAGGTCGAAGCACAGACCTGATGCGCTACCGCCACTACAAGGGCGGGGTCTACGAGCTGGTCTGCGAGGCCGTGCTCGAGGCGGACCATACCCCGGTGATCGTCTACCGGGGCGAGGACGGCGCGAGCTGGGTGCGGCCGAAAGACGTCTTTTTCGAAACGGTCGAAGTGGACGGCGTGCGCGTGCCGCGCTTTGCGCTCATGTCCGCGCCCGCGCTGCCGTAAACAGCGCATGAACAGATTTTTTTATCCGGCGCCGCTGGCGCTGGCGTGCGGCATCGGCCTCGCCGGCTGCGTCACGGCCGTCGACGACGACCCCACCGCGCAGCAGGTGGAAGTGCATGCCATCCTCGATCACCGCGAAGTCGCCGGTGTCGGCTGCCTGCTGGCGAACGATGCCGGCCGCTGGTTCGTCGTCGCGCCCGGACGGGTGACGATCGTCCGCAGCGGCAAGCCGCTGGCCGTCAGCTGCAAGCGCGAAGGCATCGGCAGCGCCGACGAGCGCTGGGACGCGCGCTACGACCGCAACCGCCTGATCGGCAACCTCCTCATCAGCGCCGGCCTGGGCAATGTCGTCCAGAACGGCTATTCCTATCCCGCCACGCTGACCGTGTCGATGCATGCGCCGAAGGCCGGCGAGTCCGGATCCGCCGAAACCGTTGCCGGCACGCCGATCTTTTGACTGCCACGCACAAATGAAAAACGGACGCTTTTCATGGCGTCCGTTTTCGTTCCTGCCCCAGGCGTGGGTTACACGCGATTCAGGAGGAAGGTCGTCAGCAGCGGCACCGGACGGCCGGTCGCGCCTTTCGCAGCGCCCGATTTCCAGGCGGTGCCGGCGATGTCCAGGTGGGCCCAGGCGTAGTTGCGGGTGAAGTTTTCCAGGAAGGCGGCTGCAGTGCACGAAGCGCCGCCCGGGCTGCCGATGTTGGCCAGGTCGGCGAAGTTCGACTTCAGCTGCTCGTTGTACTGCTCGCCGATCGGCAGGCGCCATGCCGTGTCGCCGGTCTGCTTGCCGGCGTCCATCAGCTCGTCGGCCAGGGCGTTGTGCTGGTCGTCGTGGCGGGTGAACAGGCCCGAATTGTGGTGGCCCAGGGCGACGATGCAGGCGCCGGTCAGGGTCGCGATGTCGACCACGGCGGCCGGCTTGAAGCGCTCGGCGTAGGTCAGGGCGTCGGCCAGGACCAGGCGGCCTTCGGCATCGGTATTCAGGATCTCGATGGTGGTGCCGTTCATCGCGGTGACGATGTCGCCCGGCTTGGTGGCACGGCCCGACGGCATGTTCTCGCAGGCGGCCACGATGCCGACCACGTTCAGCTTGATGCCCATCTCGCCGATCGCGCGGAAGGTGCCCAGCACCGAGCCGGCGCCGCACATGTCGTACTTCATCTCGTCCATGCCCGGACCCGGCTTCAGCGAGATGCCGCCGGTGTCGAAGGTGATGCCCTTGCCGACCAGGACCACCGGGGCTTCGTTCTTCTTGCCGCCGTTGTGCTTCAGGACGATGAACTTGGGCGCTTCCTCGCTGCCGCGGGTGACCGACAGGAAGCTGCCCATCTTCAGGGCCTCGAGCTGCTTGCGCTCCAGGACTTCGATGTCGAAACCGTAGTCGGCGGCCAGCTTCTTGGCGGTGTTGGCCAGGTAGGTCGGGGTGCAGACGTTAGGCGACAGGTTGCCCAGTTCCTTGGTCAGGTTCATGCCGTTGGCGATCGCCTGGGCCTGTGCCAGCACGGCCTTCACTTGCGGCGTAGCCTGGGGGACGGCCAGTGCCAGCTTGCGCACGCCGGTGGGGGCCGGGTCCTTCTTGCTCTTTTGTGCGTCGGTGCGGAATTCGGCTTCGTTGGCGGCAACCACGATGCTGCGGATCGCCCAGGCCAGGTCGCGCTCTTTCACATTCTCCAGCGGGAATGCGATAATGGCATCCTGAGCACCCAGCGTGGAGAAGGTTTTCAGGGCGGCGGTGACGGCGCCGGCAAAGCTCTTCTCGCTGACAGCTTCATCAAGGCCCATGCCCACCAGCAGAACGCGGGCGGCGTTCACGCCGGCCACGCCGCGCAGCAGCAAGGTGGTGCCGGCCTTGCCGGAGATATCACCCGACTTGACGGCGGCTGCGATCTCGCCGTTCAGGTCGAGGGCTTTGGCCGCCTCCGACAGTTTTTTGTTCTCGAACACCGCCACTGCGATGCAGCCCGATTTGGCTGCCGCCAGCGTGTTTTTTGTGTCGAATGCTTTTATGCTAAAGTCCATTTGGTTCTCCGTTTGTCTATCCGAGGCTGCGACATCCGCGTGGTCGACGCGCGCCTGCCTGCCTAACCTGCAATTATAACTATCGAATGATTTTCCGACGCGCCCTACAGCGTGAATTGGCCAGCGTCGCCGGCGCAACCTTCACCGTCCTGTTTTCCATCCTCGTCACCTGGACCTTGATCACCATCCTCGGGAAGGCGGCGGGAGGCAAGGTCGCGTCCAGCGACGTGCTGGCCTTGATCGCTTTTGCGGTGCTGAATTATCTGCCAACTATCCTGATCCTCACCAGCTTTATTTCGGTGCTGGTGGTGGTCACGCGCAGCTACCGCGATTCCGAGATGGTCGTCTGGTTCGCCTCCGGCCAGTCGCTCACGCGCTGGATCGCGCCGGTACTGAGCTTCGGCCTGCCGATCGCGATCGTGGTGGCGGTCATCTCGCTGGTCGGCATACCGTGGGCCCAGCTCAAGAGCAACGAGTTCACCGAGCGCTTCGAAAAGCGCGAAGACCTGCAGCGCGTCGCGCCCGGCCAGTTCCGCGAATCGGCAGCGGCCGATCGCGTGTTCTTCGTCGAAAGCTCGGCTGCGCGTTCGTCGACCGTGGTGCAGAACGTATTCGTCAACACCATCGACAGCGGCGTGAACACCACCGTGGTCGCCAAGGAAGGCCAGATCGAACCGGACGGCAAGGGCGGCCAATACCTGGTGCTGAAAAACGGCCGCCGCTACCAGGGCACGCCCGGCAAGCCGGACTTCCAGTCGATGGAATTCGAGCGCTACCGCATGCGGGTCGGGTCGCAGGCGCCGGTCATGGGCGACCTGAAGGTCGAGGGCTTGTCGACGGCGGCGCTGCTCGCGATGCCCAAGAACCAATATGCGGATGCCGAACTGCAGTACCGCATCACCTGGCCGATCATGTGCGTGGTGCTGATGCTGCTGGCGATCCCGCTCGGCTTCGTGAATCCGCGCGCCGGCGCCTCGGCCAACCTGATCCTGGCGCTGCTGATCTTCTTTACCTACCTGAACCTGACCAAGGCGGCCGAGCAGGCCGTCAAGCAGGCCAAGCTCGGCTTCGGCGCCGCCTGGTGGCCGCTGCACGCGCTGGTGCTGCTGGCCGCGCTGGGCCTGTTCGCCTGGCGCCTGAACATCCACCACCGCTGGCACCCGCTGCTGCTGGCGAACGCCTGGAAGCGCCGCCGCCTCCTGCAAAGCGCCGCCGCCAGGGAGGGCGCGAAATGAAGATCCTGGAGCGCTACTTTTTCGTCAACATCGCTCAGGCGGTGGCCTTCGTGCTGGTCGCCTTCCTGGCCCTGGCCGCCTTCATGGACCTGACCGGCGAGCTGCCCTCGGTAGGCAAGGGCGGCTACATGCTCCAGCACGCGCTGCTCTACGTGCTGATGCTGGTGCCGGGTAATATGTACCGCGTGATGCCGATCGCCGCCCTGATCGGCACCATCTACACGATGGCCCAGTTTGCCCAGAGCTCGGAATTCACGATCATGCGCGCGTCCTCGATGACGACCCGGATGGCGGTCTGGATGCTGTTCAAGATTGGCATCGTGTTCGTCGTCATCACCTTCATCTTCGGCGAACTGATCACGCCGCGCACCGCGCCGCTGGCCGAGCGCCTGCGCCTGTCGGCCAAGGGGGCGACCCTGTCCGCCGAATTCCGCTCCGGAATGTGGACCAAGGACACCATCCACGAGGGCGGCGCGAAAGGCCCGGTCACCGGCTCGCGCTTCTTCAACGCGCGCCAGATCCGCCCGGACGGCCAGCTGGCCGACGTGCGCCTGTACGAGTTCGACAACAACATGCGCATGCGCGCCCTGATCACGGCCGCCAGCGCCGTCTTCGGCGGCGACCATACCTGGCGCCTGCAGAACGTGACCGAGACCCAGTTCACCAACAGCCGGACCCTGCCGGCACCCGGCGCACCGCTGCCGAACGGCCAGACCATCCAGAACAGCTTCGGCCAGGAGACCGCCGCCGTCAGCACGCGCAAGCTGCCGACCCTCGACCTGGAATCGGAGATCACGCCGAAGATCCTGGCGGTGTCGCGCTCGGACCCGGAACGCATGTCGGCCAACGAACTGGCGGTCTATACGCGTCACCTTGCGGAAAATCGCCAGGAGACGGAGCGCTTCAAGATCGCCTTCTGGCGCAAGCTGATCGATCCGCTGTCGATCTTCGTGCTGATGGCGCTGGCGCTGCCGTTCGGCTACCTGCAGGTGCGCAGCGGCGGGGTCAGCTTCAAGATCTTCGTCGGCATCATGATCGGCGTGAGCTTCCTGCTCATTAACAACCTGTTCTCGCACATCGGCATGCTGTCGACCTGGCCGCCATTCATGACGGCGGCCGCGCCCAGCGTGCTGTTCCTGCTGCTCGCGCTCGGCGCCCTGCGCTGGGTCGAGCGGCATTAGGAGATCCATCATGGACCCGCAGTTCGACCAAGCCCTGATCCTGTTCGCGCACGGCGCCCGCGCCGCCTCCTGGGCCGTGCCTTTCCAGCGCCTGCGCGACCTGACCGCGCAACAGCGGCCCGAGGTCGCGGTCTCGCTGGCCTTCCTCGAACTGATGACGCCCAGCCTGCCCGACGAAGTGGCGCTTCTCGCCGCGCGCGGCGTGCGCGCAGTCACCATCGTGCCGATCTTCCTGGGGCAGGGCGGGCACCTGCTGCGCGACCTGCCGCGGCTGGTCGAGGAGCTGCGCGCCGCTCACCCGGGCATCGCGTTCTCGACCGTGCCCGCGGTCGGCGAAGACCCGGGGGTGCTGGCGGCAATGACGGCCTACTGCGTGGCCGCGCTGCCCGGACCATCCCCCTAGTCCGTTCGTTAACTCAGTTGTTTTGTAGGTAACTTTTTATGCCAACTGAGTTGTTTCCAGGATAATACTCTGTTGCTTGCACGCGATATTCCCTCATGGAAAGCAATTTCCTCGTTGCATTTTAACTTGCTGTAGGGAATCATTATCGTCACCGGCCCGCCGCATCGCGCGCGCGGCTCCTCTCGACGATCGATTCCCCCATGACTACCCCCTCGACCACCATCTACGTCCGCCCGACCTGGGGCAGCAGCACCTGGACTTATGCCGGCACCAGCATACCGTCGGGCGCTTCGTCGTCCGCGGTGACGGCGGTCGCCTTCGACGTATCCAGCGCCGCCGGCCAGCAGCTCGCGCGCGGCCAGCTGCAGTACAGCTACGACAACGGCAACACCTGGAACGTCTATAACGTGCCGGTCGACGGACAGGGCGCCTATGTCCAGGCGACGGGCACGCTGTGGCGCTTCCTCGACCGCAGCGCCGACACGTCGACGCCGAACGTCTTCAGCGCCCATTACCAGCTGGCGAACGGCAGCGTGGTCTCGCAGGACAATACGGTCATCGTCGACAACCCGCCGGCCGGTCTGACCGGCGAGAACGACGCCATGTTCTCGACCCTGCAGGCGGGCGCCGTGGTCGACCTGCTGTCCTCGGTGGACAGCGGCGCGATGACCGGCGGGCGCTGGGTGATCGACAGCCAGTCGCAGCCCGGCCTGTTCTCGATCGCCTACGATCCGGCGAGCGACACCAGTGCGCGCCTGGTGGTCGGCGACGCCGGCAAGATGCCGCCGCTCGGCCTGTCGGCGGCGGTGACGGTCCACTACTACGACCGCTACCAGCTCGATACCGACGGCAAGCCGATCGCCGGCGAGGGCGTCACCCGCACCCTGTCGTACACGGTGCAAGACGGTGTCACGCACGACCTGCCGGGCTTCGGCAACGACCTGAAACTCGGCGCGGCCAGCAACGCCTGGGCCGCGAATCCGGCGCTGGCGACCCTGTCGAACGGCGGCTTCGTCGCCGTCTGGCAGGGCAGCGATACCATCGCGGGCGGCGCCGGCGCAGGCCTGTGGGCCCAGTTGCGCGATGCCGCCGGCGGCGCCAGCGGCGCGGCCTTTGCGTTGACTCCGAACGGCGACGCCCGGATCGAAGGCGAGCCGGCTGTCGCCGCGCTGGCGGGCGGCCGCTTCGTGGTCGCGTATTCCCTCGTCGATACGCTGAGCGGTGGCAGCGCCACGCGCATCGCCTACCGGGTGGTCGAAGCGGACGGCAGCGCCGGGACCGAGCACGTGCTCGACGGCGGTACCGGTGGCGATGCCGCCATGCCCACCGTCGCTACCCTGGCCGACGGTTCGTTCGCGATCGGCTGGCGCAGCGGCGGCAGCGTCCACGTGCAGCAGGCGGCGGCCGCCGACGGCGCCCTGCTCGGTTCGCAGAAGGTCTACGCTGCGCTGGCCTCGGCCTTCAGCCCGAGCATCGCCGCGCTGAAAGGCGCTGGCTACGTGGTGTCATGGGGCGAGATCAACGACGGCAACGTCTATGCCGCCACCAGCGCCGCGGGCCAGCCCTTCGTCGTCAACGGCGACGGTTACGCGGCCAGCCAGGCGACCGCGGCGCCGCTGCCGCACGTCACCACGCTCGCGAACGGCAACTTCGTCATCGCCTGGGACAGCTATGTGAATGCGCCGCTTGGCTTCTCGATGTCCGACATTTTCTTCCAGGTGTACGACAGCGCCGGCCACGCGCTCGGCGGCCCGGTGCAGGCCAACCTGGATTCCGGAGGCGGGCATTACGACGCCGCGGTGACGGCGCTGTCCGACGGCGGTTTCGTGCTCGCCTGGCAGTCGCAGACCGGCGACTACGACGGCAACGGCATCTTCGGCCGCCGCTTCGGTGCCGACGGCAGTGCGGTCGATGCGCAGGAATTCGAGATCAACCAGATGCGCGCCGGCGACCAGACCGGCCCCGACGTGCTTGCCTTGGCCAACGGCGGCTTCGCCACGGCCTGGGTCGACAGCCAGGCGGGCGGCGTGTCGGTGGAGGCGCGGGTGTTCACGGCGGCAGGCGCCGCGACCGGCCCGGTCCAGGGCGGCATGCAGGGATCGAGCGCCGGCAGCAGCGTCGGCGAGCCGGCGCCTGTCGTGGCAACTCCAGTAGTGACAACGCCAGTAGTGACAACTCCAGTAGTGACAACTCCAGTAGCGACGGCGCCCATAGTGAGCACCCCCGTGGTGAGCACGCCCGTGGTGACGCCGCCGGTCGTGACCGCGCCCGCCGCGCCGGTCGTGACCGCCCCGCCGGTGGCGACCAGCCCGGGCGCGCCATTGCCGCCCCAGGTGGTCGGTACGGCCGGCCTGGACAAGGTAGTCTTCGGCAACCAGCGCGCCTTTTACTCGCTATCGAACGACGGTAGCAACATGTCGGTGTATGACTTCCTGAACGGCAGCACGACCAAGCTGTCCAGCGTCGAGCGGCTCCAGTTCAGCGACCAGAACGTGGCGCTGGACATTAACGGCAACGCCGGCGAAGCCTATCGCCTGTACCAGGCCGCGTTCAACCGTGCGCCGGACAAGGCCGGCCTCGGCTACTGGATCGATTCGCTGGACGGTGGCCACGGCCTGAAGGCGGTGGCGGACGGCTTCATTCACAGTGCGGAGTTCGCCAGCCTGTACGGCAGCAATCCTGGCGACGCCCAATATGTGCAGGCGCTGTACCAGAACGTGCTGCACCGCGCGCCGGATGCCGCGGGCTACGACTTCTGGCTGCACGCCCTGGCGATCGCGCCGCGTGCGGAAGTGCTGGTGAATTTCAGCGAAAGCGCGGAAAACCAGGCGCAGGTGATCGGCGCTATCCAGAACGGCATCGGCTACACGCCCTGGCACGGCTAAAAACTCCCATGGCGGCGTTGCATCCGGCTCGCCGTACTAGACATCATGTATTGACCATGGAGGGAAAAGGCAAGTTGAAGGTGCAGACCTGCACGGCCTTAGCACGCGAGCTGGCAGGTTTTATCTGGGCCATCGGACAAACCATGCCGCAAGCGGCGGCCAAGGCATAAACGGAGCCAACCATGAATCAGCAGCGTGTCGGTAGCAGAATGGGCAACGGTGGGAGAACCCTCGGTTGCGCTATGAGGCGCCCAGAATGGGATGACCCTCCACACTAGAGCGAGGCAGCTCCCCGACGAATCGGTTGTCATGCGGTAGCCAACCCGCGCATATCAGACTGATCAACCGTCGGCATGCCGCCCGTTCTGCTACCAACCCGCTGCAAAAGCCAAAATCTCTTGTCGCAGTCGTTGACAAGGTCAATACATATCAGCGTACTGTCTTCGCCGATGCGTCGGGTGGCCGCATCCCTTGCCCTGGGAGTTTTTAGTCGGGCGCCTGGTGGGCGCGGCGCTGCAGGGCTTCGCCGATCATCACCAGCACCGGGCCGTTGGCCGTGTCGAGCCCGTGCGCCAGGCCGGACAGCGTCAGGCGCAGGATGCGCTGGTCGGGACGGCTGCAGTTTTCGATCACGACCACCGGCAGTTCGGGCCGGCGCCCCAGCGCCAGCAGGCGCTCGGCGGTGGCGGCGGCTTCGCGCCCGCCCATGTACTGCACCATGGTGTCGGTTGCCGGCAGGGCAGCCGGTCCGGCGCTCCGGTGCTCCGGCTCATCCGGGGCGGTACTGGACGTGAAGAAGGCCACGCTGCGTGCCACGCCGCGCTTGGTAAGCGGCTGCCTGGTTGCGGCGGCGGCGGCCACCGCGGTGGTGATGCCGGGGACGATGTCGACCTCGATGCCGGCTTCCTCGAGGGCGCGCAATTCCTCGTCGGCGCGCCCGAACAGCATCGGGTCGCCGCCCTTCAGGCGCACCACGGTCTCGAAGCGCTGGGCGCATTCGACCAGCTGCTGGTTGATGATGGCTTGCGCGGTGGAGCGCTGGCCGGAGCGCTTGCCGACCGAGATCTTCTCGGCCCGCTCGCACAGCGCCAGCATCTCGGGGGTAACGAGGGCGTCGTACAGCACGACGTCGGCCTGCGCCAGCAGGCGCGCGCCGCGCACGGTGATGAGGTCAGCGGCGCCGGGACCGGCTCCGATCAGATAAACTTTTCCCACCACAGGCATAGATTCCTTTTACGTACGTCGTTCCCGCCTTCGCGGGGACGACGAGTCAATTTACTCGCTCAAGCGGATCATACCCGCAGCAACGGTCTGATGGGTCACTTCATCGATCAGGATGAAGGCGCCGGTGGCGCGGATGTCCTCGTAGGCGTCGGCCGCCAGCGGCTGCTGCACGGCCAGTTCGATGCGGGCGATGTCGTTCAGCTTCAGGCCGGCGGTCGGGCTTTCGGCCGGTTTGCGCTGCTGCGTGTTCACGTCGAGGACGCTTTCAACCGCCTTCACCTTGGCCATGGTCTGGCGGGTGCCGTGCTTGATCCAGTACTTGCGGCGCACGTCCAGCGGCTCGTCGGCCATCCAGCAGACGTCGGCCTTGACCTGCTTGAGCAGGGTGGCCGGCTTATCAAAGCCCGCCAGCACGTCGCCGCGCGAGATGTCCACGTATTCGTTCAGCAGCAGCGTGATCGACTGGCCGGCCACCGCGCTTTGCAGGGAGCCGTCGAAGGTCTGGATTTCCTTGACGGTCGCCTCGACGCCGGACGGCTGCACCACCAGCTTGTCGCCGACCGACACCTTGCCCGACTCGATGCGGCCCATGTAGCCGCGGAAGTCATTGGCCTCGTGGCCGTTGTGGCGCGCCACCAGCTGCACCGGGAAGCGGAACGGGGCGTGGTGGGCTTCGTCGTAGACGCTGATCGATTCCAGCAGCTCGATCAGGGTCGGGCCTTCGTACCACGCCATGTTGTCGGTCTTCTCGACGACGTTGTCGCCGGCCAGGGCCGACAGCGGGATCGCGGTGATGTCCTTCAGCCCGAGGCTGTTGGCGAATTCGGTGTAGGCGCCGACGATGCGCTCGTAGACGGCGCGGTCGTAGTTCACCAGGTCCATCTTGTTGACGGCCACGATCACGTGCTCGATCTGCAGCAGCTTGGCGATGGTCGAGTGGCGCTTGGTCTGGGTCAGCAGCTCCACCGTGCCGTCGTCGTTCAGCTTCACCTTCGAGACGTCGACCAGGATGATGACGGCGTCCGCGGTCGAGGCGCCGGTCACCATGTTGCGGGTGTACTGCTCGTGGCCGGGCGTGTCCGCGATGATGAACTTGCGCTTGGGCGTGGCGAAGTAGCGGTAGGCGACGTCGATCGTGATGCCCTGTTCGCGCTCGGCTTCCAGGCCGTCGGTGAGCAGCGACAGGTCGATCGTGTCGCCCACGGTGCGCTTGTGCTTCGAGCGCGACACGGCGGCCAATTGGTCGGCGAAGATGCCCTTGCTGTCGAACAGGAGCCTGCCGATCAGGGTGCTCTTGCCATCGTCGACGGAGCCGGCGGTGATGAAGCGCAGCAGGCTGGCCTGGCCGGACTGGTCGGCCTCGTGATTCAGTTCGGGTGTAGACACGGCGTTCATCAGAAATATCCTTGTTTCTTGCGTTTTTCCATCGACGCTTCCGAGGTCTGGTCGTCCATGCGGGTCGCGCCGCGCTCGGTGATCTGGGTGATCGCGGTTTCGGCGATGATGTCGTCGGGGGTCGAGGCGGTCGAGGCCACCGGGCAGGTGCAGGAGATGTCGCCGACGGTACGGAAGCGCACGGTACGGGTCTCGACCTGCTCGCCTTCGCGGGCCGGGGTCAGCGGAGTCAGCGGCACCAGCAGGCCGTTACGCGGGATCACCTGGCGCTCGTGCGCATAGTAGATCGGGGGCAGGGCCAGCTTTTCGCGGGCGATGTACTGCCAGACGTCGAGCTCGGTCCAGTTCGAGATCGGGAACACGCGCATGTTCTCGCCCGGATGGACGCGGGTGTTATACAGGTCCCACAGCTCGGGGCGCTGGGCCTTCGGGTCCCATTGGCCGAATTCGTCGCGGAAGGAGAAGATGCGCTCCTTGGCGCGCGCCTTTTCCTCGTCGCGGCGGGCGCCGCCGATGCAGGCGTCGAAGCCGTGCTCGGCGATGGTCTCCAGCAGCGTGACCGCCTGGGCCGAGTTGCGTGAGTCGGTTTGCGGATTGCGCAGGCGCACCGTGCCCTTGCGGATCGATTCCTCGACCGAGCCCACGATCAGGCGCTCGCCCAGCTCGGCAACGCGGGCGTCGCGGAAGGCGATCACCTCGTCGAAGTTGTGGCCGGTGTCGATGTGCACCAGCGGGAAGGGGAATTTACCCGGGCGGAAGGCCTTTTCGGCCAGGCGCAGCAGCACCACGGAATCCTTGCCGCCGGAGAACAGCAAGGCGGGATTCGCGCACTCGGCCGCCACCTCGCGCAGGATGTGGATCGCTTCCGATTCGAGGGCGTCGAGGTGGCGCGCATTCACGTCGCCGAGTACGGGGGTATCACTAAAAGTCGTCATGATGGCTGTGCCTGTCAATGTCTTGTGTTCGTCCGGGCCGCTCAGGCGGCCACGGATTTGATGCGGATGAGTTTGCCGTCGACCAGGTGCAGGCCGCACTCCTTGGACTCGGGATTTTCCCACCACCAGCGGCCGGCGCGGATGTCTTCGCCCGGCTGGATGGCGCGGGTGCAGGGTTCGCAGCCGATCGACGGGTAGCCGCGCTCGTGCAGGCTGTTGTAGGGCACGCCGTTGGCGCGGATATATTCCCACACATCCTGCTCGGACCAGTCGGCCAGCGGGTTGAACTTGGCCATGCCGTGGGACGCGTCGTCTTCCTGCACGGCCAGCTCGGCGCGGGTGGTCGACTGGGCGCGGCGCTGGCCGGTGATCCAGGCCTTCTTGCCCGCCAGGGCACGCCCGAGCGGCTCGACCTTGCGGACGTAGCAGCAGCCCTTGCGCATCTCGACGCTGTCGTAGAAGGCGTTCAGGCCGTTCTTGCTCACGTAGTCCTCGACCAGCTCCGGCTGCGGCCGGAAGAGGGCGATCTCGACGCCGTAGTGGGCCGTGACCTTGTCCAGCACTTCCAGGGTTTCCTTGTGCAGGCGGCCGGTTTCCAGCGAAAAGATGCCGATCGGCAGGGCGGCCTTCAGGATCAGGTCGGTCAGGACCATGTCCTCGGCCGCCAGGCTCGAGGCGAACACGGCCGGCGAAAAATCGCGTGCGATGCGTTCCAGGATGCCTCGGGTTTCTTCTATCCGTACGTGCAGGTCGCTCATGTCAGTCCTTCAATCCTCAGATGCCGGCGCCGACGTCGCTGTGCTCCAGCGGCACGTCGCGCTGGTGGCGGCGGAACAGCGGCAGCGGCTGGTCGACCGATGCCTGGTAGGTTTCGGAGAAGACGGTCAGGCCCTTCAGCGCATCGACGACCGAGCGGTCCTGGCGCGTCGCATAGGCGTCGAAGCCGCAGCGATACATCTGGAACAGCTGGTCGCGCAGCACGTCGCCGATTGCGCGCAGTTCGCCGGTGTAGCCAAGGCGCTTGCGCAGGTTGAAGGCGATCGAATAGCCCCGGCCGTCGCTGAACTTCGGGAAGTCGACCGCGATGACGCTGAATGTATCCAGGTCGTCGCGGGCAGCCTGGGCCTGCTCGTCGGAGGCGAACCAGAGGCCGATCTCTCCGGCGCGTTTGATCAACTCCTCGCGCCGGGCCTGCCAAACCTTGAGCGGCACGATGACTTTGCCGGCCGGGACCTCGATGGTCTCGGGCGTTTCGCCCTCGTCGAGGCGCAGGACGGTCCAGTCGTCGGCCACGACTTCGCGGCCCTTGATGATCTGTTCGTGGTGCTGCAGCTTAGGCATATTCATCTTCTCCGACGGCCAGTTCGCCCGCCGGAATCGGCGTGGCATACACATTTTCCTTGAACGGCGCGACACCGAGGCGCTGGACGACGTCGACGAAGCGCTCGCCCTCGACGCGCTCGCGCAGGTAGACGTCGAGCAGGCGCTGCACCACTTCCGGCATCTGCGAGGCCGAGAACGAGGGACCGATGATCTTGCCGATCGCCGACTGGTTGCCCTGGGCGCCGCCGACCGACACCTGGTACCACTCGGACCCGTCCTTGTCCACGCCCAGCACGCCGATGTGGCCGACGTGGTGATGGCCGCAGGCGTTGATGCAGCCCGAGATGTTCAGTTCGATGTCGCCGATGTCGTGCTGGAAATCGATGTCGTCGAAGCGCTGGGCGATGGCGGCCGCGATCGGGATCGACTTCGCATTCGCCAGCGAGCAGTAGTCGCCGCCCGGGCAGGAGATGATGTCCGTCAGCAGGCCGATGTTCGGCGTCGCCAGGCCCTTGGCCTTGGCTTGCTGCCAGATCTCGAACAGCTTCGACTGCTCGACGTCGGCCAGCACCAGGTTCTGCTCATGGGTCACGCGCAGTTCGCCGAAGCTGTACTTGTCGGCCAGGTCGGCCACGAAATCCATCTGCTCGGCGGTGGCGTCGCCCGGTGGCACACCGGTCTTTTTCAGCGACAGCACGACCGAGGCATAGCCCGCCATCTTGTGCGGCTTGACGTTGCGCAGCAGCCAGTTGGAGAAGGCCTTGTCGCCTTCGTGGCCGGCGCGCGGGTCGATCGATTCGAGCGCGGCATACGGCGGCGCCATGAAGTACGCGGCGACGCGGTCCAGCTCGTCGCGGGTCAGGGTTTCCGGACCGTCCTTCAGGTCGGCGAATTCCTGCTCGACCATGCGCGCGAACTCTTCAGCGCCGATGGCCTTCACCAGGATCTTGATACGGGCCTTGTACTTGTTGTCGCGGCGGCCGAACTGGTTGTACACGCGCATGACCGCTTGCGTATAGGTCAGCAGATGCTGCCATGGCACGAATTCGTTGATCGTGCTGCCCAGGATCGGGGTACGGCCGAGGCCGCCGCCGACCATGAACTTGAAGCCGACTTCGCCGGCGTCGTTGCGCACCGCGGTCAGGCCGATGTCATGCACGGCGATCGCGGCGCGGTCCTGGACTGCGCCGTTGACGGCGATCTTGAACTTGCGCGGCAGGGCGATGAATTCGGGGTGGAAAGTGCTCCACTGGCGGATGATCTCGCAGAACGGACGCGGATCGATGATCTCGTCCGCGGCCACGCCGGCGAACTGGTCGGTCGTGGTATTGCGGATGCAGTTGCCCGAGGTCTGGATCGCGTGCATTTCCACCGAGGCCAGGTCGGTCAGGATGTCGGGGGTCTGCTCCAGCTCGATCCAGTTGAACTGGATGTTCTGGCGCGTCGTGAAGTGGCCGTAGCCGCGGTCGTAGGTGCGGGCGATATGCGCGAACATGCGCAGCTGCTTGGTGGAAAGCAGGCCGTAGGGCACGGCGATGCGCAGCATGTAGGCATGGCGCTGCATGTACAGGCCGTTCTGCAGGCGCAGCGGCAGGAATTCTTCCTCGGTCAGCTCGTCGTTGAGGCGGCGCTTCACCTGGTCGCGGTACTGGGCGATGCGCTCACGTACGATGAGATGGTCGTATTGGTCGTAACGGTACATGTTCAGGATCCTGGAATGGGCCATCCGCGCCGGGTGCGCGGACAGGCCCGGTAGACTATGCGGAATCTTAATAAAATGGCGCCTTATTCCAAACTACTGAGAATTTATTTGCTTATATGAGCCTGCGGCATAAGCATGCTTGTAAAATGTGAATAAGGCTTCTATCAATACAAAAAGGGCAATGAACCTACATCAATTACGCTTTGTCCGCGAAGCGGTCCGCCAGAACTTCAACCTGACCGACGCCGCCAAGGCCCTGTTCACGTCTCAGCCCGGGGTCTCCAAGGCCATCATCGAGCTCGAGGAAGAGCTCGGGGTCGACATTTTCACCCGCCATGGCAAGCGCATTCGGGGCTTGACCGAGCCGGGCCGGCTGGTGCTGGAATCCGTCGAGCTGATCATGCAGGAGATCGACAGCCTCAAGCGGATTGGCAAGGAATACGCGGCCCAGGACAGCGGCAGCTTCACCATCGCCACCACCCACACCCAGGCCCGCTACATGCTGCCGAAGGTGGTACAGGCTTTCATGGTGAAATATCCGAAGGTGCGGCTGTCGCTGCTGCAGGGCAATCCGCGCCAGATCGCCGAGATGGTCAAGAACGACCAGGCCGACCTGGCCATCGCCACCGAGTCGATCGCCGCCGTCGACGGCCTGATCACGCTGCCGTGCTACCAGTGGGAACACGTGCTGGTGGTGCCGCACGAGCATCCCTTGACGCGCTCGAAGGCGATTTCGCTGGAAGAGATCGCGGGCTACCCGCTGATCACGTATGATGCCGCCTTCGCCGGCCGCAGCAAGATCGACCATGCTTTCGACCTGCGCAACCTGAAGCCCGACGTGCTGCTGGAAGCGATCGATGCCGACGTCATCAAGACCTATGTCGAGCTGGGCATGGGCGTGGGCATCATCGCCGGCATGGCCTTCGACCCGGAGCGCGACCGCAACCTGCGTGCGATCCCGGTCGGCCAGCTGTTCGGGATGAACGTTTCGCGCGTGGCGGTCAAGCAGGGCGCTTATTTGCGCAGCTATATTTATACCTTCATCGAGCTGCTCGCGCCGACGCTCAACCGCAAGATGGTCGAGTCGGCGATGCGCGGGACGGCCGACAATTACGAGCTGTAAACATGGATCACGACGATTACGAAGATCACGAAGACTATGACGACGATGCCGACGGCATGTCGGAGCGCGAGATGGACCTGGAAGACGTGCGCGAGCAGGTGGCGCAGCTGACCGAAGGCCACACCGTGCTGGAACTGAACGGCGAGGACGGCACGGTGCCGGACGTGCCCGAAGGCGAAGGCGTCTACGACGCGGTGGTCGCCGAATTCTGCTGGTCGCGCCTGAAGCGTGACGAACAGGACGGCTTCCTGGCGAAGCTGCGCAAGGCGGCGGGCAAGGACGCGCTGCTGGTGCTGCTGGACGACGTGTATGTCGAAGGGACCAGCGAACCGGTGGCGCGCACGGATGCGCAGGGCAATACCTACGAGATGGTGAGCGCGCCGGACGGCACGCGGGTCGAACGTTTGATGAGCTATCCGACCGACAGCGCGCTGCGCAAGCGCCTGGCGAATGCGGCGAAAGAGATCAGGGTCGCGCGCTGGGAGTATTTCTGGGTGCTGACCTGCCGGTTAAAATAAAACGCGGCACGTAAAAAGCTAGGAAGGCAAATCGGCCCACACGCAGCATTACGTCCAGAGCAGACGTGACGAAAACGCTCGCACGCAGGGTCTTCGCAGCGACGCATCTGCATCCTCGAGGAATTGGTCACGTGTGTTCGATCACCGCTTCCGGACGGGCTGTTCGTCGACTCATGGTCGATACCTCCCTCATCCATTTTTAGACAGAAAAATGGCGTTGAGCGAGTTCTACCATCCTAGAAAAAAAACGCGGCGCAGGGATCGCTCCCTGCGCCGCGTTCGTTTTTAGCAGGCCTTGCTTAGAAGCTGTGGCGCATGCCCAGCGAGAGCACGCTCGGATCCTTGCCTGCGGAAGCCGCGGCCACGGTCGGGGTCGACGCGGTCAGGCCGAAGGCGGCGGTGTCGTTGTTGTTCAGGCCGGCATAGGTGGCGTACAAGTTGGTGCGCTTGGACAGCGTGTAGGTGTAGGCCAGGGCCCAGCTGTTACCCTTGGCATTGCCCTGTTTCTGCTGCTGGAAGTTGGCATACACGCGGTGCGCGCCGAAGGGCATCGAGCCGCCCAGGTTGGCCTGCTTGTACTTGACCAAGCCTGCGCGGTCGGCCTGCATCCAGTTGGCCTTGATCTCGAAGCCGCCCAACTGGTCGAACTTGTAGCTGCCGCCGACCGCCGATTCCTTGTCGTCGTCGGTAGCCAGGCGCTTGACCCGATGGTAGGCGGCGCCCAGGTACAGGTTGTCCAGCGTGTACTCGACGCCGACGCCTTTCAGGTCGCCCGACGGCACGTTCGGGTTGGTCGCGGTCTGCGCTTCGCCGGCGGCATAAGCGGCCAGCAGCTTGAAGCCGGCGAACACCGGGCTCTTATAGCTGACCGAATTGCTCATGCGGCGGGTCAGGCGGTTGCTGGTGAAGGCCGACAGGTTGGAGCCGTAGAAGCCCTGGCCGAAGGCGTCGCTGGCGCCGGCCACCGAAGCGATCGGCGAATACTCGCGGCCCAGGGTCACGCTACCAAAGGCGCCTTCCAGTCCGACCACGGCGCGGCGCTGGAACAGGGCGGACGTGGTCCCGCTCATGTCACTGGTGCCGGTGTCGATCGACGTGCCGGCTTCCAGGTTGAAGATGGCCTTCAGGCCATTGCCCAGGTCTTCAGTGCCACGGAAACCAAAGCGGCTGCTCGATTGGTTGCCCGACTGGATGCCGGTTTGACGGCCTTCCGGGCCACCGCTGTCTTGCGAGACGATGCCCGCATCAAGGACGCCGTACAGTTGCACATTGGTCTGGGCGGCGGCGAACAGCGGGGCGGCGGCGATCAGGGCGAGGGCCAGGCGTTTGAGTTGCATTCAGGTTTCTCCAATAAGGTATATGCGAATCGAGAGTGTCCGCTCGTCCAGGCTTCGACTCTTGATGGCTTGGCATCTTATCGGGGGGATATTTCATTCTTATGACAACAGTGAAGTGTTGTTAATCCGCAACAGTTGGCATTGCACAGGCCTTATACCAGATGCCCATGCACCGGCAGCACGATGTCGATCCGGGTCCCGGGCGGTTCGTCGGCGCTGACGCTGATCTCGCCGTTCATGGCCCAGACCCGCTCGCGCATGCCGATCAGGCCCAGGGACTCGGCCTTTTCCATGTCTTCGGGGCGGATGCCGCGGCCGTCGTCGCGGATGGTGACCAGCAGCTCGCTGTTCGAGCGGAACAGGTTCATGGTGACGCTGCTGGCCTGGGCATGGCGCGCGATGTTGGTCAGCGCCTCCTGCACGATGCGGAAGATCGCCGTACTGGCGGCATCGTCCAGGCGCAGCTCGGCCTCGTCGGCCAGCAGGGTGCAGGGGATGCCGTAGCGCTCGACGAAGTCGTCGCGCAGGCCTTTGAGGGCGAAGTAAAGGCCGCCCTCGTCGAGGGCGCGTGGGCGCAGGTTGGTGGCGATGCGGCGCAGCGAGGTGATCGCCGTCAGCAGGTTCTGCTCCATGCCGCGCATCAGGTGCAGGCTGTCGTCCGGCGTGCTGTCGGCCTGCTGCAGCAGGGCCAGATCCATGCGCAGCGAGGCCAGGATCTGCCCGAGGTCGTCGTGCAGCTCGCGCGCGATGTGGGTGCGCTCTTCCTCGCGGATGGTCTGCAGGGCGGCCGACAGCTGGCGCAGCTGGTCGTGCGAACGGGTCAGCTTTTCCTGCACCCGCGTGCGCTCGGAGACGTCGCGCATGATCACGGTGTAGTAGGGCGTGCCTTCGTTGGCGCGTGAGAGCGAGCCTTCGATCGGAAAGCGCTGGCCGTCGGCGCGCAGGCCGGTCACGGCGTAGTCGGTGGCGCGGCGGCCGGCGCGGCCGCTGCCGGCGCGGAACACGTCGAGCGCTTCGTCGGCATCGGTCTCGGCATCCACACCGGTATCCGCATTGCCATCCGTAACGGCAGGCTCGATGTAGCGCGTCAGCGGGCTGCCGACCATTTCCTCCACGGTGGTGCCGAACAGGGCGGCAGCGGCGGGGTTGGCCATGACGATGCGGTAGCTGCCGTCGGTGGAAACGATGGCGTCGTTGGCGTCGTGGACGATCTGGCGGCTGGCCGGCACGGTATCGGACTCTCCGGATGACTGGCGGCCCAGCCGACGGCCCGCGGCGAACCCGACCAGGAAGCAGGTCACGGTCCATGCGGTCGAGCGAAGGCGCTGTCGTTTCATGGATGCTTATGGAAAACGACCCGCTATGCGGGCCCGGCATCAACCTTACGCGGCGGCGCCCCGGTATGGCTTGATTTACATCTGTTTGAACAAATGCAGAAAGCTGCGGCTGACCTCGAGCTTGTCCGGACGACCCTTGATCAGGACCAGGTGGCGGCCGCGGATGTCGCGCGTCACGCCTTCGATCGCATTGACGTTGACCAGGGTCGCGCGGTGGATCTGCCAGAACAGGGACGGGTCGAGTTCGTCGGCCAGGTCGCGCACCGGCTTCCTGATCAGGGCCTCGAACTTCTCGGTCTGCACGCAGGTGTACTTTTCGTCGGAGCGGAAGAACAGGATTTCCTCGACCGGGATCATGCGCAGGTCCTGGCCGATGCTGGCCTGGATCCATTGCAGGTACTTCGGCTTCGGCGCAGCGATCTTCTCGGCCAGCTGCGACAGCATGGCGGTGACGGTGTCGCTGACGTTGGCGCTGCCGGTCGCCTGGCCGGCCGGCGTCGACAGGCGTTCCTTCAGGCGTTCGACCGTGATCCGGAGGCGCTCCGGCTCGGGCGGTTTCAGCACGTAGTCGACGGCGCCGCGCTCGAAGGCCTCGACCGCGTACTGGTCGTAGGCGGTCACGAACACGACCTGGCTGGCGTCGCCGATGTCGCGCGCCGCCTCCATCCCGGTCTTGCCCGGCATGCGGATGTCGAGGAAGGTCAGGTCCGGCTTGAGCGCGGACACCAGCTGCACGGCTTCGTCGCCGTTCTTGGCCTCGCCGACGATCTCCAATTCCGGCCACACCTGCGACAGGCGGGTACGGAGCAGGTCGCGCATCAGTCTTTCGTCATCGGCAATGATTGCGGTAGGCATGGCAAAAAGGATAAGTGGCAGAGTGACGATTATTCAACGAAATCGGCCCGCAGGCAATCATTTCGACGCCAGCTGGTAGGGCACCTCGATGGTGGCGATCACGCCGCTCGGCGTGTTGGCGGCGATGTGCAGCTTGCCGGCCTCGCCGTGCAGCAGCTTGAGGCGTTCCCGGATGTTCGACAGGCCCAGGCCGGTGCCCTTGCTGGGCATCACGCCGAAGCCGACGCCGTCGTCGGCCACGGTGACGCGCAGCTTGCTGTCGACGACCTCCGCCCTGACCGCAAGGTGGCCGCCTTCGGGCTTGCATTCCAGGCCATGCTTGATCGCGTTCTCGACCATCGACTGCAGCATCATCGGCGGGAAGGCGGCGCTGCGCAGGCCCTCCGGCACCTGCAGGTCGACCGTCAGCCTTTCCTCCATGCGCATCTTCAGCAGGTCGAGGTAGGATTTCACCATGTCGACCTCGCGCCCGAGGTTGGTGCTGAGGTTGGTGTCGCGCATCTGGGGAATCACGGCGCGCAGGTACTGGATCAGGGTGCGCTGCATGGCCGATGCGCGCGGCGGGTCGGTCTCGATCAGGTGCTCGACCGAGGCCAGGGTGTTGAACAGGAAGTGCGGCTCGACCTGGGCCTGCATGGCGGCCATCCTGGCTTCCGACAGCTGGCGCTGCATCGATTCGCGCTCGGCGACGGCGGTGGCGCTCTGCATCTCGGCTTCGGCGCGCTTCTTGCCGCCCATCAGCGCCTTGGTGCCGAACAGCGCCATCACCAGCAGCCAGACGAAGCTGGTGAACCAGGTCGAGGCCTGCTTGTGGTAGCTCCTGGCCTTGGCTTCGGCGGCATCGTCGACCGCCGCCTCGATCGCGTCGGACAATTCTTCGCCGATCTGCGGCGGCAGGTCGATGTGGACTTCCTCGCCGTTCGCCCCGCGGATCAGCTTGGTGCCTGAACGGGCATCGCCCTTGCCGCGCACCCCCGGCGGCTGCGGCGGCTGTGGCGGCAGCGGCGGGCCGGCGCCGTCCGCCGCCTCTCCGGCTGCCTCGGCATTCTTGCCCGCTTCGGCGGCGTTCCTGCCGGCCTCGACGGCGGACTTGCCGGCCTCTTCGGCATGCTTGAGGGCGTTCTCCGCGGTCCGGCCGGCCGCCTGGGCTGCCTTGTCCGCCTTGTCCACATCTTCTTCGTTGCCGCGGCGCTGCTTGACGCGCGGATTGATGTGGATGCCGCTGTCGTCGATCGTGATGGCCGGCTCGGTCTTGCGCGCATTGCGTTCGATGCGGGAGATTTCTTCCTCGCCGCCGGAGAACAGCTCGTCCTGCAGGATTTGTCCGGCCACCAGCATCAGCGCGGCGAACAGGAAAAACTTCCACCACGACAGTTGCGTGACCCAGGTCGCGACCGTGTCGAACGCGTGGTACAGCCACGACAGGGTGTTGGAAAAATATTGCTGGGTCGAACGCCGGGTCTGCATGGAGCTCTTCTGGATCAATAGTAATCGGCGAGTGTAACTGGTACCACTTGTACCAGCGGAAAAACCCGTTCTCTACCCTAGCGTCGCTGTTGGGATGTTGCAACTTTAGTCGCTGGCCGCCCCCGATGCCAGTGGAATGCGACAGCCTGCAGGAACGGGGGAGTGGATTGCAAATCAGGTCATTGCCGCTTTGAAAGATGCAAATTTGCAAGGTATGATGAACGACGCCCTGGCTGCGCCAGCCCATTATTCGTTCCTCATGAAATGAAAGGGAAAGCCGTGTCGACCGTTCCTCAACGCTACCGTCTTGTTACCCGCAGCGACTTCGACGGCCTGGTCTGCGCCGTCCTGCTCAAGCATCTGGACCTCATCGACGACATCCTGTTCGTCCACCCGAAGGACATGCAGGATGGGAAAGTCGCAATCAGCCGGCGCGACATCACCACCAATCTGCCCTATGTGGCCGGGGCCTACCTGGCCTTCGACCACCACCTGTCGGAAACCATCCGCAACAACGGGCGCCGCGAAAACCACGTGATCGACCACCGGGCGCCGTCGGCGGCGCGGGTCGTGTACGACTACTACGGCGGCGCGCGCGCTTTCCCGGCCGCCTGGCGCAGCATGATGGACGCGGTCGACAAGGCCGACGCCGCGCGCTTCTCACGCGAGGAGGTACTCGATCCGCAGGCTTGGAACCTGCTGAACTTCCTGATGGACGCGCGCACCGGGCTGGGCCGCTTCCACGACTTCCGGATCTCGAACTACCAGCTCATGATGGACCTGATCGGCCATTGCCGCACCCTCGGCATCGACCAGATCATGCAGCTCGCCGACGTGCGCGAGCGCACCGCGCTGTACCTGGAGCACAAGGAACTGTGCAAGCAGCAGATCCGCCGCTGCGCCAGGGTCCACAAGAACCTGGTCGTGCTCGACCTGCGCGAAGAAAAGACGATCTATGCCGGCAACCGCTTTCTCATCTACGCGCTGTTCCCGGAAGCCAACATCTCGATTCATGTGCTGTGGGGGCTGAAGAACCAGAATACGGTCTTTGCCACCGGCAAGTCGATCCTGAACCGCAGTTCGAACACGAATATCGGCACGCTGATGCTGGAATACGGCGGTGGCGGGCACGAAAATGCGGGGACATGCCAGGTGTCGAATGAAATGGCGGAAGACGTGCTGGGCGCCCTGATTCAGCGGATTATTTCGGAAGGCTAAAGGTTTTTATTACTGAAATTGCAGGGTTGTGCTCGGAAAGCGTAGCGAGCACCGCAGGCCGCGCCCGGGCTGCGCAGTAGCTTTACGAGCACAACTAAGCGGGTTGATGCGATCGGAGCATCTGCTGTGCCGCCTCGGCGGCCAGCGGCTCGCAGAACCAGAGTCCCTGCAACTGGTCGCACCCATGCGATTTCAGGAATTCCACCTGCGGGACGGTTTCCACGGCCTCGCCGACCACCTCCATGTTCAGGTTGTGCCCGATGTCGATCAGGCTCTTCACCAGGGCGCTGGTGCCGTCGGCGATCCCGTGCACGGTGGTGCGCGACAGCTTGAGCTGGCCGGCTTCGAGCTGTTGCAGGTAGGCGAGGTCGCACAGGCCGGTGCCAAAGCCGTCCACGGACAGGCATACGCCGAGCGTGCGCAGTTGCCGCGACAGGTCGCGCCCGAGCCCGGGATTGCGCAGCAGGCCGTCGATCGGCAGGTCGAGCTCCAGGCTGCCGGCGGGCAGGGCGTAGCGCGCCAGCAGTGCCGACAGGTTCTGGACGAAGTTGCCCTGGCTGTACTCGCGGTAGGACACGTTGACGGTGACCGGCACCCCGGCCAGCTCGAGCTGGCGCAACTGGGCGGCGAAGGCGCAGGCCTGCTCCAGCACGCGCTGGCCGATCGGCACGATCACGCCGTTCTCTTCCGCCTCCGTCAGGAAGCGGCTCGGCGGCAGTACGCCGTGGTCCGGATGGCGCCAGCGCAGCAGGGCCTCGAAGCCCATCACCTTGCCGTTGCGTAGCGAGACGCGCGGCTGGTAGAGCAGGAACAGCTCGTCGTTCTCGAGCGCGTGGTACAGGCCTTCCTCGATCTTGCGCTTGGCATCGTTGCTCGACCGCATGTCGGCGGAAAAGAAGTGCACGTCGTTGTGGCCGCTGCCCTTGCCGTGGTACATCGCGACGTCGGCGGCGCGCACCAGCTCGGTGGCGGTGGTGCCGTCGTTCGGATACAGCGCCACGCCGACGCTGGCGCCGACCGGGATCTCGCGGCCGTTAAACGAGACCGGGATCGCGAAGCTCTGGCGCAGCCGCTCCACCATGCGCAAGGTGAAGCGCAGCGAGGGCTGGTTGGCCAGCACCAGCACGAATTCGTCGCCCGACATGCGCGCTACCGTGTCGCTGTCGCGCACCGAGGCCTGCAGGCGCCGCGCGACCACTTTCAGCACCACGTCGCCGGCTTCGTGGCCCAGGGTGTCGTTGATGGTCTTGAAGTTGTTCAGGTCGATCAGCACGGTCGCCACCAGCGACTTCTGGCGCTGCGCCATGTGCAGGGCCTGCTCCAGCCGGTCCCACAGCAGGTTGCGGTTGGCCAGCCCGGTCAGGGCGTCGTGGTTGACCTCGTGCTCGAGGTGGGCGGTGCGCTGTATGGCGGCGGTGACGTCGTTGATGACGCCGATGAAATGGGTCACCGTGCCGTGCTCGTCATGCACCGGGGTGATGTTCAGGTCGTTCCAGAACAGTTCGCCGTCCTTGCGCAGGTTGCGCAGCACCACGTTGACCGCACGCCGGGCGGCGATCGCCTCGCGCAGCACGACGCGCTCGCCCGTATCCATGCCCGGCGCGGCCATGAAGCGGGAATCGCGCCCGATGACTTCCGCCGCGCTGTAGCCGCTGATGCGCTCGAAGGCCGGGTTGACGTATTCGATCGGGTTGTCCCGGCCGTCGGCACGGGCAATCACGATGCCGTTGCTGGCCGCGTGCAGGGCGCGCTCGCGCAGGCGCAGCTGTTCCTCGCGCTGGCGCCGTTCGGCGATGTCGATGCCGACGCCGAACACGTACTCGCCGCCGTTGCAGCGCACCCGCGTGCCGCACAGCAGCACCGGGATTTCCTTGCCGTTCTTGGCGACGTAGTCTACCTCGAGCTTCATCTCGGCGCCTTCGTCGAACACGCGGCGGATCGCCCTGGCCAGCAGCGGGCGCTGGTGTAGATCGAGCAGGTCGGGCGCGCGCGCGGCCGCGAGTTCTTCCGGCGCCAGGCCGGAAAGGCGCTCCACGTTGCGGTTCCAGAGCACGAAGCGACCCTCGCGGTTGAGGGCATAGAAGGTACCGGGGAACAGGTCGACGACGGCCGACAGCGGCGTGCGCGCCACGTGCTCGGACTCCGGCGCGCCGCGTTCGAACTCGGTGGTGACGGCGATGGCGCAGCCCAGCGGCTTGCCGGCGGCATCGAACTGCGGGGCGAGTGCCAGGGTGGCGGCGAAGATGCGGCTGTCGCTGCAGCGCAGGTCGGCGTTCAACTGCGCGCCTTCGGGATGCTGGGCGAGGGCGGCCCAGCCGGCAGTCCAGGCGTCGCGCGCGCTGGCGACGAACAGGCTGGTGACGGGACGTCCGAGGACGCTCCCGGCGGGAATGCCGAACAGGGCCTCGCACCCTCGGTTCCAGGTAATGATGCTGCCCGCGTCGTCCGTCATGAAGACGGCGCGGGCGGGCGGATCGGTGTCGAACATGCGGTTCCCCTGTGCAAGACCACCGCTATTGGACAGCGGTTCCGGGGAACTGTTCCGCCTGAGTGTCAGGCGGCCACTTCCTCACGCGGCGGCAAGGCGATCTGGTTGTCGGTGCTGAACTGGTAATCTTTGAACACGTGTTCGGCAGAAAGAATCTGGTAGCGCCCATCGCCCAGCTTGTGGGTCGTGTCCTTCAATCGATAGGTGGTCGAGCCGCAGGTCCAGCAATTGAAATTGCGCATGTGCGTGCACAGGCAGGTCTTGTCGAACACGCGGATGTTCTTCGAGTCCGGATTCGCCTGCACTTCGCGGTTGTACGAGTTGATGTAGGCGCAGTTGCCGGTGGCGTCCAGCAGGTAGCCGTAGGACTCGCAGCCTGGACGGATGCCCGAACCGATCGCCGGAGTCTGCTTCAGCATCCGCATCGGATAGCCGGTCGGCGAGACCCCGTTGACGATGATGTCTTCCTCGCTGGCGCGGTAGTATTCCTGCTTGACATCCAGCGGCAGGCCGCACTCGTGGGTGACGGTGAAGCGGGTCGCCACCTGCACGCCGCCGGCGCCTTTTTCCAGGAAGCCGGCCGCATCGCTGCCGGTAAAGATGCCGCCCGCGGCGATCAGCGGGATGTCCAGCTGTTCGGTGCGCATGAAGGCATGGATCTCGTCCATGATGGTGTGCAGGTCGTACTGCTGCCAGTCGTCGATGCCGAAGCCGAGGTGGCCGCCGGCCAGCGGGCCTTCGACGATGATGTAGTCGGGCAGGCGGTCCAGGCGCGAGACCTTGCGCAGGAACAGCTGCAGCGCGCGCACGGACGAGACGATGATGCCCAGCTTGGCGTCGCGGAAGCGCGGGTGATCTTTAATGAGGTCGAACGAGCCCAGGTGCAGGCCGGCCGACATCGTGATGCCGTCGATGCCCGCGTCGAGCGCGGCCGACAGGCGGGTGCGCAGCGTTTCCTTCGGCGCGTTCATGGTCAGCTTTTCCATGCAGTTCACGAAGATCAGGCCATCGCCTTTCTTCGCCTGCATGGTCGCGCCCACGTGCAGGCGCGTCGCCTCGGCCAGGCGGTCGAGGTCGAACTGGACCACCGACTTGTCCATGTTGTTGATGTTGAACTTGTAGAGCTTGGTCTTTTCCTTGACGAAGCTCGTATCGAACTTGCGGTCCGAGACGTCCGGGACCATCGCGTCGGAAATATGGCCAATGCCGCCGAGGCGTGCCGCCTCCAGCGCCAGTTCGGACGTCGAGATATCGACCCCCATTCCGCCGATCATGATGGGCACGTATTCCTTGTTGCCCATACGCAGGCGGAAATCATCTACACGTTTCATTGCATCCCTTACCAACCAAAGACTGTTCGCCCGCCATTTTACCCTAGGAGAAGGCGGGCGGAGAGGGGCATTTATCGCACGCTCGTGCGCTAAAAACCGGCGTTCTAGTCGCGGAAATTGTTGAAAGCGAGCGGCAGGTCCGTGACGTCCTTGCGCAGCATCGCGATCGCTTCCTGCAGCGTATCGCGGTCCTTGCCGGTGACGCGCACGGATTCGCCCTGGATCGAGGCCTGGACCTTCATCTTGCTTTCCTTGACCAGCTTGGTGATCTTCTTGGCGTCCTCGCTCTCGATGCCATTGCGCACTTTCAGCACCTGCTTGACCTTGTCGCCGCCGATCTTCTCGATCTTGCCTTCGTCCAGGAAGCGGACGTCGACCTTCCGCTTGGTCATCTTGTTCAGCAGGACATCCTTGACCTGGCTGATCTGGAAGTCGGAATCGCCGAACAGGGTGATTTCCTTGTCTTTCTGCTCGACCTTGGCCGAGGTGCCCTTGAAGTCGAAGCGAGTCTCGATTTCCTTGCTGGATTGATCGACGGCGTTCTTGACTTCAACCATGTCTGCTTCGCAGACCACATCAAACGATGGCATCGTGTGTTCCTTTTTGTTTTGCGTAGGTGGTGATGGCGATATTGTAACGGACGGCACGGCCGCCTGGCGCCCAGGCGCTTGTTTCCCACTATAATCAGCGGGCCAACCTCGGACCCAGCCATGCAAGCATTGCCCATCGAACAAAACATCTCTCTCCAGCAATTCAATACTTTCCGCATCGACGCGCGCGCGCGGCGCTACCTGCGCGTGATCGACCCCGCGCAGCTGGCGGCGCTGGCCGCCGACCCGGCCCTGGCTGCGCTGCCGCGCCTGCTGCTGGGCGGCGGCAGCAACCTCCTGATCACGCGCGCCGATGTCGACCTGCTGGTGCTGCACATGGCCCTGATGGGCAAGGAGATCGTCGGCGAGACCCCGGATAAAGTCCTGGTGCGCGCACGCGCCGGCGAGAACTGGCACAGCTTCGTGCAATGGACCCTCGAGCAGGGCCTGGGCGGTCTGGAGAACCTGTCGCTGATTCCGGGCACGGTGGGCGCCTCGCCGATCCAGAACATCGGCGCCTACGGGGCCGAGGTCAAGGACCTGTTCCATTCGCTCACCGCCTTCGATTTCGAGGCGGGAACGACGCGTACCATGGACGCCGCGGCCTGCCGCTTCGGCTACCGCGACAGCGTGTTCAAGCACGCGGACGGGCGCCACCTGGCGGTGCTGGACGTGACGTTCGCGCTGCCGCGCGCCTGGGTGCCGAACCTGCGCTACGCCGAGCTGGCCCAGGCCCTGGAGGCGCAGGGCGCGAGCGCACCGACGCCGCGCCAGGTGTCCGACGCCGTGGTCGCGATCCGGCGCCGCAAGCTGCCCGACCCGGCCGAGATCGGCAACGCCGGCAGCTTCTTCAAGAATCCGGTGGTGCCGGGCGAGCACTGCGCCCGCCTGCTGCAGGCCTGGCCGAAGCTGGTCCACCATGCGCAGCCCGACGGCAGCGAAAAGCTGGCGGCCGGCTGGCTGATCGACCAGTGCGGCTGGAAGGGCAGGCAGCTGGGCCGCGCCGGGGTCTACCCGAAGCAGGCGCTGGTGCTGGTGAACAATGGCGGCGCCAGCGGCGAGGAAGTGCTGGCGCTGGCGCGTGCGATCCAGGCCGACGTGCAGGCGCGCTTCGGCGTGCTGCTCGAGCCGGAACCGGTGATGATCTGAAGCAGCGGACCTGAAGCAGCGCGCCTGGCCGTCCAGGGTCGCGACGATTTTGCCAAGTGGCAAAATTTCCTGCGCGGCTGTTATGCCTCGTCATGCATCAGCGGCGGTAAGCCATGGCGCGCTCTGGCTTGCAGGCATTTTTCGTCGCCGATCTGCACGTCGCGGCAAGGTTCGGGGCGCTGCGCATACACGCGGCAGGCAAACGACCCGTCCGGCGACCGTTGCAGGGCCGCGCAATGCGGGCGCCTCGCGTTGGTGCCCGCCATGCAGGCGAGGTAGGGGCTGAGCTGTTCGGTCAGGACGGCGGGCAGGCCGCGCTGCTCGGCTTCGGCCCAGTAGAAAGAAACCCGGTAGCTCATGCAGCAGGCGCCGCAGGACCGGCAGGGGTTGGTTTCGCTCGTTTCGCGCATGTCGGGCGGAGGTGAAGTCCGGATGGTAGCGCGCTCGCGGCGATATGAAAAGCGGGATGGAAAAAGCCGCCGAGCTTTTCGGATCGGCGGCTTTTCCTAGATCAGATGGGGTCAGAGCCCAACCTTGAAAACCGGGCTCTGACCCCATGGCAAGATCAGATGGGGTCAGAGCCCAACCTTGAAAACCGGGCTCTGACCCCATGGGATTTAGCTACGCTTAGCCTTCGCCTTCGCGGCGATCCGCATGCGCAGCGCGTTCAGCTTGATGAAGCCGCCCGCATCCGCCTGGTTGTAGGCGCCGCCGTCTTCGTCGAAGGTGGCGATGTTCATGTCGAACAGCGAGTCGGTCTTCGAGTCGCGCGACACCACGATCACGTTGCCCTTGTAGAGCTTCACGCGGACCCAGCCGTTGACGCTCTGCTGGGTGTGGTCGATCAGGGTCTGCAGCGCGACGCGCTCCGGGGCCCACCAGTAGCCGTTATAGATCAGCGAGGCGTAGCGCGGCATCAGGTCGTCCTTCAGGTGCGCCACTTCGCGGTCCAGGGTGATCGATTCGATCGCACGGTGGGCGCGCAGCATGATGGTGCCGCCCGGGGTTTCGTAGCAGCCGCGCGACTTCATGCCGACGTAGCGATTCTCTACCAGGTCAAGCCGGCCGACGCCGTGCTTGCCGCCCAGGCGGTTCAGCTCGGTCAGCACCTGGGCCGGGCTCATCTTGACGCCGTTCAGGCCGACGATGTCGCCGCGCTCGTATTCGATGTCGAGGTACTCGGCTTGGTCCGGTGCCGCTTCCGGCGACACGGTCCAGCGCCACATCGATTCCTCGGCTTCCGCGCTCGGGTTTTCCAGGTGGCGGCCTTCGAAGGAGATGTGCAGCAGGTTGGCGTCCATCGAGTAGGGCGCGCCGCCGTTCTTGTGCTTCATGTCGATGTCGATGCCGGCGTCTTCCGCGTACTTCAGCAGCTTCTCGCGCGACAGCAGGTCCCATTCGCGCCACGGGGCGATGATCTTGACGTCCGGCTTGAGCGCATAGGCGCCCAGCTCGAAGCGCACCTGGTCGTTGCCCTTGCCGGTCGCGCCGTGCGAGACGGCGTCGGCGCCGGTTTCATTGGCAATTTCGATCAGGCGTTTCGCGATCAGCGGGCGCGCGATCGAGGTACCCAGCAGGTATTCGCCTTCGTAGACGGTGTTCGCGCGGAACATCGGGAACACGAAGTCGCGCACGAATTCTTCGCGCACGTCGTCGATGTAGATGTTTTCCGGCTTGATGCCGAACTTGATGGCCTTGGCGCGCGCCGGTTCCAGCTCTTCACCTTGCCCCAGGTCGGCGGTGAAGGTAACGATTTCGCACTTGTAGTTATCCTGCAGCCATTTGAGGATGACCGAGGTGTCGAGGCCGCCGGAGTAGGCGAGGACTACTTTTTTAATGTCGCTCATGGGAGTTCCAGTGAATGAGATGGAGGGAATGATGGTCAGCCAGCCCGGACCATGCCCGGGATGACGATCAAGCTGAAGGTGATTGGTGATGCCTTATTTATCTTCGATGCGGCCCAGCAGCAGGTACTCGATCAGCGCCTTCTGCACGTGCAGCCGGTTCTCGGCTTCGTCCCACACTACCGATTGCGGGCCGTCGATGACCTCGGCCGCCACTTCCTCCCCGCGGTGTGCGGGCAGGCAGTGCATGAACAGCGCGTCGGGTGCGGCACGCGCCATCTTCGCACCGTCGACCATGAAGCCGTCGAAGGCTTTCAGGCGTTCGGCATTTTCTTTTTCGTAGCCCATGCTGGTCCACACGTCGGTGTTGACCAGGTGCGCGCCTGCGCAGGCGTCCGACGGATTCTCGAAGAAGCTGTAGTTCTTGGTGGTGACCAGCGCCGGGTCGATGTCGTAGCCCTTCGGGGTCGACACGTTCAGGTGGAAGCC
This sequence comes from Massilia sp. LXY-6, assembly GCF_051233485.1. Lineage (NCBI taxonomy): Bacteria > Pseudomonadati > Pseudomonadota > Betaproteobacteria > Burkholderiales > Oxalobacteraceae > Massilia > Massilia sp. LXY-6. The sequence goes on from NZ_JBKFGF010000042.1 coordinate 59,484, forward strand.
GAACACCTCGGCCGCCTGCAGCCACGAATACAGCATGTTGTTGGCGTCGCCGATCCAGGCCACGGTCTTGCCGACGATCGAACCGCGGTGCTCGTGGAAGGTGAACACGTCGGCCAGCACCTGGCAGGGGTGGTGTTCGTTGGTCAGGCCGTTGATCACCGGCACGCGCGAATTCGCGGCGAAGCGCTCGATGATGTCCTGGCCGAAGGTGCGGATCATGATGATGTCGCACATACGGCTCATGACCTGGCCGGCGTCTTCGACCGGCTCGCCGCGGCCAAGCTGGCTGTCGCGGGTGTTCAGGTAGATCGCGGCGCCGCCCAGCTGGTGCATGCCCGCCTCGAAGGACAGGCGGGTCCGGGTCGAGCTCTTCTCGAACACCATCACCAGAGTGCGGTCGACCAGCGGGTGGTACACCTCGTAGGCCTTGAACTTGCGCTTGATGACAGCCGCGCGCTCGATGACGTACTCGAACTCGTCGCGGGAGAAGTCGGAGAATTGCAGGAAGTGCTTGATGGGAGTTTGGCCAGCCATGTCATGTCTTGGAGATGCGGGTATCCGATGAATTATATTCCATCAATACAAGGTCTGTTCGGACTCGTGCAGCAATTGCGCATACAGCTCGTGCCGGATCTTCGCGATCTTGCCGTCCGCGACCGCGCCGAGGACCGCGCATTGGGGCTCGGCCAGGTGCCGGCAATTGTAGTATTTGCATCCACCCAGGAAGGGCTTGAACTCGACGAAGGCGCGCTCCAGCATGCCTTCCGTCAGGTGGTACAGGCCGAATTCCTGGAAGCCCGGCGAGTCGATGATCTGCCCGCGCGCTTCGCCTTCAGCTGCGGGCAGGCGGTACAGGCGGGTGAAGGTCGTGGTGTGCTTGCCGGTGTCGAGCGCTTCGGAAATCTCGCGCACGGCGATGTCGGCGTCCGGCACCAGCAGGTTGATCAGCGAGGACTTGCCCATGCCGGACTGGCCGATGAAGATCGAGGACTGGCCGGCCAGCAGCGGCGTGAGGGTGGCGACGGTGCCATCGGGATCGGTCCTGGCCGACACCTCGTGCAGCGGATAGCCGAGGCTCGCGTACAGGCCCGCGCGCTCGCGCGCCCGTGCCAGCGGTTCAGTCACGTCGATCTTATTGAGGATCAGGTGAGCCTCGACGCCGGCCGCCTCGCAGGCCACCAGGGCGCGCGAGACCAGGTCGTCGGCGAAGCTCGGCTCGGTGGCGACGACGATGAACAGGCGCGTGATGTTCGCCGCCAGCAGCTTCGACTTGTACTGGTCGGAGCGATACAGCAGGGTGCTGCGCTCGGCGATCTTCTCGATCACGGCCTGGTTGTTCGAGGTGCGCTGCAGGTGCACGATGTCGCCGACCGCGACGTTGGTCTTCTTGCCGCGCGTGACGCATTGCAGGAATTCGTGCGACTCGGCGTCGCCGACCTCGGCCAGGTAGTGGCGGCCGTGCGCCGCGACGATGGTGCCGTTCAGTTCCTCCGGCTTATTGTTATTGTTATTGTTATTGTTCTTGCTCATGCGCCTGCCCGTCCCGCGTAAAGTGCGTCGGCCTTCGCCGCGCAGATGAAGTCGTTTTCGCTCAGCCGGTTGCCGGCCGAGTGCGTGGTCCAGGAAGCGGTGCAGCGGCGGTAGCCCACCTGCAAGTCCGGATGATGGTCTTCGCGGTGGACCATGAAGGCCAGCGCGTTCACGAATTCGATGGTCTCGTGGTAGTCGCGGAACAGGAACTCGCGCACCAGGCGCTGGCCGCCATCCGCATTCTCCTGGCGCCAGTCCGGCAGCTGGGCCGGCAGGCTGGTGACGGCCGCGTCATCCAGGGCCGCCGCGCCGTGCGTGCAGTGGCGCTGATTCAATGGCAGAGGCGCGCTCATGCCGGCTCCATGCCGGCGCCGGCCGGGGTGCCGGCTTCGTGCAGGCGGCGGATCCGGATCGACGCCGGCGGATGCGAATCGTAGAACGCCGAGTGCAGCGGGTCCGGCGTCAGGGTCGAGGCATTGTCCTCGTACATCTTGACCAGCGCCGAGACCAGGTCGCGCGCATCGCTGTGGCTGGCCGCGAAGGCGTCCGCCTCGAACTCGTGCTTGCGCGAGGTGATCGAGGTGAGCGGCGCGAACGGGAAGGTGAACACCGGCAGCACCAGCATGAACAGCAGCAGGGCCATCGCGTCGTTGTTCTGGCCCAGCAGCGGCAGCACGCCCAGGCCGGTGTAGAACCACACCTGGGTCTTCAGCCATCCGAGCAGGGCCAGGAACACCAGCGACAGCGCGAACGCGACCACGATGCGCTTAACGATGTGCTTGAGCTTGAAGTGGCCCAGTTCGTGGGCCAGCACGGCCTCGATCTCGGCAGGAGCCAGGCGTTCCAGCAGGGTGTCGAAGAACACGATGCGCTTGTTGGCGCCGAAGCCGGAAAAATAGGCATTGCCGTGTGCCGAGCGCTTGCTGCCGTCCATCACGAACAGGCCTTTCGAGGCAAAGCCGACGCGCGCCATCAGGCCCTCGATGCGGTTCTTGAGGCTGTCGTCGGCGAGCGGCGTGAACTTGTTGAACAGCGGCGCGATGAGGGTCGGGTAGATCACCATCAGCAGCAGCTGGAAGGCGCTGAAGGCCAGCCAGGCATACAGCCACCACAGCGGGCCGCTGCGCTCCATCAGGGTCAGCACCAGCCACAGCAGCGGCAGGCCGATCACGGCGCCGAGCAGCGTGCTCTTGAGGGTGTCGGCCAGCCATAGCTTGAGCGTCATCTTGTTGAAGCCGAAGCGCTCCTCCAGCACGAACTGGAACCAGTACGTGAAGGGCAGGTCGAGCGCGCCGGCGATGAGCACATAGGCCACGATCAGCCCGATCTGGTGCGCCATGCCCGGCCCGAACGCATGCAGCAGCGCGATCGACAGTGCCTGCAGGCCGCCCAGCAGCGTGAAGCCGATCAGCACGATGCCGCTGTAGATCGCATGGATCAGGCCGAAGCGGGTCTTGGCGACCGTGTAGTCGGCGGCCTTGTGGTGCGCCTCGAGCGGGATCTTGCCGGCAAATTCGGCCGGCACCTGTTCACGATGGCCCACGACGTGGCGGACCTGCCGGCTCGCCAGCCAGTACCGCAACACCAGGGTCAGCATGAAGAAAATGACGAACAAAACCGAAAACGCGAATGAAAGCATCGTGTGCCTGTGAGAAAATCCACCATTTCGGGGTCAGATCACGGTTTTCACGCCTGTGCTCTGACCCCGACTAATCAGAGCTGATTAACAAAGAACGAATTATGTCACAAGCCAACGAAACCCAAACCCCGACTGCAAGCCCGCGCCCGAACGATATGAACCTCGTCTGGCTCGACATGGAAATGACCGGCCTGGATCCGGACAACGACCGCATCATCGAAGTGGCCGTCGTGGTCACCGACGCCGAGCTGAACATCCTGGCCGAAGGCCCCGTGTTCGCGATCCACCAGAGCGACGAGACGCTGGACAAGATGGACGCCTGGAACAAGGGTACGCACGGCAAATCCGGCCTGATCGACCGCGTGAAAGCCTCGACCGTCGATGAAGCCCAGGCCGAAGAGCAGCTGATCGCCTTCCTGAAGCAGTGGGTGCCGGCCAACAAGTCGCCGATGTGCGGCAATTCGATCTGCCAGGACCGCCGCTTCATGGCGCGCGGGATGCCGAAGCTGGAAGCCTTCTTCCACTACCGCAACCTGGACGTGTCGACCCTGAAGGAACTGTGCCGCCGCTGGAAGCCCGAACTGGCGTCCGGTTTCAAGAAGCACCAGAAGCACACCGCGCTGGCCGACATCGTCGAGTCGATCGAGGAACTGCGCTACTACCGCGAACATTTTATTAAGCTGTGATGCGTAAGCTGTGATGCGCAAGCTGTGAAATAAGCGAGCCGGCGCGACACAATGTTGAAATCGTGAACTTACCCAGCCATGAAGTGTGGAATAATCGACCCATGGCTGACATTTTGCGCATAACCGCCGGGCTGGGCGACAGCGAGACGCGGCGCCTGCTCGGCGCGCGCGACTGGCGCACTTCGCCGCTCGGCCCTCCCGAATCCTGGCCGCCCGAACTGGCGACGGCCGTGTCGATGGCGCTCAGCTCGCCCTTCCCGATGTTCGTGGCCTGGGGGCCGGAGCGGGTCTTCCTCTACAACGACGCCTACGTCCCGGTCCTCGGCGACAAGCACCCGGCCGCCTTCGGCGAGCTGTTCCACCGCGTCTGGTGGGAGATCTGGCCGGACCTCGCGCCGATCGCCGAACGCGCCCTGGCCAACCAGTCCTCCTACTTCGAGGACATGCCGCTCATCATGGAGCGCAAGGGCTATACCGAGCAGACCTATTTCACCTTCTCGTATGCGCCGCTGCACGACGGCCAGGGCAGGGTGATGGGCATGTATTGCACCTGCATCGAGACCACCTCCCGCGTCGTCGCCGAACAGCGCGCCGCCTTCGAGCTGGCGCTGGCCGACGCCCTGCGCACGCTCGAATCGAGCGAGGAGGCGATCGGCACCGCCAGCGCCCTGCTGGGCGAGGAGCTGGCGGTCGAGCGCGTGATGTACGGCGAGGTCGACGACGAGCGCAACACTTTCTACGTGCCGCGCGACTGGAAGCGGCACGGCAGCTCGAACCTGTCCGGCAATACCTTCGCGATCGAAGCCTTCGGCGCGGAGGTCGCGGCGGCCGGCCGCGCCGGCGAGATCATCGCCATCACCGACGTGCGCACCGACCCGCGCACCGCCGCCTGCCAGCAGGCCTACCTGATGGCGATGGGCGTGACCGCCAGCCTGCTGGTGCCGCTGGTGAAGTCCGGGCGCCTGCTGTCCTTCCTGGCGCTGGGGCACGAGCATCCGCACCGCTGGAGCGATGCCGAGATCGCGCTGGCGCGCAGCATGTCCGAGCGCCTGTGGACCGCGGTCGACCTGGCGCGCGCGCGCTCGGCCCTGCGCGAGGAACGCGACCGCAGCCGGATCATCCTGGACTCGATCGCCGAAGGCTTCGCCCTGATAGCGCCCGATTGGACCGTGCTACAGATCAACGCGGAAGGGCTGCGCCTGTCCAGCCGTACCGCTGAGCAGACGCTCGGGCGTAACCACTGGGATGTCTGGCCGGAAGCGGTGGATACGGAGCTGGGCCGCATGTACCACGAGGTAAAGGAAAGCCGCGTGGCCGGACGCGCCGAATACCTGCACCGCATGCCGGACGGGCAGGAGCGCTACTACGAGGTGCGCGCTTATCCGACCACCGACGGCGGCATCGTCAGCTTTTTCCTCGACATCACGGAGCGCAAGCAGGCCGAGGAAAAGCTGCGCGCGGCCGACCAGCGCAAGGACGAATTCCTGGCCATGCTGGCGCACGAACTGCGCAACCCGCTGGCGCCGATCAGCGCCGCCGCCGACCTGCTGAAGATCGGCCGCCTGGACGAAGCGCGAGTGCGCCAGAGCAGCGCCATCATCGGGCGCCAGGTCAGGCACATGACCAGCCTGGTGGACGACCTGCTGGACGTCTCGCGCGTCACGCGCGGGCTGGTGACGCTGGCGCGCGCGCCGGTGGCGGCCCGCACCATCGTCGACGAGGCAATCGAGCAGGTACGCCCGCTGTTCGAGGCGCGCCGCCAGTCGCTGGCGGTGAAGATGGCCGATCCCGACGCCACCGTACTGGGCGACAAGGCGCGCCTGGTGCAGGTGCTGACCAACCTGCTCAACAACGCGTGCAAGTACACGCCCGAGGAGCGCCGCATCGAGGTCGACGCGCGCGCCGGTCCGCAGGGCCTGGTGCTGGCGGTGCGCGACGAGGGGATCGGCATGGAGCCCGAGCTGCCGTCCCGCGTGTTCGACCTGTTCTCGCAGGCTAAGCGCTCGTCCGACCGCTCGCAGGGCGGCCTCGGACTGGGCCTGGCGCTGGTCAAGAACCTGGTCGAGCTGCACGGCGGCAGCGTGGCCTGCTCCAGCCCCGGGCTGGGGCAGGGCAGCAGTTTCATCGTGACCCTGCCGCTGATGCAGGCGGCGCCTGCCCATGACGCCGGCACGGCGGCGGCTGCGCTGGCGGACCAGGCGCGTCCCTTGCGCCTGCTGGTGGTGGACGACAACGTCGACGCCGCGGCCACTTTGGCGATGCTGCTGGAAGCCTGCGGCTACGTGGTGATGGTGGAGAACGATTCGCTGCGCGCCCTGGACCGGGCGCTGCGCGAGCAGCCGGACGCGGCCCTGCTGGACATCGGCCTGCCCGAGATGGACGGCAACGAGCTGGCGCGGCGCCTGCGCGCCGATCCACGCACCCGGCCGGCGCTGCTGGTGGCGATCACCGGCTACGGCCAGGAGCAGGACCGCCGCGCTGCTCTCGAAGCCGGCTTCGACCACCACATGGTCAAACCGGTCGACCTGGACAAGCTGGCGGCGATCCTGGCCGAAGTGAAAAGCTGAACGTCAGCGCATCTGGGTGTAGTTGAGCGGCACCCAGCGGTAGCCCTTGCCCTGGGTCTGCAGGTGGCCCAGGCCCGGGAACTGCAGGTGGGCGCCGCCGACCAGGTAGCCTTTCTTCGCGGCGTCGTCGAACACCTGCTTGCGGGCGGCATACGCGGCCTTCTCGTCGCTGTCGAAGCCGATCGTCACCTGCGGATTATCCATCTGCACGGCGGCCACGTGGATCAGGTCGCCCATCAGCAGCAGTTTCTGGCCGCGGCTCTCGATCATGTAGGTGGTGTGGCCCGGAGTGTGGCCGTGTTCCGCCACGGCCGAGATGCCCGGCACCAGCTCGCCGTTGCCCTCGATGGCCTTGAACTTGCCGGCTTTTACATAAGGATTGATCGAGGCCATCGCGCCCTGGAAGAAGCCCTTCTTGTCGGCCGGGGCCTTGTCCATGTTCGCCTGGCTCAGCCAGAAGTCGGCATCCGCCTTGCCGGCGCGCACGACCGCGTTCGGGAACACGCGCTCACCGTCATGGACCAGGCCGCCCACGTGGTCGCCGTGCATGTGGGTGATGTAGATCTCGTCGACCTGCTCGGGCTGGTAGCCGGCCGCCTTCAGGTTCTGCAGGAGTTTGCCGAGGGTCGGGCCGAACAGGGCGCCGGCACCGGTGTCGACCAGCACCAGCTTGCTGCCGGTATTGACCAGGAAGGCGTTGTCCGAGGTTTCCAGCGGTACTTTCAGGAAGTTCTTTTCCAGCGTGGCGCGGGTCTGTTCCGGCTTCTGGTGCAGCAACTGGTCGACCGGGAGGTCGACGGTGCCGTCGCTGATCGGGGTGACTTCGAAGTCGCCGACCATCAGGCGGAAAAAGCCCGGGGACGGGGACTTGACCATCGGCGCGGCGGCATGGGCGGCGGAGGCCAGCGCAGTGGCGGCGGCGATGGCGAAAAGGGTGCGCTTGAGCGGGTTCAGCATGTTCTTGTCCTCAAGAGAGATAGGCAATGGCGCGGATGCGCGTATTGCCTATCGTACATGATTGCTCGATAAGTCGCTGGACCCGGCGCAGGATTCAGGCGCGCCGTTCCGCTCCCTTCCGCGCCAGCGGATGGCGGCGCAGGGTGCGGCGTTCATGTTCCTCGGCGTGCAGTCCGGCGGTGGCCTTGATCAGGTCGCTGCGGCTGACGATGCCGAGCAGCCGCGGTTCCGCCGCACTGGCGACCACCGGCAGGCGCTCGATGCCGTGCACGGCCAGGCGGGTGGCGACGATACGGCAGGTTTCGCCGGCCAGCGCGACCGGCGGACGGTTGATGCCGAACAGCTGGCCAAGCCGGATGTCGGGCGCCTGGCCGTCGAGTGCGTCGCGGTCGAGCATGCCGACCAGCAGGCCGTCGCGCGTTACCGGAAAGGCGCGGTGGCGCTGGTCCGGGCCGAAGTGCGAGGCCAGCACCGAGGCCACGGTAGCATTGGCGTCGACGCTCTGGACCTGCGGCGTCATGACTTCGGCCACGCTGTGGCGCTCGAGCGGGTCGATCCCGTATTCGCGGTAGATGTGGTGGCCGCGGCGCGCGATCTTTTCGGTCAGGATCGAGCGGCCCATCGTCAGCACCGTGAAGCCGTAGGCGCCGGCGGCGGCGGCCAGCAGCGGCAGCAGGGCGTTAGCATCGTGGGTCAGCTCGAAGGCGAACACCACCGCCATCACCGGCGCGCGCATCATGCCGCCCAGGGTGGCGGCCATGAACACCAGCGGCCACAGGGCCGGCTCGGCGCCCGGCAGCCAGGGCGACAGCAGCGAGCCGAGACCGGCGCCGAGCATCAGCAGCGGGGCCAGCACCCCGCCCGAGGTGCCCGAAGCGAGCGCGATCAGCCAGATCACGAACTTGACGCCCAGCAGAGCCAGCACCGCGCCCAGCGCCAAGTGATTGTGCAGCAGGTCGCCAATCACGTCGTAGCCCACGCCCAGGGCGCGCGGCTGGAAATAACCGCCGATGCCGACCGCGAGCGCACCCAGCGCCGGCCACCACATCCAGTGGATCGGCAGGCGGTGGAACCAGTCCTCGACCTTGTACAGCATGGTCGACATGGTCCAGGACAGCGCGCCGCACAGCAGGCCGGCCGCGAGGCAGGACAGCAGGGCCAGCGGCGCCACCGGCACGGTCTGCAGCGGGAACAGGGGCCCCGCTTCCATCGCGAGCGGGCGCAGGAAACCGGCCACCGCGCAGGCCACCGCCACCGGCAGCAGGCTGCGCGGGCGCAGTTCGAACAGCAGCAGCTCGACCGCCATCAGCACCGCCGCCACCGGGGTGCCGAACACCGCCGTCATGCCGGACACCGCGCCGGCCACCAGCAGCGACTTGCGCTCGCCGCCGGTCAGGTGGAAGTGCTGGGCGATCAGCGAGCCGATCGCGCCGCCGGTCATGATGATCGGGCCTTCGGCGCCGAACGGGCCGCCGCTGCCGATCGCGATGCCGGAAGCGAGCGGCTTCAGCACCGCCACTTTCGGCGACATCGCGCTGTCCTTGAACAGGATCGCCTCGATCGCTTCCGGAATGCCATGGCCGCGGATCTGCTCGGTGCCGTAGCGGGCGATCAGGCCGATCACCAGGCCGCCGATGACGGGCACCAGGACCACCCAGGCGCCCAGGCCGTGGTTGGCGGGCGACAGGTCGGCCACCGAGAAGCGCTGGTAGAAGAACAGGTCGGTAAAGAAACGGATCAGGAGCAGCAGCACGTGGGCGGCGAGCACGGCGAGCCCGCCGATGACGGCCGCGATCGCGGCGATCAAGAGCAGCCGCAGGTCGCCGGAAAAGTCGCGGCGCTCGGGTAGATGGTGGTGAACGGACATAGGGAGCTCAGGGCAGGTTGGGAATCGTGAACACGCCTTGCAGGGCGCGCAGTTCGGCGCGGTGGATCTCGGCCAGGCGCGTCAGGATGGCTTCGCCGGGCGGCAGCAGGTGGACCTCGACCCGGCGGCGGTCGTCGGCATTCGCGCGCCGCTCGACCAGGCCGCTCGCCTCGCAGCGCGTGACCAGCGCCACCACGCCGTGCTGCTTGGCCTGCAGGCGCTCGGCCAGTTCGCCGATCGTGGCCCACTCGCGGCCCGGGAAACCCTTGATGTGCAGGAGCAGCAGGTATTGCAGGGGCGTGATGCCCTCGGCCTGGACAGCGTTTTCGGAGAAGTGCTCGTAGCGCCGCATCTGGTAGCGGAATTCGGAAAGAGCGGAGAAATCAGACTTGGCAATCGGCTTCACGAATGGAGGTAGTGGCAGGGAAGAGCCGAATAATATATCATATTGTGATGTTTTTTTCGTAGAAGCTTTATCTTGGACCAGACCTTGCAATGGATGCGTGCCTTTGTGCCGCAACGTAATACCGTCCCGCGCCACGAGCGCATGCGCGCCGTCGCCGGGGCGCTCCTCGGCCTGCTGCTGACCGCGGGCCTCAGTATGCTGATGCTCGGCACCGCCACCCTGCCGCTGGCATTGGTGGCGCCGATGGGGGCTTCGGCCGTGCTGCTGTTCTGCGTGCCGGCCAGCCCGCTGGCCCAGCCGTGGTCCGTCATCGGCGGCAATACTATCTCAGCCCTGGTGGGCATCGCCTGCGCCAAGGCGATCGGCAATCCGCTGCTGGCGGCGCCGCTGGCAGGTTCGCTGGCGATCCTGGTGATGTTCCTGCTGCGCTGCCTGCACCCGCCCAGCGGCGCGGTGGCGCTGACCACGGTGCTGGGCGGCCCGGCCGTGCACGCGGCCGGCTTCGGCTTCGCCTTCGTGCCGGTGTGCCTGAACTCGACCCTGATCGTGCTGGTCGCGCTGCTGTTCAACAACCTGACGGGGCGCCGCTACCCGCATACCCAGCAATCGATGCTGCAGAACGTGCATGCGACGCGTGATCCGGTGCCGACCGCGCGCCTCGGCTTCACCAAGGAAGACCTGGACGCCGCGCTGGCGCGCTACGGCCAGGTGCTCGACATCAGCCGCGACGACCTCGAAGCGATCCTGCTCGAGACCGAAGTCCAGGCCTACGGGCGCCGCTTCGGCGTCATCACCTGCGGCGCGATCATGTCGAAGGATGCGGTGACGGTGCGGCCCGGGATGCCGCTGGCGGAAGCCTGGCGCCTGCTGCGCCAGCACGGCCTGCACGCGCTGCCGGTACTGGACAAGGCGCGGCGCGTGGTCGGCATGGTCGGCCAGAACGATTTCCTGCACCATGCGGGGCTGGACGATTACCAGACCCTCGGCGAGCGCCTGCGCGGACTGTTCGTCCACCTGCTGGGCATGCGCGGCGACCGTCCGGGCAAGGTAGTCGAGATCATGCAGCGCCACGTGCAGACGGTGGGCGCCGATGAGCCGATCGCCGAACTGGTGCCGCTGATGACCAACCAGGGCCTGCACCACATTCCGGTGGTGGACCGCGACGGCGTGTTCGCCGGCATCGTCAGCCAGTCCGACATGCTGGCGGCCATGTACGAAAGCCGCCTGACGCAAGCCGCCGCCTGAGTTTGCGCCAAAACAAACCGGGGTCAGACTCCCGATTTTGGCAATATCTATGAGAATATTTCCAAAAATCGGAGTCTGACCCCGGTTTTTGGCTATGGATTTTGGGAACGCTTCGCGCGCGGCGTGCATCCAATCCGCAGACGATCACGGGAGAGCCTCATGCAGCTTGCAGTCGACGACGATTCGGACGCCGCGCTCCGGCAGCGCGTGGTGGATGGGGAGCAGGCGGCCTTCGCCGGCCTGATGCGGCGCTACAACCGCCGGCTCTACCGCGTCGCGCGCAGCATCCTGCGCGACGACGCCGAAGCCGAGGACGCGCTGCAGGACGCCTATATCCAGGCTTACCGCGCCTTGCCGGACTTCCGCGGCGAGTCCTCGCTCGCCACCTGGCTGACGCGCATCGTGATGAATGCCGCGCTGATGCGCCGCCGCAGCAGCGGGCGCATGGCCGAGGTGATCGAACTGGGCGCCGAGCCGGCCATGGAGCAGTACGGCGACGCCGGCACCGGCACCGGCGACACGGCCGGGCAGCCGGAACAGGCGGCCCAGCGCGCCCAGGCGCGCGGCCTGATCGAAGCGAAGATCGATGGCCTGCCGGAAGTCTTCCGCACCGTGTTCATCCTGCGCGCCGTCGAGGAGCTCAGCGTCGAGGAAACCGGCAAGCTGCTCGACATTCCGGAGGCGACCGTGCGCAGCCGCTACTTCCGCGCGCGTGGCATGCTGCGCGAGGCGCTGGCGCGGGAACTCGACTTCGCACTCGACGATGCGTTCGGCTTCGACGGCGCGCGCTGCGACCGGATCGTCGAGGGCGTCATGCGCCGGCTGGACGAGGAAAAGGCGGGCTGAACTTTCCGGGAACGCGGCGCCGGTTTGCTGCATCCAATGGTATGTTCCACTTCTAATACCAACGGAGACTGCCATGAAAAAAACCCTCGCCCCGATCCTCTTCGCACTGCTGGCCGCCGGCCCGCTGGGTGCTGCTCACGCCGCCAACCCGACCGATCCGCAGATCGCCGCCATCGTCGTCGCCGCCAACACGGTCGACATCGATGCCGGCAAGCTGGCCGAAGCGAAAACCAAGAACAAGGAAGTCCGCGACTTCGCCAAGCAGATGGTGCACGACCATTCGGCCGTGAACAAGCAGGCCGTGGCGCTGGTGAAAAAGCTGCACGTCACGCCGGAAGAGAACGACACCAGCAAGTCGCTCACCCAGGGCGGCGAAACCAACCGCGAGCACCTGAAGGGCCTGTCCGGCGCGGCATTCGACAAGGCCTATGTCGACAACGAAGTGACCTACCACCAGACCGTCCTCGATGCGATCGACAAGACCCTGATCCCGAGCGCGACCAACGCCGAGCTGAAAGCGCTGCTGAACAAGGTCCGGCCGAACATTGCGGCCCACCTCGACCATGCGAAGCAGATCCAGGCGCAACTGAAATGAAATCCGCGGCGGTGGCGATTGGCTTGCTGTCGTGGGCCGCCGCCGCCATGGCGGCCGACCACCGCGTCGTGATCGACGGCATGGCGTTCACGCCGAAGGTGGTGGCCGTGCGGCCCGGCGATACGGTCACCTGGGTGAACAAGGACATGTTCATCCACAACGTGACCTCGGCCGCGGCGGGCATCAAGTCGGGCGACCTGAAGCCCGGGCAGAGCTGGCGCCACACCGTGCGAAAGGGAGAGGCCTTCGACTACCTCTGCACCCTGCACCCGGTGATGACGGGGAGGGTGGAGGTCGAGGCGAAGGCGGCTGCGCTCAGGCCTGCTCGGCCCCGCAGCACTTCTTGAACTTCTTGCCGCTGCCGCAGGGGCAGTCGTCGTTGCGGCCGACCTTCGGCTCCTCGCGGCGTACGGTCTCGACCGTGGCCTTGCGGCGCGGCAGCCAGTAGCGGTGGATGCCGGGCAGGTTGGCTTCGATGTCGAGGGCCAGCTTGTGCGCCAGGCGCGGATCCTCGACCTCGGCCAGTTCGCTTTCCTCGATCTCGTCGGCGCCCAGCAGGTAGATCGGGCGCATCAGCGGCCCGGCTTCCGAGTCCCAGATCTCGTCCCAGGAGCCGGGACGCAGGTCCATGCCTTCCCAGAAGCCCCAGCACCAGGCTTCGGCGTCGATCAGGGTCTCGCCGTCGACTTCATGCTCGACGTAGAGCGGTTCGAATTCCTTGGGCGCGACCTCGAAGGTAATCAGGACTTCGTTCATGAAGCGCATGATCAGGTTGACGATGCGCTGCTCTTCCTTCGGATTCTTCCACTTCGGCGCGGCCCCGTCCTCGCCCCACACGCGCGGCAGCCACTCGGCCGGCATGATGGACTCCGGGCCGATCGCGATCGCGGTCAGGTAGCCGTGCAGCGTGTCCAGGGTCATGGCGCCTTCGGGACTGCGCTCGGACAGCAGGAAGTTGTCGAGATCGTCGAATTCTTTGTCGGAAAGGGGCTGTTCGAGTTGCATGTGTACTGGTGATTCCATTGGCGTTGAAGGCGCCAGTTTAACCCCTGCGCCGCCGCACGGGCGGAAAAAAAGCGCCGGGCAGCCTGCTCGGGCCGTCCGGCGCAAACGGAAAAACGCTATCGATGATCAGTGCTTCGCGTCGAAGGCCTTCTTCAGCGCATCGGCGGCGTATTGCTCGGCATCCTTGGCCTTCGGCACCACCGCGCCCATGCCGAAGAATTCGTGGGTCACGCCGCTGTATTCCTTGTAGTCGACTTTCACGCCGTCCTTCTTGAGCTTGTCGGCATAGGCCTTGCCTTCGGTGAGCAGCGGGTCGATCTCGGCCGCGACGATGGTGGCGGGCGGCAGGCCCTTCAGCGAGCCGGCCTTGATCGGCAGGGCGTAGGGGTTCTTCGGATCGCCGCCGTAGTACTTGAAGAACCAGGCCATCATCGGCTTGTTGAGCGGCTTGGCATTGGCGTTGCGCTGGTAGGACGCGTTGTTCATGTCGTCGTCGACCACCGGGTAGACCAGCAGCTGGTGCACCGGCATCTGCGCCTTCTTGTCGCGCGCCATCATGGACACCACGGTGGCCAGGTTGCCGCCCGCCGATTCGCCGCCGACCGCGACGCGCGCCGGGTCGCCGTTGAATTCCTTGGCGTGCTGGGTGGTCCAGAGATAGGCCGCGTAGGCGTCGTTCGGCGCAGCCGGGAACTTGTGCTCGGGCGCCTGGCGGTAGTCGACCGCGACCATGATCGCCTTGGCCATCTTCGCCAGCGCGCGCGGCGAGGCGTCGTAGACCTTGGTGTCGGCGATCACGAAGCCGCCGCCGTGGTAATAGACCATCACCGGGAACGGCCCCTTGCCCTCCGGCGTGTAGATGTGCACCGGGATGCTGCCGCCGTCGACCGGCACCGTCATGTCCTTGACCGTGACGCCAGGCTCCGGCGCGGTGCTTTTCTTCTCGTCGGCAAGCACCTTCTTGACCGCGTCGGCCGGCGTCGGCTGCTTGCGCGCCTCTTCCGGGGTCAAGGTTTCGATCGGTTTGCCGTTCAGCGATTTGAGGGCGTCCAGCACCTTCTGCATGTGGGGTTCGGCCTTGGGCGGCTGGGCCGCGTCGGCGGCCATGGCGCCGTGGCAGGCGAAGGCAGCAGCAAAGCCGGCGGCGAGCGCGGTGAGCCTCAGCGTCGTTTTCGTCATCGTTCTCTCCAGGTGGCAGCATGTCGCGCGATCGCGCTCAGGTGCTGAGGTGACATCAGACTCCGCAGCGTTTGATATCTCGGTACGCTCACACACATTATGGCGTCAGGATTGGTAAAACCGGCAAATTTTAAGCAATAACGGTGCTTATCAGAAAAAACTAGCCCGTTTCTTAAGATTTGATGAGTAAATTCGTCAAAAGGAAGGGGTGCACCGGCCCGCCGCGCGCCTTACAATGACGGCATGAATAATCAATCGGAATCCCATCCCTTTTCGCGCCTCGATCCGCTCATGGTGCTGGACGCGGTCGAGAGCGTCGGCCTGCACGGCGATGGCCGCCTGCTGGCCCTGAACAGCTACGAAAACCGGGTCTACCGCGTCGGCCGCGAGGAAGGCCAGCCGGTGGTGGTCAAGTTCTACCGCCCGGCGCGCTGGAGCGACGCCGCCATCCTCGAGGAACATGCCTTCACCCAGGAACTCGCCGACGCCGAGGTACCGGTGGTGCCGGCGCGCGAGCTCGACGGCAGCACGCTGCACGAATTCGGGGGCTTCCGCTTCGCCGTCTTTCCCAGCCGCGGCGGGCGTGCGCCCGAGCTGTCCGATCCCAAGGTGCTCGAGTGGATCGGGCGCTTCATCGGCCGCATCCACGCGGTGGGCGCGGCCAAGGAGTTCGTCGAACGTCCGGCGCTGAACCTGGATACCTTCGGGCGCGAGCCGCGCGCCTGGCTGATCGGGCACGGCTTCATCCCGCACGAACTGCTGACCGCCTACACCAGCGTGCTCGACCAGGCGCTGGACGGCGTGGCGCGCTGCTTCGACCGGGCCGGCGAGCTCGCGACGGTCCGCCTGCACGGCGATTGCCACGCCGGCAACGTGCTGTGGACCGGCGACGGCCCGCACTTCGTCGACTTCGACGACAGCCGCATGGGCCCGGCCGTGCAGGACCTGTGGATGCTGCTGTCGGGCGAGCGCCAGGAGATGGTGCGCCAGCTCGGCGACGTGCTGGCCGGCTACGAGGACTTCTGCGAGTTCGACCCGCGCCAGCTGTACCTGGTCGAAGCGCTGCGGACCCTGCGCCTGATCCACTATTCGGCCTGGCTGGCGATGCGCTGGGACGATCCCGCCTTTCCCGCCGCCTTCCCCTGGTTCAATACCCAGCGCTACTGGCAGGACCGCATCCTCGAGCTGCGCGAGCAGGTGGCCTTGATGGACGAACCGCCGCTCTGGCCGGTTTAGCCGCAGCGCATGAGCGAAACACCGAACTGACGCGGATTCACGCCTCAGTTCGGCGTGACAGATTTTGTAGCCATGGCGCATAATCAGGCTGAGCCCCAGTCCGTCCGTACCCAGCGAGTAGCCCATGACCGATCGCCCCGACCACCACGATGATGCCCATTTCACGATCGACCTGAGGTCCGGCCAGCATCCGGCGCCCGGCACCGAGCCGCAGCGCGAGCAGTTGGAAAAACGTGCGATCAAGGAAGGCATCGCCCGGGTCGAGGCGGAGGCCAAGGCGGCGGTGGCGGCCGAGAACCGCGCCCATGCCGAAGCCCGCGCAAGGAGCCTGGCCGAGGAGCGCGCCGCGATCGACGCCGAAGCCGCCGCCGCCGCGCTGGCCAACGCCCAGGCGTCGGAAGACGCGATCGAGGCCAACCGCGACCGTATCGAGACCCTGCGCGCCGCCGCCAAGGCCTCCGCCGAGCGCCTGGATGCGATGCGCCAGGAAACCGCCGAGCTGCGCGCCCGCGTCGAAGCCGACACCCAGATCCGCCTGGCCGCCGAGTCGCGCGCCCGCGCCCAGGAAGAAGCGCGCCGCCGCGCCGAGGAACAGGCCAGGGCCGACGCCGAGATCGCCGAACGGGCCGCGCGCCAGGCCGAGGAGCTGGCCCTGCAGTCCGAGCAGGCGCGCCTGCAGGCCGCCGAGCGGGTCGCCGCCGTGCACGCGGCGCGTGAGGAGGTCAGCCATAGCGCCAGCGCCGATGCCAGGGTCGCGATCCTGGCGCGCGAACGCGAGCGTGCCGAAAAGGCCGCGCGCCAGACCGCCGAGAAGCTGGCCGAGGCCGAAGCCGAAGCCCTCGAACTGGCGCTGCAGCGCGAGCGCGCCGACCAGGTCGCGCTGGCGTCGAGCTTCGCCCGTGCCGCCGCCGAGGCGAGGGCGCTGGAGGAGGCGCGCGCCCTGGCCCATATCGAGCAGGAGCGCGAGGCGATCGCCGTGGCCCAGGCCGAGTACGAACGCACGGCCGCGCAGTCGCTGCGCATGCGCCTGCAGACCGAGAAGGAATTGCGCGACGCCGCCGTCCACCGCGAGCGCCAGGAAGAGATGGCCGTGACCGCGCTCGAGGCAAGGCGCGAGGCGGAAGGCCGGATCCTGGCTGCCACCGGGGCCCGCATCGAGGCCGACCGCAAGCTGCGCGAGGTGGCGCTGGAGCGCGCCCAGGCCGAGGAAGAGGAAGCCGCGCAGGCTAGGGCCCGCCTGGATGCCGAGCGCGCCGCCGCCGAGCAGGCGCGCAGGCGGGCCGAGGCCGACCGCGAGGCGGCGCAAGCGGCGGCACTCGAAGCCGAACAGCACGAGCGCGAACGCGCGTTGGCTGAGGAGCGGGCAGCGCTGGCGCGCGCCGCGGCGGATGCCCGCGCGGCGGAAAACGCGGCCGAGCAGACGCGCCTGGCCCATGAAGCGGAACAGGTCGGACTGCAGCGTGAAGCGGCGCGCCTGGCCGAACAGCGTGCCCGCGAAACCGAGGCGCTGCTGGCGGCCGAGCGCGAGCGGGTGCGCATCGAGGAGGAAGCGCTGGCCGGGCTGAACGCGCGCCGGGACGCCGAGCGCGCGTTGGCGGCGCAGGCCCAGGCACGCATCGCCGCCGAACGGAAGCAGGAGGAACTGCTGCGCGCCCAGCTGGACAGCGAGCAGCGCGCGCTGGCGGCGCAACAGGCGGCCCTGGAAGCCCAGCGCCAGGCGGCATTCGCGGCGGAACAGCAGGCCGCGCACCAGGAAGCGGCCGCGGCGGCTGCACAGGCGCAGAGGGAAGGCGCCGCCGGGCTGGCGCGCGCCCAGGCCGAGCGTGCCGAACATGAACGCCGCCAGCAGCAGCTGGCCGAGGAATTGCTGGCCGCCGAACAGCTGGGTGCGGACGCCGCCCGCGAAGCCCTGCTGCTGCTCGAACAGAAGCTGTCCGCCCAGCGCCAGCAGGCCGCCGCGGATGCCCGCGCCAACCAGGCGGCCGCGGCGCGCCTGGCATCCGAACAGGGCGCCGTCGCCGCCGCTGAAGCGCGCGCCAAGGCCGAGGAAGAAAAGGCGCAGCTGGCGACGATGCGCGAGCAGGCCGAGCAGGCCGCGGCCCAGGCCGCGATGGACAAGCGCGACGCCCAGCGTACCCTGATGGAGCGCGCCCAGCAGGCCGCCGAGATGCAGCGCAAGACGCTTCAGGCGACCCAGGAAATGGCCGAGGCCAAGCGCCGCCTGGTGGAACTCGAATCGGCGCGCCAGGAAGAGCAGGTGGCGGAGCTGGGAATCCTGCGCGAACGGATCGATGCGGCCCAGGCCGAGGCCAAGCAGCGCGCCGAATCGGCCGACCTGGCGCGCGAAGTGCTGGGACGTTTTTCTCAGCTGCCGTCGGCGCAGCAGGCTGCGGCACGCTTGTCGGAAGTCGTCGCCAAGCAGCGCGGCGAAAGCTGAGCCGGGGCGCGCCGAGGCAGGCCTGGCGCACGCCCGACTAGTGTGCGCTAGTCGCTTTCTTATCCTTGAAGAAGTTCCAGGCTTCCTCGGCCGTGTCGACGTCGTGGTTCATATTTCCCACGATCTTGCGCAGGATCCACGGCAGCTCCTCGGTCTTCGACGGCTGCACGTGGCCGCCGCCGTCGATGCGCATAAACTGGATCTGCACGCGGGCCGGATCGTTGCCCCAGACATAGCGCGTGGCCGAGGTCGGGTCCGACGATTGCAGGTGCGGCAGGCGGAAGCGCATCGGCGTCTCCGGCAGCCCGGCGGCGCGGCGCCAGACCGCCACCGATTCATCGGCGCTGACGCCGCTGCCGCGGTCGCGCAGCAGCCAGTGGCCGACCTTGCCGCCGTTGTAGGGCGCGATCTCGTCGGCGGTACCGTGCGCGACGAACACCGAGAGCGGGTGCATCGGCATCTTGCAGCGGCTCTGCATCGGCATCAGGGCGCTCTGCACGCCGATCGCGGCCAGCCGGGGCGCCAGTTCGATGCCGAGGCGGTAGGCCATGCCGCCGCCGTTCGAACTGCCGTACACGTAGATGCGCTCGGGATCGGCGCCGAGTTCGGAGACCGCGGTATCGATCAGGGAGGCGATGAAGCCGACGTCGTCACTGTTGGCGTTGCCGGCGGCATCGAGGCGGCAATCGTTCCAGGCCTGCTTGCCGTCGCTGCCCTTGATGCCGTCCGGCGCGATCAGCATCACGCGCTCGCGTTCGGCGAGGCGGATCCAGTCCTGGGCTTTATAGGTGCCGAAGGAATCGAGGCCGACCATGAAGGCGGCCGAGGCGCCGTGGCCGTGCAGCAGGATCACGGTGGGACGGTTGCTGCGCGCCAGGCGGTCCGGCTCGACCACGAGGTAGTGGCGCCGCCCCTCGGGCCGCAGCAGCGTGTAGTCGACGATGGTGGACGCCTGCGCCGCGCCCAGCGTTCCCGCCGCCGCCAGCCATATTCCCGCCGTCCGTCCCCGCATATGCCACCCTGTTTGTTGTCATCAGGAACGGATGGTGACACAAGCTTGATACTTTGTCATCCAGGCGGGAAAAGCTCAGGAGCCGGGATTCGGCGCCACCGGATTGCTGCCGCCGACCACCGCCTTGTCGACGAAATAACCGGTCTCGCCGAAGCAGCTGGTCGGCAGGCCGACATGCTGGGAATAGCTGAGCTGTACGCGCTGGCCCATCGCGGCCTGCAGCTGCTTGACCACGTTGTCGTCGCGCACGGTGAAGGCGAAACGCTCGGGGATGGCGCCCGGCATGCTCGACAGCAGGATCTCGCCTTCCCAGGTCTTGCACAGCCAGCCCTTGCGCGACAGCTTCTGCAGGTAGCCGGCGCGTTCGCCTTCCGAATACGACCAGTGCAGCACGATGGCCGTGTACAGCGCGAACAGCACGATGGCGGCGACGATGACGGAAGCGAGGAGGGCGCTGGCGCGCCGTGGGAAGGTCGAGGGCATGGTCGATGGGCGTTGAGTGAAGTCGCGCCCATTCTGCCGATGAGCGCGCGGATTGTCAAAAGCTCATGAACGCGTCAGACATTGACGCCGAAGGAACGCGCCAGCGGACCGAGGCCGCCGTTGTAGCCCTGGCCGACGGCGCGGAATTTCCACTCGCTGCCGTAGCGGTAGAGTTCGCCGAAGATCATCGCCGTCTCGGTCGAGCTGTCCTCGGACAGGTCGTAGCGCGCGATCTCGCGTTCGCCCTCGGCGTTCAGGCAGCGGATGAAGGCGCGCGCGATCTGGCCGAAATTCTGGCGGCGCTGGTCGGCTTCGTGGATGGTGACGGCAAAGGCAATCTTCTCGACCTCGGGCGGCACCCGGCTCAGGTCGACCAGCAGGCGCTCGTCGTCGCCTTCGCCCTGGCCGGTGCGGTTGTCGCCGGTGTGCTTGATCGACCCGTCGCTCGACTGCAGGTTGTTGTAGAAGATGAAGTCGTTGTCGCCGCGCACCTTGCCGTCGCCGCGCAGCAGGAAGGCGCTGCCGTCGAGGTCGAAGGTGGCGCCGTCGGACGCGCGCGGATCCCAGCCCAGGCCGATGATCACTTTCTTGAGGTTCGGGTCTTCCTTGGACAGGTTGACGTTGCCACCTTTTTGCAGACTGATCGCCATAATGAATTCCTTTCGTTGAAAATCAGATTGCCGTTTCGAGCTGTTCGCGCCGCTTGTGGCGTATCGACGACCACAGCGACACCAGAATGAAGGCAATGCCGGACAGCCCGGTGAACCACTCGGGAATCTCGTACTCGACGCTGGCAAACATGATCAGGGCCAGGATGCCGATCGCGTAGTGGGCGCCGTGCTCGAGGTAGACGAATTCTTCCAGCGTGCCCTTGTGTACCAGGAACACGGTGAGGGAACGCACGAACATCGCGCCGATGGCCAGGCCCAGCATGATGATGACGACGTCGTTGGTGATGGCGAAGGCGCCGATCACGCCGTCGAAGCTGAACGAGGCATCCAATACTTCCAGGTACAGGAAGCCGCCGATGCTGCCCTGCGTGATCAGCTTGCCGACCGCCGGATCCGATTCCTCCTCTTCCAGCAGGCCGCTGAGCCAGTCCACGCCCACGTAGACGATCACGCCGACCACGCCGGCGACCAGCACCGGCAGCTTGCGCTGCTCGGGCATCAGGCTCATGCAGCCGAACACAGCCAGCAGGGTCAGCAGGACGGCCAGGCCTTCGCTGCCGAGTTGGCCGACCTTTTCTTCGATCCAGCCGAGCCAGTGGAGTTCCTTTTCCTCGTCGAACAGGAAGTTGAGGAAGACCAGCAGCAGGAAGGCGCCGCCGAAGGCCGACACCTCGGCATGCTTGGAAGTCAGGGCGCGCGCGTACTCGTCGGGCGTGTTGATCGCCATGTGCCAGACGTCGATCAGGCCCAGCCCGGTCGCGATGGAGACGATCAGCAGCGGAAACACCAGGCGCATGCCGAACACGGCCACCACGATGCCGACCGTCAGGAACAGCTTTTGCCAGAACGCGTTCCAGTTGCGCAGTACGGTGGCGTTGACCACCGCGTTGTCGAAGGACAGCGACACTTCAAGCACACCCAGCACCGCCGCGATCCACAATGCCTGGACCAAGCCGCCGGTGCCGCCGTGGCTGAAGCCCCACCAGCCGGCAAGGCCGAGCAGGACGATCGTCACCACGAATGACAGCTTGAAATGTTGCATCTAGTTCTCCGTTCTACGTTGTCTGATAAACCACACTGGACTGCATATTACTGGTTTCTGGCTGTGGTAGGCGCATCGCTTCTGCGATAATGCTGGCCGGCATTACTTTGTATTAACACATCGGAACTCACATGGACTTCACTTACCTGCTGACCCCGCTGCTGACCTGGCTGGTGGTCGGCCCGATCAAATTCCTGATCAACAGTGCGCGCCAGCGGCGCTGGGCCTTCAACCTGGTCGGCAACGGCGGTTTCCCGAGCAACCACAGCGCCACCGTGACCAGCATGGCGACCCTGATCGCCCTGCGCGAAGGCATCGGCCACCCGGCGTTCGGCGTGGCGGTCACCCTGTGCTTCATCGTGATGATCGACGCCAACAGCCTGCGCCAGCACGTCGGCCGCCAGGCCGCCGCCATCAACCGGCTGGCCGCGGGCGCGGCCGACGCCGGCCACCGCCCGCTGCGCGAGCGGATGGGGCACACTCTGGTCGAGATCGGCGGCGGGATCGTCACCGGTATCCTGATGGGCAACCTGGTGTATCACCTGTTCGTGAAGTAAAAACTTAAAGGCACTTGGGTTCCCGCCTTCGCGGGTACGACGTGCTGAAGCCGCTGGCCTCAACACCGTCGCCCCCGCGCAGGCGGGGGACCAAGTTTGCTGAGCGTCCCGGACGTCCACCCCGTCCGATTTCCGGACGCATTTCATCCTCTCCAACCGCAGTTCATCCCCGAAAAACGCAGTTCATCCATCCAAAACCACGCTCTGCCTTTACGTCGATTGACTGCCCTGGCGGGCTCACGGATACTGCGCGCTAGCTTTTACAATTCTTATATTTATAGCTTACGAGTCCACCCGGGAGATCCACGAATGCTGCGCAAAACCCTTCTCGTCCTTGCCATTGCCTCGGCGCTTGCTGCCTGCGGTAAAGGTTCCAAGGAACCTGCCAAGCCGGGCCCTGCCACCGCGCAGGCCGATGCCAAGAAGGACGGCAAGCCGGTCCAGCTGCTGGTGCAGCCGGAAGACGTGCTGACGGTGCAGAGCAATGCGCTTGCTTCGGGCCCCGTGATCACCGGTTCGATCCAGCCGGAACGCAAGGCCGACCTGCGTGCCGAAGTCTCGGCCGTGGTCTTGCAGGTGCTCAAGGAAAACGGCGAGCCGGTCAAGCGTGGCGACGTGCTGGTCAAGCTCGACGAGACCTCGATCCGCGACAGCCTGATGTCGGCCGAGGAAGCGCTGCGCGCCGCCACCCAGGCCTTCGACCAGTCGCAGCGCGCCCTGGACCGCCTGAAGACCCTGCGCGCCTCGGGCATGACCTCGGCCCAGGCCCTTGACGATGCCGAAGTGCGCCGCAACAACGCCCAGAGCGAAGTCTCGGCCGCGCGCGCGCGCCTGGCGACGGCGCGCCAGCAGGTCGGCCGTACCGTGGTGCGGGCGCCGTTCGACGGCATCGTTTCCGACCGCAAGGTATCCAACGGCGATACCGCCGCGATCGGCAAGGAACTCCTGAAGGTGATCGATCCGACCAGCATGCGCTACGAAGGCCGCGTCTCGGCCGACAAGATCAGCACCGTCAAGGTGGGCCAGCGCGTGTCTTACCACATCAACGGCTACGGCGACCGCCAGTTCACCGGCGTGGTCAAGCGCATCGACCCGGCCGCCAACGAAGTGACCCGCCAGGTCGAGGTGCTGGTCGGCCTGACCGGCGAGCAGCCGCGCGTGTCCGGCCTGTACGCCGAAGGCCGCATCGAAGCCGAAAGCACCTCGGCGCTGATGCTGCCGGAGAGCGCGCTGGTGAAGTCCGGCGACAAGACCTATGCCTGGAAAGTGAACCCCAAGTCGCTGACGAAGGTCGACCTGAGCATCGGCGCGCGCGACCAGCGCACCGGCAGCTACGAGGTCAAGTCGGGCCTTGCCGCCGGCGACCTGGTGCTGCGCGCACCCAATTCGAGCCTGAAGGATGGCCAGCCGGTCGAAATGGCCTCGCCGAAGGCGCCGCCGCAATCGCTGGCCAGCGCGGGCAACCCCGGCGCACAAGGGAAATAAGGGAAATAAACCATGTTCCTGTCTAACTTTAGCGTCAAGAAGCCGATCGCCACGATCGTGCTGATCCTGATGATGATGTGCCTCGGCCTGCTCGCGCTCAAGAAGCTGCGCGTGAACGAGAGCCCGGACGTCGAGGCGCCCTTCATTATCGTCCAGATTCCGTATCCGGGCGCATCGCCCGAGACGGTCGAGCGCGAAATCGTCAACCGCCTCGAAAAGTCGATGCAGAGCATTCCCGGCGTGCACGAGATGAACTCGTCCGCCAACGAGGGCTCGGCCCAGTTCTGGGTCGAATTCGAGTTCAACCGCAACGTGATCGAAGCCTCGGACGACATTCGCAACGCGATCGCCGCGGTGCGCTACAAGCTGCCGATCGAGATGCGCGAGCCGATCCTGCGCCGCTTCGACCCGTCGGCCCAGCCGATCATGAACGTGGCCTTGTCGTCGACGACCCAAAGCAAGGCCGAGATTTCGCGCCTGGCCGAGGACGTGCTGGCGGACCGCTTCCGCAGCATCGACGGGGTCTCCACCGTCAACGTCGGCGGTTCGCTCAAGCGCGAGCTGTCCGTGCTGCTGCGCGCCGACAAGCTGCGCGAATACAACGTCTCGGTCGGCGAAGTGACCAGCGCGCTGCAGCGCCAGAACACCAACGCCCCGGTGGGCAAGGTGCGCGGCGTGCTGGACGAGAAGAGCATCCGCCTGGTCGGCCGCATCGAGCATCCGGAAGACTTCCAGCAGGTGGTCGTCAAGCGCAACGGCGAGCAGATCGTGCGCCTGAACCAGGTGGCCGAGATCAAGGACGGTTTCGGCGACATCGACAGCCTGTCGATCCGCAGCGGTGCCGACAACGTCAGTATCCAGATCGCCCGCACCCGCGACGCTTCGACCGTGACGGTGGCGGAGAAGGTGCGCACGATGGTCGACCAGATCCAGAAGGAACTGCCGAAAGGCACCCGGATCGAAGTCGTGCGCGACGGCGGCAAGAACGCCCAGAACAGCCTGAACAACGTGATCGAATCGCTGGTGCTGGGTGCCGTGCTGACCATCTTCGTGGTGTACGCCTTCCTGAACTCGTGGCGTTCGACCCTGATTACCGCACTGTCGCTGCCGACTTCGGTGCTGGCCGCCTTCATCGCCGTGTGGCTGTGCGGTTTTACGCTGAACTTCATGACCCTGCTCGGCCTGTCGCTGGCGATCGGCGTGCTGATCGACGACGCCATCGTGGTGCGTGAAAACATCGTGCGTCACATGGAAAACGGTTCCGACCGCCGCACCGCGGCCCTCAACGGTACCGCCGAGATCGGCATGGCGGTGGCCTCTACCACTTTCTCGATCATGGCCGTGTTCATCCCGGTCGCCTTCATGCCGGGCGTGTCCGGCGAATGGTTCCGTCCGTTCGCGCTGACCGTGACGGCCTCGGTGGCGGTGTCGCTGTTCATCTCCTTCACCCTCGACCCGATGCTGTCGGCGTTCTGGGGCGATCCGCCGGGCTACCACCATGCGCCGAAAAAGGGCCTGTCGAAGCTGCTGGCCCGCTTCAATATCTGGTTCGACCACCAGGCCGACCGCTACGGCAACGTGATCGCCTGGGCGCTGCACCACCGCAAATCGATGGCCGTGATCGCCGTGGCGACTTTCATTGCCGCGATCGCCCTGCACATGTCCTTCGGCGGCTCGTCCTTCCTGCCGAAGTCCGACCAGCAGAACATCGCGATCGACGTGCGCACGCCGCCGTCGACCTCGGTCGAGTATGCGCGCCTGAAGATGGAGAAGGCGGCCGAGATCGCCCGCTCGATCAAGGAAACCAAGGAAACCAACAGCAACATCACCGCCAGCGGCGGCCGCATCTACGTCGACATCGGCAAGCGCACCGAGCGCAAGCGTACCGCCGCCGAGATCGCCGCCGAACTGCGCGAAAAGATCAAGCCGCTGGTCGGCGCGGAATTCGTGGTCCAGGACGATCTGAACAACGGCGGCGGCAAGCCGGTGCGGATCGAGTTCACCGGCCCGGATTCGCGCAAGCTGATGGAACTGACCACGGCCTACATGGAGAAGCTGCGCCAGGTGCCGGGCGCGGTCGACGTCAGCCTGTCGCAGCAAGACCCGAAGGACGAGCTGCAGATCGTGCTCGACCGCGGCCTGGCGAACTCGATGGGCATCTCGGTCGGCGACGCCGCCACCGCGCTGCGCGTGGCCTTCGCCGGCATCGAAGTGGGCGACTGGGTCGATCCGACCGGCGAGACCCGTGACGTCGCGGTGCGCCTGCATCCGGAAGACCGGGTCGCGACCGAGAACATCGAGCGCCTGCCGATCGCGGTTACCGGCAGCAATATGATGGTGCCGCTGGACCAGATCGCGAAGATCACCATGGGCAAGGGTCCGTCGACGATCGAGCACAAGGACGGCAAGCGCATCATCGCGGTCTCGGCCAATGCCCAGGGCCGCTCGAACGGCGAAGTCACCGCCGACGCCATGAAGCTGGCCAAGAGCATGGACTTCCCGCCGGGCTACGGCCTGAAGCTGGGCGGCATGGGCCAGAACCAGCAGGAACTGTTCACCGAGATGGTGATCGCGCTGCTGTCGGGCATCGGCCTGATGTACCTGATCCTGGTGATGCAGTTCGGCTCGTTCACGGCGCCGGGCGGCGTGATGCTGTCGCTGCCGCTGTCGCTGATCGGGGTGGTGCTGGCGCTGCTGGTCACCGGTTCGACCATCAACCTGATGAGCCTGATCGGCGTCATCATGCTGATGGGCCTGGTGGCGAAGAACGCGATCCTGCTGCTGGATGCGGCACGTTCGCGCGAAGCCGAAGGCATGGACCGCGAGGACGCGCTGATGGCCGCCGGCCGTGCCCGCCTGCGTCCGATCCTGATGACGACCTTCGCGCTGATCGCCGGCATGCTGCCGGTGGCGCTGGGCCTGGGCGAGGGCGGCGAGTTCTACCGTCCGCTGGCGGTCGCCATCATCGGCGGCACCATCACCTCGACGATGCTGACCCTGCTGGTCGTGCCGACCTTCTACGACAGCATCGAGATCGCCCGCGAACGCATGGCCGCCAAGTTCCACCGCCGCGTGGTGCGCTTCACGGCGCTGCCGGCCTTCGTGATGACCTTCGTCGAAGCGATCCTCACCATCGCGATGGTGCGCTTCGTGTTCCGCATGATCGTCAAGGCGGGCCGCTTCGCGACCGGCCGCCGCGGTCCGGTAGCTGCCTGAGCGGCATCCCCGGAGCAAGAAAAGGCCTGCTCGCGCAGGCCTTTTTTTCACGCAATGCCAGCCGGAAAAGGTTGGCAAACCGGGCACAAAGGACCTGTTGCAGTCCCTTTGCCGAGGCGCCATGGCGCCGGCTGGCGGCTGGCAGCCAATCAATGGCCGCTGGTGCCGGTGCCGGTAGTGCCGGTGCCGCTGGTCCCGGTACCGCTGGTGCCCGTGCCCGAGGTGCCGGTACCCGAGGTGCCGGTGCCGGTTGCGCCGGTGCCGGTGTCGCCGGTGGTGCCGGTGCCGGTGGTGCCGGTGCCCGTGGTACCGGTGCCGGTTGCGCCGGTGCCGGTATCGCCGGTGGTGCCGGTCGCGCCGGTGGTGCCCGTGCCGGTAGCGGTGCTACCCGCTGCGCCGGTGCTGCCGGTGCCGCTGGTGCCAGACGTGCTGCTCGGCGCAGTGGCCGACGTGTCGCCGGTGCCGGTCGTGCTGGTGGTGTCGTTTTTCTTGCAAGCCGCCAGGCTTGCCATCAGGGCTGCGGCAAACAGAATCTTCGATGCGTTGTTAAGAGCTTTCATTGGTTTTACTCCTCGTTCACGTCTATTTTTTGCCGCCGTCTCCAGGTGAGGCGCTGGAGGGTCGACGACGCCAGGTTAGTTCCTACAGGACCTGTCGGCCCAGTCATGGAACCATCAGGGAACCGACGCAATACGCGGCCCCGTGTGGTGTACGAATTCGACTCCGGCAGGCCTGCATGGTTCTTGCCAGTTCGCCGAATTGCACACCTTTTGCTTTAAGAGCCGAACTTTTTCGTTCAACTCTTCCCACCAGCGAAGTTGCCGGATGGTCGTAGCGCCGCGTCGGCCGGTTCGCCGGCGGCTTGTTCGAGCAGCGCGGGGACCTCGTCCGACAGTTCCCGCGCCAGATAGCCGATTTTCCCCATGCGCGCCGCCAGGTGTTCGCCAGCCTGCGCATGCAGGACCACGCCCCAGGCCGCAGCCTGGGCCAGGTCGGCGCCGCGCGCCGCCAGGCCGGCCACGATGCCCGCCAGCACGTCGCCCGAGCCCGATGTTGCGAGCCCGATGTTGCCGCCTTCATGCTGCCAGCGCTCGCCCCGCGGCGTGGCGATCACGGTGCGCGCGCCCTTCAGGGTGACCACCGCGTTCCAGCGCTGCGCGGCCTCGAGCGCGATGCGGTCGGCGTCGCCCGCGATCTCTTCCTTGGCGATGCCGGTCAGGTGCGCCATCTCGCCGGCGTGCGGTGTCACCAGGACTGGAACGCCGAAGCGGAAGGGCGGGTTGACGCCTGCCGGCGGATGCAGGATCGCACCCATCGCATTCGCGTCCAGGATGACGCTGGTGTCCGTTCCGTGCAGGCGCGGCAGCAGCGCGTGCACCAGGCGCGCGGTCGCTTCCTCGTCCTGCATGCCGGGCCCGATCAGGATGGCGTTGATGCGGTCGGCCAGCGGATCGAGTTCCGCCACGGCTTCGACGGTGAAACCGCCGGCCTCGTTCTCGGCCAGGCCCAGCACCCGCGATTCGGGAATCGCCAGCGCGACCAGCTGGGCCACGCTGTTGCCGGTGGCGACCGTCAGCTTGCCGGCGCCGGCGCGCAGGGCGGCGACGGCGGCCAGGATGACGGCGCCCGGCATCTCGCGCGAGCCGCCCAGGATCAGCACGTGGCCGCGTTCTTCCTTGTCGCCTTCGCCCGACGGGATCGGCAGCGGCCAGTTGCGCAGCAGGATGGCATCGAGGTCGCGCGGACGGGCGTGGGTGTGCAGCGTCATGGTGGAGTTTGCCTCAAGCTTTGGCCGCCGTCGGCACATCCTTGCCGGTGGTGACGCGGGTACCCGTTGCTTCGAGCGGGGCGACGAAGTTGACCAGCCGCGACGCAAGCTTGCCGCGCTTGCCCAGCGACGGGTCGAAGGAATAGGAGGTGACCGAGCAGTTCGGCACGTCGCCCTGGCGGTCCTGCTCCAGGATCGTGGCTTCGTCCATGCGTTCGAGCAGGTAGCGGAAGCAGTTGACGATCACCTGGTGGCCGACGATCAGCACGCGCTCGCGGCAGTATTCGCGGGTGAGGGTGTCCAACACGCTGCGCAGGCGCAGGATGACGTCGCACCAGCTCTCGCCGCCGGGCGGGCGGAAGTAGAACTTCCCCACGTGGCGGCGCTGTTCGTACAGGTCGGGATATTGCTCTGCGATGCCGCGCACCGTCAGGCGGTCGAGGATGCCGAACTCTTTTTCACGCAGGCGCTCGTCGGCGTGCACCGCGAGCAGCCCGTCGCGGTCGAGGCGGCGCATCAGGATGTCCGCGGTCTGGACCGCGCGCACATACGGCGAATACAGCACTACGTTGGGCTGGCCGTGCGTGGGCAGGGCCGCGAACCAGGCGCCCAGCGCTTCCGACTGGCGCGCGCCGAGCTCGGACAGCGGCACGTCGACATCGCGCTCCGCGATATCGATGTGCAACCCGGCCGCTGCCTCGGCGGCATCGCGCGCGACGTTGCCCGCGCTCTGCCCGTGCCTGACCAGCCAGATTTCCTGAGGCCACTTTTGGTCCATCACCTGCCTGTTTGTGATTTTGACATGTGGCGATCATAGACGGATTCGGCGGGACCTTCGCGCACGATTCTTTTCGAAAACGTCTTCCGTGCGATCGCTGAGCGCGCTCATGCCGGACGCATCCGGCATGTCCTATGCTCGCGTCTGTCCAAACGGCGGAGCCGCCCACCATGTGTCGTAGCCGATATGCGCAGTCGTTGCTTGCCGTCGCGGTCCTGCTGGTGCCGATCGATGCCGCTCCCGGCCAGGAGGTCTGG
The DNA here is from genome assembly GCF_051233485.1 of Massilia sp. LXY-6. Lineage (NCBI taxonomy): Bacteria > Pseudomonadati > Pseudomonadota > Betaproteobacteria > Burkholderiales > Oxalobacteraceae > Massilia > Massilia sp. LXY-6. Next base: position 88,948 of record NZ_JBKFGF010000042.1, read on the forward strand.
CGGGGAGCGGCGCAGGGCGTGTCCGGGCCGCCGCTGCTCGCCTTGCTGGCGGCCGGCCTGGCCCTGCGGCTGGCGCGCGGGCAGGGGAGTGTCAGGCGACCTGTTCGTCGCCGTCCAGGTTGAGGGCGGCGTCGCTGTTGAAGACGCGCATGTCGGTCTGGCCGAGCACGCGGCTGGCCAGGGTGCCGGCCGTGATGGAGCCGCTCACGTTCAGCGCGGTGCGGCCCATGTCGATCAGCGGTTCGATCGAGATCAGGAGGCCCGCCAGCGCCACCGGCAGGTTCATCGCCGACAGCACGATCAGGGCGGCGAAGGTGGCGCCGCCGCCGACCCCGGCCACCCCCACCGAGCCGATGGTGACGATGCCGATCAGCGGCAGCAGGAAGGCGCTGGTGAACGGGTCGATGCCGACGGTCGGGGCGATCATCACCGCCAGCATGGCCGGATAGATGCCGGCGCAGCCGTTCTGGCCCATCATCGAGCCGAACGAGGCCGCGAAGTTGGCGATGCCCTCCGGCGTGCCGAGGCGCGCGGTCTGGGTCTGCACGTTCATCGGGATGCTGCCGGCCGAGGTGCGCGAGGTGAAGGCGAACACCAGCACCGGGAAGATCTTCTTCACGTAGCGCACCGGGTTCAGGCCGACGCCGGAAACGATGGCCAAGTGGACGATGAACATCAGGATCAGCGCGCTGTACGAGGCCATCACGAAGCCGATCAGCTTGAGGATGTCCTGCAGGCTCGAGCTGGCCAGCACCTGGGTGATCAGGGCGAACACGCCGAACGGCGTCAGGCGCAGCACCAGGGTCACCATGCGCATCACGATCACGTGGGCGACGTGCACGAAGTGGCTGAAGGATTCGAACACGTCCGGCTTCTTGGCGGTGATGCCGGTGGCGGAGACGCCGATGAAGATCGAGAACAGCACCACGGCGATGGTCGAGGTCTTGCGCGCCCCGGTCATGTCGAGGAAGGGATTGTCCGGAATGAAGGACAGGATGGTATTCGGCAGCGACAGCTGCTGGGCGGCCGCCAGCTTGCCTTCGAGGTAGTGGCCGCGCGCGACTTCGGCCGCGCTGGAGGTCAGGCCGACCGCGGACAGGCCGTACAGCTTGGCCATCAGGATGCCGATGCCGGCGGCGATGGCCGTGGTGACCATCAGGGTGCCGATCGTGAGCGCGCTGATCTTGCCCAGCGAAGAGGCGTCGCGCAGCTTCAGGATGGCCTGGATGATCGAGACCATGATCAGCGGGATGATGATCATCTGCAGCAGCTTGACGTAGCCGGAGCCGATCACGTCGAGCCAGGCATTGGTGTCGGCGATGACCGGGGAACCGAGGCCGTAGACCGCCTGGAAGCCGGCGCCCAGCAACACACCCAGGCCGAGGCCGGTGAAGACCCGCTTGGTGAAGGAAACATGGCGCTGCTGGAATACAAACAGCAGGGCGCAGACGGCGAGGGCGATGGCCAGGTTCAGGATCAGTTGGATATTCATGGTGGTTGTCGGTGCGCTGCCTGGACGTCGTATATGCGTTCAGGAAATATAACAGACGCATTTTATAGCCATTCATGCAGACGGTGCATGGGGCTGTGTAAATCGAGTCTGGCGGGGCGGGGACGGGCGCCCGCTCGCGAACGCCCGTGTTGGAGGTGGGCGGCGACGTTCAGCTGGCTTCGAGCTTCTCGACCAGCAGCGGCGGATCGTCGGCCAGTCCGAGGCCTGCGATGGGAGTGAACAAGGGCGAATCGGAGCGGTAGGGCACGCGCCCGGACGGCACGTGCTTGGCCGCCGGATCCAGGTGCAGGTCCTGGTCGTCGAAGAAGATGTGGGCCCGGAAGGCCTTCACCACCTTCGACTTCGGCACGCCGCCCAGGAAGAAGATCTCGTTCACGTAGACACCCCAGTGGCGCAGGGTATTGATGACCCGCATCTCGGCCGGCGCACTGCGCGCGGTGACGATGGCGATCCGCACCGGCGAGGTATCCGCGCCGAAGGGCAGGCGCTCCTGCAGCTTGGCCAGCTTGCGCAGCAGGATTGCGTACGGCCCGTCGTTCATCGGCTCGTTCTGCTTTTCGTCCTCGACCGTGTGGAAGCGGCCCAGGCCTTCGGTCTTGTACACGAGCTCGCTGGAATCGTCGAACAGCACGGCGTCGCCGTCGAATGCGATGCGCACCTGGTCTTCGAGCGGTGCTTCGCCGGTATGCGGGGGCGGCTTGAGCACGGCGGCGGCGCAGGCCTGGGCGTCGATGATGCGCTGGGCGTCCTCGACGTTGGTGGTCAGGAACAGGTCGACCGCGAAGGCATCCAGGTAGTCGACCACCGACTGCCCGCCGGTGAAGGCGTGGCGCGAGACGGCCAAGCCGCGCGAGCGGATGTTGTTGAAGACGCGCACCCCGGTCTCGGGACTGTTGCGCGACATGACCACGACTTCGACCAGCGGCCTGGATTCGGACGGCGCAAAGCGGTTCAGGCCGAGCAGGGCGCGCACCAGCGGCATCCCGGTGCCGTCGCGCAGCGGTTCGTTTTCGCGTTCCAGCATGTAGGCGCGGTATTCCTCGAGCGCGCTCTGCGGGTTCTTCGCGTACTTGGCTTTGTAGACGGCATCCGCTTCGGCCAGGTCGAACAAGGCGGTGGCGGAGATGCCGACGACGAGGGTGTCTGTAAGGTCGAGGGGCATGGCGGCTGAATGGTTGAGTGAGGAACTGATCGGATATTACCCGACAGGAAGGTCAGACGTGAGCTGGCCCGGTAAGAATATTCCAAGGAGAAATAAATGGATGAGAATCCTTGGGTCCGTTGAGGTCGAGCAAAAAGGCTGCCTCTGCGCGCTTTACCCAATCCGCATGCGTCTGTGCGAACGCAAGCGCCGCCCGGCAGACCCGCGCGACGATAGCATCGATGGGGACGCAAGGAGCGGACATGGACAAACAGGCGGTCTCTACGCAGGAGCGGGGCTCGGCCCCGGGAAACGGCGCGGTCGCGACGCCCGACGACCAGCTCGCGCGCCTGCGCACGATCAGGAAGCTGGTCGAGGAGAACAACCAGTCCTGCCTCGGCACCGACATGATCGTCTGCCAGATCTATATGGAATCGCGCTTCGACAAGGACGCAGAAGCCGAGGGCAGCAGCGCGCGCGGGCTGATGCAGCTGCTGAAGGTGGCGAACCGCGAGCTGTTCCGCCTCGACAACCTGCACAAGCCGCCGGGCGTGCGCCGCCCCGAGGCCGAGCTGTACCGGGAAGCGGACGCCTTCCACGCCAGCCCCGCCTTCATCGACGAAGCGACCAATATCCGTAGCGGCACCCGCTATCTGCAGGCGCTGATCGACAAGGCCAGGCGCGAGGGCAGCGCGGACCCGATCGCGGAAGCGTACAAGGATTATCGCGGCGTCAGGAACGGCATCTACTACCGGAAGATCGGGATGGCCGCGGAAAAGCTGAAGCGCAATCCGGACGCGCTCGATGCCCTGGAAGAACTCGTGGGCTAGCAAGGCTGTGCCACCATCGTCACCATGACGGCGCATTCGGAAAGCGAAAACAAAAAGGCGTCACGATCACTCGTAACGCCTTCATTGCTTGGTGCTAAATTCTGGTAGGCCGTGCGTGGCTCGAACACGCGACCAACGGATTAAAAGTCCGCTGCTCTACCAACTGAGCTAACGACCCGAAAGAAGCAAGATTATAGGGTCAATCTGCCGGGCTGTCAAACGCACATGAACGGGCTTACTTCAGCGCCGCCAGGCGGTCCTTGGCGGTTGCGGCGGCCGTGGTGTCCGGGAACTTCGACACCAGCTGCTGCAGCACCTTCTTGGCGTTCTTCTTGTCCTTCAGCTCGATGTAGTTGCTGGCGATGTTGAGCATCGCGTCCGGCGCCTTGCCGCTGGTGCCGTAATTCGAGACCACCGCTTCCTGGGCCGCGATCGCATTCTTGTAGTCGCGCTGGGCGTAATAGGCGTTGCCGAGCCAGTACTGGGCGTTGGCGGCATAGGCCGAGTTCGGATAGCGGCGCACGAAATCCTGCAGGGCGGCGGCGGCGGCCTTGTAGTCGCCCGACTTGAACAGCTCCATCGCGGTGTCGTAGGACTTCTTCTCCGTCGGCAGCACTTCGGCGGTCTGGCCGTCGATGGTTTCCTGGCGCGGCTCGAGCTTGCGGATGCGGGCGTCGAGGTCGGCATACAGGTCTTTTTGGCTCTTCTGCGAGATCGCAATCTGGTTCGCCAGGACTTCGAGCTGGCCGCGCAGACGGGCGATTTCCTGCATCGTCTGCTCTTGCTGGTTCAGCATTTCGAGGGTGGCGTTTTTGTCCGATTTGGTGTCGATGCGCGCATTCACGTCACGAGACAGCGCGTCGACCTTGGCGCGCAGGTCGAGGATGGCGCGCCGGGCTTCATCGTCGTCGAGCAGGCCGGCGCTCGCGTGCAGGGGCAGCCAGGCGGCGAAGGCGAGGGCGATGGCCGCAAGGCGGGACTGGGACGGTTTGATCATGTTGTCTGACTCTTTCTAAGCAAAACGGGGCGGGAAGCAGTCTGCACCGCATCCCGCCCCGCTGTCAATCAGCCGGGGGCGCCGAGCTGTTCGCGACAGCTCCTACAGCGTCCAGATTATTGATAGACGATGTCGGCGCGGCGGTTTTCAGCCCAGGCCGCTTCGTTGCTGCCGGTTGCCTTCGGCTTTTCCTTGCCCAGCGAGACGGCTTCCATCTGGTTGTCCGACACGCCCAGGGCAGCCATGGACTTGCGCACGGCTTCGGCGCGCTTCTGGCCCAGGGCCAGGTTGTATTCGGTGCCGCCGCGCTCGTCGGTGTTACCCTGGATCAGCACTTTGCGCTGCTTGTTCTTGGTCAGGTAAGCCGAGTGGTTCTCGACGACCGGCTTGCCGTCGTCACGCACGGCGTAGCTGTCGAAGTCGAAATAGACGCTGCGGTTTGCCAGGACGCCTTTCGGGTCGTTCAGCGGGTCGACGCTGCCGGTCTCGACCGGGCGGACGTCGCGGCTGGTGTCGGCCGGTGCGGCCTGGGCGACCGGGGTCTTCTCGACCACCGGGGTCTCTTGCAGTTTGGTCGACGAGCAGGCCGACAGCAGGGCGGCGGCCGAAGCAATGAAGGCTACAGATTTAAAGTTGCGCATGGTTTTCTCCTGGTCAAAAAATATTTACTTCATAAAAGGACCCCAGCTGGGCTCCTTGATGTTTCCCGCCTGGGTCGACAAACGCTGTTTCACACGTCCGTCGACGGACACCACGGCCAGCGAGGCTCGCCCGCCGCCCTTGTTGGCATACATGATGTATTTGCCATTCGGCGAAAAACTCGGTTCGGTGGCCCCATCGGCCAAGCGTTGTTCCTGGCCGCTGGCCAAGTCCATCGCATAAAGGGAGAAAACCCCATCGCGTTGCGAAATCCACGCCAGCGTCTTGCCGTCCGGGGATACACGAGGGCTGATGTTATAGCTGCCATTGAACGTGACACGGGTAGCCTGGCCGCCGTTCACGCTCATCTTGTAAATCTGCGGGCCGCCGCTGCGGTCGCTCACGAAATAAATACTCTGGCCATCGGCCGAGAACTGCGGCTCGGTGTCGATGCCGTTGCTGTTCGACACGCGATGCATGCCGCTGCCGTCGGCGTTCACGATGAAGACCTGGGTATTGCCGGTCTTCGACAGGGCCAGGGCCAGCCTGGTGCCGTCGGGCGACCAGGACGGGGCCGAATTGCTGCCCTTTTCATTGGCGATGATGGCGCGCTGGCCGGTCACCAGGTTCTGCACATAGATGATCGGCTTCTGCTTTTCGAAGGATACGTAGACGACCTTGGTGCCGTCCGGCGACCAGGCCGGCGAGATGATCGCTTCCTTGCCGTAGGCGGCGACCTGTTCGTTTTCGCCGTCGGCGTCGGCCACCACCAGCTCGTAGGTGTGGCTGCCACCGCCGCGGTTCACCTTCACGTAGGAAATGCGGGTCGAGAAGATGCCGCGCACGCCGGTCAGCTTTTCGTAGACGTCGTCGGCGATACGATGCGCTTCCAGGCGGGTGTTGCGCGCGCCGACCGCATCCGACAGCTGCGAGAGCTGGGTCTGCTTGACGGTGTCGAGCAGCTTGTAGCGGACCTGGAAGCGGCCGTCGGCCAGGCGGCTGACCGAGCCGACCACCAGCGCGTCCGCGCCGCTGGCCTTGAAGGCGCCGAGGTCGATGCTGGACGTATCGGAGATCGCCTGGCGCGCATCGATCACCTTGAACACGCCGCTGCGCTCGAGGTCGGCGCGGATGATGGCCGACACCTGGTCCGGCGCGATCGATTCGTCCGCGAAGGCGGCCACCGCGACCGGGATCTGGGTGCCGCTCACGCCGGCGATTTCGACGCGCACCTGGGCATGCGCGGCCACGCCCATCAGCAGGGTGGCCGAAAACAGCAGGGAATGTAGTTTCTTCATAAATGTCTCAGCTAGGGTTTGAGTCGAGCGATCAGTTCATTTCCTTCAGTTTGAAACCGACCTGAACAGATCTCTCTACCGTACCATCTTTCTTCTTCGGTAGCGGTGACGACTTGTTAATGCCGCGCTCCACGGCTTCGTCGAAGGCAGGGATGCCGCTGCTCTTGGTTTTGCGTACCGAAAGGATCTCACCAGTCGGCAATTGCTCGACCTGGAACACGACTTCCGGATTGCCAGGCACGTCCGTGCTGCCCGGGTAGCTCGTATTGCCCTTGATCTTCGCCGCGATGCTGGCGATATAACCCTTGTCGATGCGCGGACCGGTCGATTTCTCGGCGCTGCCGGTGCTGGACGGACTGCCGGCGCCGGCCATCATGTTCATGCGCTTCAATTCGTCGTTACGCAGCTTGTCCAGCTTGGCGGCTTCGGCCTTCTCCGCCTTTGCCTTGGCCACCTTGTCGGCCTTTTCTTTCGCGGCCTTTTCCTTCTCCGCCAGTTTCTTCTTCTCGGCTTCCTGTTCCTTTTCCGCCAGTCTCTTCTTCTCGGCTTCTTGTTCCTTCTTCGCCAGCTCCTCGGCCTTCTTCTCGTCCTCGCGCTTTTTCTTCTCGGCCAGGGCTTTTTCTTTCTTTTCTTCCTCGCGCTTCTGCTCCTTGGCGAGTTCGCGCTCGCGTTCGCGCTCGATCCGCTCTTCTTCCTGGCGTTGACGCTTCAGCTCTTCCTTGTGCTTCTTCTCGCGTTCCAGCGCGATGTCCGGTTGCTTGGGTGGCGCCGGTTCGGCCTTGGGCGGCGGCTCGGCCACGCGTGGAGTCGGCGGCGGCGTTTCCGGCCGCGGCTGGGGTTCGGGTTCGGGTGCAGGCGGCGGCGTCGGCGCGGGCGGGGCGGCGCTTTGCACGGTGGTGTCCCACACCTCGGCTTCGACTGCCACCGGCTGGTTGTTGGTCCAGTTAATGCCGATCACCAGGAAGGCCAGCAGCATGGCGTGCATGCCCACCGCCAGGCCGATCGCGGGCCAGCGGTTCGGTTCGGGCGGCACCCGGTAGTGCGAGCCGCCCATGCCATTGCTGTTGTTCTTGGTTGCCGACATTGACTCTTGCTTTTCCTTACTTGGTGGCCAGGCCGACCCGGTTGATGCCCATCTTCTTGGCTTCCGAAATCATCTGGATCACATCGTCATACTTGCTTTCGCGGTCGCCGGAAATCATGACCGGATAGTCGGGGTGCTCGGCGTGGATCGTGCGCAGGCGTTCGATCAGGGCCGCGCGGCTCGACACGTCTTCGAGCGCGTGCGCCTGCTTGCCGTTGATGCCGATCTGCAGCCGGGCGTCGCTCTTCACCGCGATCTGGATGTAGTCGTCCGGCGGCTGGGTCGAGCGCTCGGCGCTGGGCAGCTTGATCTCGCTAGGGTTCTGCGTCGGCGGCACCGCCATGAAGATAATGAGCAGCACCAGCATCACGTCGATGTAAGGCACGACGTTGATTTCGGACTTCAGCTTGCGGCGGCCGTTCCGCAGGTTGCTGTTGAATGCCATGATCTGTTAACGCGACTGGCGCTGCAGGATGTTCGAGAATTCCTCGACGAAGCTTTCGAAGCGGATCGCGAGGCGGTCGATATCGTGGGTGAAGCGGTTGTACGCGACCACCGCCGGGATCGCCGCGAACAGGCCGATCGCGGTGGCGATCAGCGCCTCGGCGATACCGGGAGCGACGGTGGCGAGTGTTGCCTGCTGCACGTTGGCCAGGCCGCGGAAGGCGTTCATGATGCCCCAGACGGTGCCGAGCAGGCCGATGTACGGCGACACCGAGCCGACCGAGGCCAGGAAGTTCAGGTGAGTATCCAGATGGTCGAGCTCGCGGTGGAAGGCGGCGCGCATCGCGCGGCGGGCGCTGTCCAGCACGGCACCGATGTCGAGCGCGTCGCGCGCGGCCTGCTTGCCCTTGATGAACTCGCCCATGCCGGCTTCGAAGATGCGGGCCAGCGGGCCGATCTGGTCGCGCTGTGCGCTGGCGCTCTGGTGCAGGGTGTGCAGGTTGCCGCCGGCCCAGAAGCTGCGCTCGAACTGCTCGGTCTGACGGCGGGCGGCGCGGATCGCGAACATCTTGCGGAAGATGTAGGTCCAGCTCATGAGCGAAACCGCGAACAGCAGCGCCATGATCAGCTTGACCAGGACGTGCGCGTGGGCGATCAGTTCAATGAAGGAGAGGTCTTGGACTGCGTTCATCAGTATATTTGGTCAAATGTTTTCAGGCGGCACGCATTTTAACAGCGGCGGAGGCGGGCAGGGGGCATGGGCGCATGGTTTTCGCATCGACGCAGCCCACTTTCACGTTTGCGGTCGACAGCAGGGTCTCGCCACGCCAGGCCTGCTGCGCGAACTGGACCGAGGCACGGCCGAGCTTTTCAACGGTAAGACGCAAGCTCAGTTCGTCGTCCAGGCGCGCGGACGACAGGTACTCGACGGCGGCGCTGCGGACCACGAAGGCGGCGCTTTCCTCCTCGAGCAGGGTGTGCTGGTGAATGCCGAGCGAACGCAGCCATTCAGTGCGCGCGCGTTCAAAGAACTTCAGGTAATTGGCGTAGTACACGATGCCGCCGGCGTCGGTGTCTTCGTAATAGACCCGTACTGTCCAAGTGAAAACTGAAGGCATTTCAGCTGCCATAAATGAAAATGGGAAACATTCTACGCGAATTTCATCTTGCATATGTACGGTACTGAACATATGCATCCGAATCGCATCCGGCCCCATGGCTGGGCCGTTGATAAATGGGCACTAGTAGACGTGAGTACCCCATACTCAGCCAACAACTGTAACACTTTCTCACAAATAGTGGGGCTACGGTTACACGGCTGATCTAACGCAAACCGGGGTCAGACTCCAGCTTTTGGAAAGAGCCCATGAGCCATTTCCTAATTCTGGAGTCTGACCCCGGTGTGACTTATGTCAGGCCTGGCTGCGCTTGATGGTGAACGGCGAGAAGCCCTGGCAGGTCGGCATCATCTCGATCAGGTTGATGTTGACGTGCGGGGGGAGGGTGGCGATCCAGTAGGCGGTCGCGGCGATGTCCTCGGCGGTGAGGGGCACCGTGCCCTCGTAGACCTTGGCGGCTGCCTCGTCGTTGCCCTTGAGGCGCACGTTCGAGAACTCGGTGCCGCCGCACAGGCCGGGCGCCAGGTTGGTCGCGCGCACGCCGGTGCCGACCAGGTCGGCGCGCAGGTTCAGCGTGAACTGCTCGACGAAGGCTTTGGTGGCGCCGTACACGTTGCCGCCCGGATAAGGGTAGCGACCGGCGACCGAACCCAGGTTGATCACCAGGCCGCTGCCGCGCTCGACCATCGAGGGCAGCAGGGCGTGGGTCATGGTCACCAGTCCCTTGACGTTGGTGTCGATCATCGTGTCCCAGTCTTCGAGCGGGACCTCGTGCGCCGGCTTGGTGTTCAGGGCCAGGCCCGCGTTGTTGATCAGGACGTCGATCTGGCGCCAGGACTGCGGCAGCATCGACAGCGCTTCCTCGATCGAGGCCTTGTCGGTGACGTCCATCGCGACCGGCAGCGCGGAGTCGCCCAGCTCCTGGGCCAGGGCTTCCAGACGCTCCTTGCGCCGTGCCGCCAGCACCACCTGATGGCCGTTCTTGACGAAGGTGCGCGCCATCGCGGCGCCGAAGCCGGCCGAAGCGCCGGTAATGAATACGATCATGATGGATCCCGGAAGGTGGATGATTGAACTGCGAGATTGTAGCCGAAATGATCATCCCGCGAAGGGCGGCCCCCTGGCGGGCG
>NZ_JBKFGF010000043.1:0-21470 GCF_051233485.1 Massilia sp. LXY-6
GCCCCCTGGCGGGCGCCCGCCAGGCCGCCATCGCCTTCCTTGCTTACAGAGCGTAACTTCCCTTACAATCGGGAGTTCCATTTACGTCTCACGTAACTGGCGAAAACCGCCCGAGGGCGGCGAAGGTGGAGATCCACCGTGGAGCGTGAGATGTCGTTTGCCGTTCGCCTGGGCAGCCTTCGACTGGTACGGTTCGTATCGCGGCTGCCTATGTCCGGCTCCCGCCTTAGTTCAGCGCTGCCTGTTGCCTGGTACTCTTATCGATTGGAGTTTTTTCATGTTTGCAAAAGATCACACGCTCGCCAACGTCGACCCGGAACTGTGGGATGCGATCCAGAAGGAAAACACCCGCCAGCAGGACCACATCGAGCTGATCGCATCGGAGAACTACACCTCGCCGGCCGTGATGCAGGCGCAGGGTTCCCAGCTGACCAACAAGTACGCTGAAGGCTACCCAGGCAAGCGCTACTACGGCGGCTGCGAATACGTCGACATCGCCGAGCAGCTGGCGATCGACCGCGTCAAGCAGCTGTTCGGCGCCGAGGCCGCCAACGTGCAGCCGAACTCGGGCTCGCAGGCCAACCAGGGCGTGTTCTTCGCCATGCTCAAGCCGGGCGACACCATCATGGGCATGTCGCTGGCCGAAGGTGGCCACCTGACCCACGGCATGGCGCTGAACATGTCCGGTAAATGGTTCAACGTCATCTCCTACGGCCTGACCGAACAGGAAGACATCGACTACGAGCAGATGGAGCGCCTGGCCCGCGAGCACAAGCCGAAGCTGATCATCGCCGGCGCCTCCGCTTTTGCCCTGCGCATCGACTTCGAGCGCTTCGCCCGCATCGCCAAGGAAATCGGCGCCTACTTCATGGTCGACATGGCGCACTATGCCGGCCTGATCGCCGCCGGTGAATACCCGAACCCGGTGCCGCACGCCGACTTCGTCACCTCGACCACCCACAAATCCCTGCGCGGCCCGCGCGGCGGCATCATCCTGATGAAGGCCGAGCACGAGAAGGCCATCAACTCGGCGATCTTCCCGGGCATCCAGGGCGGTCCGCTGATGCACGTGATCGCCGGTAAAGCGGTCGCCTTCAAGGAAGCGCTGTCGCCGGAATTCAAGGAATACCAGCGGCAGGTGGTCAGGAACGCCAAGGCCCTGGCCGAGGCGCTGATCGCACGCGGCCTGCGCATCGTGTCCGGCCGTACCGAGTCGCACGTCATGCTGGTCGACCTGCGTTCGAAGGGCCTGACCGGCAAGGAAGCGGAAGCGATCCTGGGCCAGGCACACATGACCTGCAACAAGAACGGCATCCCGAACGACCCGCAAAAACCGTTCGTGACCTCCGGCATCCGCCTCGGCAGCCCGGCCTTCACCACCCGCGGCTTCAAGGAAGAGGATGCGACCAAGGTCGGCAATCTGATCGCCGACGTGCTGGACAACCCGCATGACGCCGCGACCATCGAGCGCGTCAAGGCCGAAGTGAAGAAATTGACCGACAAGTATCCGGTCTACGCAGCCTAACGCGTCCATAGCGCAGCAGCCCGGCGACCATGAAATGCCCCTTCTGTCAGCATGAAGACACCCAGGTCCTCGATACCCGCGTATCCGAGGAAGGGGACTCCATCCGCCGCCGGCGCCGCTGCGCCCAATGCGACAAGCGTTTCACGACCTATGAACGGGTCGAGCTGTCGATGCCGATCATCGTCAAGAAGAACGGCAGTCGCACCGAATTCGAATCGAAGAAGCTGCGCGGCAGCCTGATGCTGGCCCTGCGCAAGCGTCCCGTGGCCGCCGGCGCCATCGATGCCGCCATCGCCTCGATCGAGGAAAAATTGCTCACCAGCGGCCGCCGCGAAGTCGACAGCGTCTACGTCGGCGAACTCGTGATGCAGGAACTCAAGCGTCTCGACAAGATCGCCTACATCCGCTTCGCCTCGGTCTACAAGAACTTCGAGGACCTGGCCGAGTTCCAGGAAGCGATCGCCGAAGTCGGCCAGCCGCGAAAATAAGCCCCCATTTAGTTCCCTTTGTACGCTTGAGCCGTCACACGGCTGGCCTCGGCTCGCCTGATAAGGTCTGGTTTCCCTAAACCGAGACTGGAGGTGCAGCATGCGCGGCCGTCGTGCCCTTCGCCCTTGCGCCGGCTTCACGCTGGCGGAAGTGCTGGTGGCCCTGTTCGTCGTCGCCCTCGGCGTCGCCGGGGCCGCGGCGGTGCAGGCAGTGGCCGTGCGCGCCGCGGGCGAGGCCGCGCGCCTGTCCGACGGCACGCGGCTGGCCGCCTCGCTGGCGCAGCGCATGCGCGCGAATCCGGCCGCGATGGCGCTGCCCGATGCCGCCAATCCCTATCTCCAGTTCGATGCCGAGGCCGGCGAGGCCGCCGCCACGGTTTCCTGCTATGACGCCGATTGTTCCCCGGCGCAGATGGCGAACGCCGACCTGGCCGACACCGCGGAGGCGCTGTCTGTGCGCTTTCCCGGCGGACGCATGCGCGTGTGCCGTGACGACCAGCAGCCGGACCCGGCCGGCCTGCTGCCGTGGAGCTGCACGGATCATCCCGGCGCCCCGGTCACGATCAAGCTGGGCTGGCACGCCAGGCGGGGCGTGCAGGACGTGCCGGTAGCCAAGGTGCCGATGGTGTTCCTGACGCTCGGGGCCGGCACGCCATGAGCGCCCGCTTGCCCCTGCGCCAGGCCGGCCTGACCCTGACCGAGATGATGGTGGCGATCGCCATCGGCCTGGCCGTCGTGCTGGCCGCCGCCCGGCTGCTGGCCCTGGCCAACGGCGCCTACGCCGCCCAGCTGGAAAGCGCGGCCCTCGACGACGCCGGCCGCTACGCCGTCGAACTGGTCGCCCGCGCGGTACGCCAGGCCGCCCATGCCGACCCCCTGCAACTCGAGCTGTCGGCGCCGCTGGACCTGCCGGCGCCGCTGGCGGGGCTGGATGCGCGCTCGCTCGGCAGCGCCACGGCCGACATCGCTGCCCCGCTGCCGGCCGTGGCGAACGGCAGCGATGTGCTGGCAGTGCGCTTTCCCGGTGCCGGTGGCGGGCCAGGTGGCGACGGCAGCGTGCTCAACTGCGCGGGCTTCGGCGTCGGTGCGGGCGAAGAGGGCTGGAGCATCTTTTACGTCGCTAAGAACGGCGATGGCGAGGCCGAGCTGCGCTGCAAGTACCGCGGCGCCGCCAACTGGAGCGCAGACGCGGTGGTCACGGGCGTCGACAGTTTCCAGCTGCTGTACGGCCTGGACACCGACACCCCGCGCGACGGCGCCGCCAACCGCTACGTGAATGCCGATGCGATCCGGGCGCTCGATGCTGCCCTCGGATCCGGCCTGCCGCCGCAGGAGTTCAAGCGCCGCACGTGGTGGAAGCGGGTGGTCAGCGTGCGCATCGCCCTGTTGCTGCACGGCGCCCGGCCGACCCGGCACGACCGCCCGGACCGGGAGTTTGCATTGTTCGGCGCCACGTATGCGGCCGGCGCGGGGCGGGGCGACCAGGGCACGCTGCTGCGAGAAGACGCCTTGCCGGATGGCTTGCAACGACGCGAGCGCCGGCTGTTTTTGGCCACCGTGGCGCTGCCGGCGGGAGCCTTGTGATGGCGCGCGCGCCCTGCGGCGCCATCTTGCCGGGACCAATGCGCCAGCGCGGCGCGGCCCTGGTCTGCGCGCTGGTGCTGATGCTGGCGGCGATGCTGGTCGCGGCCTCCGTCTGCCGCGCGGTGTTTGCCTCGATCGCTTCGGCCGGCGCCGAACGCGAGCGCAGCCTTGCCCACGAGGCGGCCGAAGCGGCCCTGCGCGACGCCGAGCGCGACATCGCCGCCGCTGCCGGCACCGAGCCGGCCCGCGCCGCGCAATTCACTGCCGCCGGCGCGGCCAGCTTCGTCGATGGCTGCGGGCGCGCCGGCAGCGCGCGCGGGTTGTGCAGCGCGAGCTCGCCGCCGGCCTGGCAGGCGCTCGACCTGGCCGAGCCCGGCAACCCGGCCCTGGTGCCTTACGGATACTTTACCGGTGCGACCCTTCGCACGGGCAAGGGCCTGCTGCCGGCGAGGCCGCCGGCCTACCTCATCGAGCACATCGCGCCGCCGGGCGCGGGCGAGCCCCTCGGCAGCTTCTACCGGATCACGGCGATCGGTTTCGGCAGCAATGCCGCGACCCGGGTCGTGCTGCAGTCCGTGTATCGCAAGCCGAAGCCGGCGCCGCCCGGCACCGGCAATCCATCGGACGATCCAGGGCCCCGCGCCGACGGGCCGGCCGCTCCCGGTCCGCCGGCCACCGGACCGGGAGCCGGCAACGGCAACGACGGCAACGCTGCCGCAACGCCGCCTGCCCAGCTGCCGGCGGGACGCATCGGCTGGCGCGAGATCGCCAACTGGCCGCGGCTGCATGCCGAGGCAGTGGAGTGAATGAGGACATCGACAAGCCCATGAGGGGGACGGGAACCATGCAGGCACGACGCGGCTTTACCCTGATCGAAATGCTGGTGGTGCTGGCCATCGTGTCGGTCCTGGCGGCGCTGGCCTACCCGGGCTATACCGGCTATATCGCGCGCACCAAGCGCACCGAAGGGCAGATCGCCCTGATCGAAGCGATGCGGCAGCAGGAGCGCTACCGCCTGCAGCACAACAGCTATGCCGAATTCTCGTCCGCGGACGATGGTGCGGACGGTGCGCAGGCACAGGGCTTCCACTGGTGGTCGGGAACGACGGCAGCCGCCAGCGCCTACGAGCTGGACGCACGTGCCTGCCCCGGGCAGGACATCGCCAGTTGCGTCGAACTGCGCGCCCGTCCCGGTACCGCCAGGGTCGACGGCCGCTTCCGCGATCCGGAATGCGGCGTGTTGACCCTCGACAGCGTCGGCGCGCGCGCGGCGCAGGGCACGGGCCGCTGCTGGCCATGAGCGGTCCGCGCCGCCGGCAAGCGCGGCCGCCGCCACGGCCAAGGGACGGCTTTTCGATGGCCGAGCTGCTGGTCGTGCTGGCGGTGGCCGGGGTGCTGCTGGCGGTGGGCGTTCCGAGCTTGCGCGACCTGGTCCGTACCCAGCAGCTGAAGACCGCCACCGGCGACCTGTTCGCCGCGATCGGCCTGGCGCGCGCCCAGGCGCTGGCGCGCGGCGAGGTCGTCATGCTGCTGCCGAAGGGCGCGGGCGGGGCCGACTGGAGCCGCGGCTGGACCGTGTTTCTCGACCGCGACGGCGACCGCCAGCCGGGAGCGGGCGAGACCATCCTGGCGGAGCACGGTCCGCTGGCGCGGGGCCTGGCGGTCGGCTTTTCCTTCACGAGCCCGGCGCCGCCTTACTATATCGCCTACAATGGCGCCGGGCGCAGCTGCCGCGACACCAACCCGGCGGCGGCGCGCTATGGCACGCTGTCGCTGTTCCACGGCGCCGGCGTCCGCCGTATTAAAATCAACATGCTGGGCCGGGCCCGCAGCTGCGACCCGGCGCGCGACCCGTCCTGCGACGGTCCCGCGCCGCCATGAACCAAGCGAATTCAACGACATTGTGCAGATATTGAGCGATACCGAAGGCATGGCCCTGGCCCTGGAATGGGCCGCCAAGGGCATGTACATCACCGCGCCGAACCCGCGCATCGGCTGCGTGATCGTGCGCGACGGCGAGGTGATCGGCGCCGGCCATACCCAGCCGGCCGGCCAGGCCCACGCCGAAATCCAGGCCTTGCGCGACGCTCATGCGCGCGGCAAGATTGTTGCCGGCGCCACCGCCTACGTCACGCTGGAACCCTGCAGCCACTACGGCCGTACGCCGCCGTGCTCGAACGCGCTGATCCAGGCCGGCCTGGGGCGGGTGGTGGCGGCGATGACGGACCCGAATCCGCTGGTGGCCGGGCGCGGTCTGGCGCAGCTGGAAGCGGCCGGCATCGCGGTCAGCTCGGGCCTGATGGCCGACGAGGCCTATGAACTGAATATCGGCTTCTTCAAGCGCATGCGCCACGGACGCCCGTGGGTGCGCCTGAAGACGGCCGCCAGCCTGGATGGAATGACGGCGCTGGCATCGGGCGAGAGCCAGTGGATCACCAGTCCGCAAGCGCGCGCCGACGGCCATGCCTGGCGCGCCCGCGCCAGCGCGATCCTGACCGGCATCGGCACCGTCAAGGCGGACGATCCGCAGCTCACCGTGCGCGGCATTGACACGCCTTTGCAGCCGCGCCGCGTGATCGTCGACAGCCGGCTCGAAATCGATGTTGGTGCCCGCATCCTGCAGGGTGAACCGTGCTGGATCGTCGCGGCGCAAGCGAACGCCGGGAAGGAAGCGCTGCTGCGCGCCGCCGGCCACGAAGTCATCATGTTGCCGAACAGCGCCGGCAAGGTCGACCTGCCGGCCCTGATGCTGGAACTGGGCAAACGCGAGATCAACGAGCTGCATGTCGAAGCGGGCAGCAAGCTGAACGCCTCGCTGGTGCGCGAAGGCTGCGTCGACGAGCTGCTGGTCTACCTGGCGCCCAGCCTGATCGGACCGGGGCAGGGCATGTTCGCGCTGCCGCCGCTGGCGCAACTGCGGGACAAGCTTGCATTGCGTTTCCACGGCGTGCAGCAGGTCGGCCCCGACCTGCGCATCCTGGCGCGCTTCGAAGCGCATGTCGAACAGAACGAACAAGAATCTACCGAAACTGCGAAGGGATAAGCCTGTATGTTTACTGGAATCGTCGCTGCCGTGGGCAGCATCCAATCGGTCAAGCCGCTCGAAGGCGGCTCGTTCGCGGGCGTGCGCCTGCAGATCGAGGCCGGCGGCCTGGGCCTGGACGACGTCGCGCTGGGCGACTCGATCGCCATCAACGGCGCGTGCATGACCGTGGTCGAGAAGAGCGGCAACGCGTTCGCGGTGGACGTCTCGCGCGAGAGCCTGAACCGCACCGCGGGCCTGGACCAGCCGGGCGAAGTGAACCTGGAAAAGGCGCTGACCCTGGCCGAGCGCCTGGGTGGCCACCTGGTCTCCGGCCACGTCGACGGCCTCGGCACCGTGCACAGCTTCGAGCCGATCGGCGAATCCTTCAAGCTGGTGATCGACGCGCCGCTGGAACTGGGCAAGTACCTGGCCTACAAAGGCTCGATCGTGGTGAACGGCGTGTCGCTGACCGTGAACAGCGTCGAGGACCTCATTGCTGCCGGCGCCAAAGTCTGCCGCTTCTCGATCAACCTGATCCCGCACACGATTGCCGTCACCACCCTCAAGCACCTGCATGCCGGCGCCAGGGTCAACCTCGAGATCGACCTGATCGCGCGCTACGTCGAGCGCATGCTGACCGCCGCCAAGGCCTGATCCGCTTCCTGCATCCATCGGCCGTCCCCCACGCGAGGGCGGCCGCACAAATTTTCTCTCCGTCTCAGCCATTTGTCGTAGACTTCCCGCTGGTAATTAATCAGTAGGCAAGGCATTCGCCCGCCTGTATTTACCGCAGAATAAAATACGATAAAGGGACAGGTAATGAAGCAGGTAGAACCAATCCAGTGGACGGCCATGGTCCGCGGCGCCGCGCTGGTGGCATTGCTGGGCGCGGCCGGCATCAGTTCGGCGGAGGGCATGCGCAGCTACCGCTCGCTGGCAATCTCCGGCAATGGCGAGCGGATCGCCGCTCTGGAAACCGTCGAGGGCGAAGCGAAGCAGGGACCGCGCATCGTGGTGCGCGACACCGCGACCGGCAAGCTCGTGTCGACCTTCGAACAGTCCGATTGCGCGCAATGCCGCATCGAAGCGCCGGTGTGGTCGCCGGACGGCAGCGCGATGGCGCTGGTCAGCACCGACGGCAAGGCCGGCATCGCCACCGTCAACGTGCTGCGCAACGGGAAGCTGACCCCGGTCGCCACCATCAAGGGCGTGGCGAACACCGTGCGCTGGTCGCCAGACGGCCGCCAACTGGCCTTCCTGGCCACCGTCGGCGCCAGGAAGCTGACCGGCGCGGTGGAGGCGGGCGCGCGCCAGATCGGCGAGATCGGCGTGGCCGAGCAGGAAGACGAGCAACGCATCGCGGTGGTTTCCAGCAGCGGCGGCGCGTTCCGCCTGGTGTCCCCAAGCGACACCTTCGTCTACGAATACGACTGGACGCCCGATGGCCGCGGCTTCGTCGTCAGCAGCGCCAAGGGCAACGGCGACAACAACTGGTGGATCGCGACCCTCGGCCACGTCGAGCTTGCTACCGGTAAGCTGCGCGTGCTGGCGGCGCCGAAGATGCAGATGAACATGCCGCACGTGTCCCCGGACGGCAGGACGGTCGCCTTCATCGGCGGCCTGATGAGCGACTTCGGCTCAGTTGGCGGCGACGTCTACACGGTCCCGATCGAGGGGGGCGAGCCGGTCGACGTGACTCCCGACTTTGCCGGCACCTTCAACGGCATCGCCTGGCGCGGCCAGCAGCTGATGGCGTCGGTGCTGGCCGGTGCCGATGCCGAAGTGGTGGCGATCGACCCGGCGGCGCGCAGCAGCCGCGTGCTGTGGCGCGGCCCGGTGACGGCCTCCGCCTCGCGCGACGGCCGCTTCGTGTTCAGCCTTGACGGCAAGGTGGCGGCCTCGGTGCACGAAGACTTCGAGCACGCCCCGCGCATCGTCGCCGGCCGCCTGCCGGAGCTGAATCCGATCACCCGCGACAACGAGGCCTTTGCCCCGGTCGTGTCGGCGCAGAGCGTGAGCTGGACCAACGACGGCTACAAGGTGCAAGGCTGGCTGGTCGGCCCGCGCCACGTCGACGCCGGTAAAAAATATCCGATGATCGTGCAGGTGCACGGTGGCCCGGCCGCGGCAAGCACCCCGCGCTACATCTCGGCCGGCGACGGTGGCAACTCCCTCGTGCGCGACCTGGTCAAGGAAGGCTATTTCGTGTTCATGCCGAACCCGCGTGGCAGCTACGGACAAGGTTCAAGCTTCACCAACGCCAACAGGAAGGACTTCGGCGGCGGCGACTGGCGCGACATCCTGGCCGGCGTCGACGCCGCCATCAAGCAGGCGCCGGTCGATGGCCAGCGCCTGGGCCTGATGGGCCACTCCTACGGCGGCTACATGACGATGTGGGGCGTGACCCACAGCCAGCGCTTCAAGGCCGCGGTGGCCGGCGCCGGCATCGCCAACTGGATCAGCTACTACGGCCAGAACGGCATCGACCAGTGGATGGTCCCGTTCTTCGGCGCCACCATGTACGACGACCCGGCCGTCTACCGCGCCGCCTCGCCGATCGAATCGATCAAGGCCGCGAAGACGCCGACCCTGGTCTACGTGGGCGAGCGCGACGTGGAATGCCCGCCGGCGCAGTCGCTGGAGTTCTGGCACGGCCTGAAGGCGATGGGCGTGCCGACCACGCTGGTGATCTATGAAGGGGAAGGGCATGCGCTGCGCAAGCCGGAGCACCAGAAGGACCTGCGCAGCCGTGAGATAGGGTGGTTCAACAAGTATCTGCAGTAAACCTGGCCGTGCTCCGGGCTGGCGGCGGCGTCTTCGCGCTATGATGACGCCTTTTCGAATACATGCCTGGACCAGGCCAATGAACGACCATGGATAGCCAGACAGAGAGAAAGCAGATTCACTGGAATCCTCGCCCGCGCAGCCGCCAGGGGCTGCACCTGAAAACGGAAAAGCTGCCGCATCAGCGTCCGGTCATCACCCGGTTGCAGTTCGGCGCTCACGCGATCATGGTCGCCGAGCGCATCGACGTGAAAGCGATTTCCGGATTCGAGGTCATCGCCAAGTCGCCGACCATGGTCAAGCTGGGCGAGGGCGGTATTGCCGCCATTTTCAGGTATGGCGCCATCGTGCTCTTCAACTGCTCGGCGGACGAAAAGGCGCGCCTGCTGCAAGCGATCGGTGCGCATTCGTCCGGCTTCGGTGAGTTCGGCGGCGACGAAGTCACCGTCGTCGACGTCGATCCGGACGAGCAGGAAGGACCGTCGGGGCAAACCATCAAGATCAAGAACGCCGATCGGCTGCGCCTGCAACTGATCGCCGAGGTGATGGCCAAGGCGACGATGCTCTCGTTCCAGGAACGCCAGGCCGCGCGCGACTTCGACCGCAGCGAGCCCCTCGCGCGCGACCTGGCCGAAGACGGGAGGTTTTCCGCAAAACCGTCCGAGCTGCTGAAGGCGGTCGGGAGCATGTTGCTCGCCGAGAGCCGCCTGAACGGCAGGGCGGGGGTGCTCGATCGTCCCGACCTGCTGTGGGACAACCCTGGCCTGTCGGGCTTATATGCCAGGCTCGAAGGCGACTACGAACTCGAAGACCGGGCGATCACCCTGGACCGCAAGCTGACGACCTTGTCGCATACGGCCGAAACCCTGGTCGAAACGATGCGTTACCACAGTTCGCACAGGCTCGAGATCGCGATCCTGCTGCTGATCTTCGTCGAGCTGTGCCTGGCGGTGTACGGGCACTTCAGCCACTAGTTCGCGTGATCACCCGTCCCCGCCTTGACGGGGGCGACGGCGGGCGCGGTGCGACGGCGCGAGATTACCTGGGCGCCGAGGCCACCGCCGTCACCTGCGCCGGCACCGGCACCGGCACCTTTTCCGGATTCAGCACCACCTGCACGTAGTTGTCCGGCTTCAGGTAGCGCTGCGCCGCCTTCTTCAGGTCCGCCACGCTCAGCTTCTGCACTTCCTTGTCGAAGGTGAGGATGGTGGCCGGGTCGGTGCCCTCGGTCAGCGAGGTCTGCAGCGCGGCCAGCCAGTAGCCGTTTTCCTGCAGCGACTTGCGGTAGGTTTGCAGCCAGTTGGTCTTGACCTTGTCGAGGTCGGCCTGGTCCGGGCCCTGGGTGCGCATGCGCTCGATCTCGGCGAAGGTCGCGGCCACGACCTTGTCGACGTTCTCCGGCCCGGTCGGCAGGGTCACGCCCACCGTGTAGTGGCTGTAGGGGATGCGCGTCATCGAGGCTTCCATGCCGCCGCCGTAGATCAGGCCCAGCTTTTCGCGCAGCACGTCGATGATGCGGATGTTCATCACCTCGGTCAGGGCAGACAGGCGCAGCTCTTCCAGTTCGTCGACCTCGGCGGCGCCGGTGAAGGTCAGCGAGACCGTGCTCTTGTCGTCGAGGCCGCTGTTCACTTCCTTCTTGACCACGCCCTTCACGGGGCGCACGCCGAGGTCGCGGTAGGCCACCGGGATGTCGGGTGTCGGCAGGCTGGCGAGGTAGGTCGCCAGCAGCGGCTTGATGGCGGCGACGTCGAAGCTACCGACGAAAATAAACGTCAAGTCCTTCGCGCTGGAAAAGCGCTGGCGGTAGATGTCGATCGCGCGGTCCAGGTCGATGCTGGCGAAGTCTTCGGGACGCATGGCGCGCGGGGCACGCGGGTTGTCGCCGTACAGGGTCGACACCAGCACGTCGCCGAAGCGGGCGCTTGGCTGGCTGGCGCGGTTGCGGGCCAGTTCGATCTGCTTGCCGATGAAGGATTTATACAGATCCTCGTCGCGCCGCACGCCGGCGAACTTCAGCCACACCATCTGCAGCATGGTCTCGATGTCGGTGGCGCCGGCGGTTCCGGCCACCACGTCGGTGTTGTTGCCCAGGCCGGCGCTGACGGCGGCCGCCTTGCCGGCCAGGATCTTGCGCATGTCCAGCGGCGAAAAGTCCTTCAGCCCCATCGCGGCGACGATGGTGTCGGCGTAGCGGGCGTTGTACGTATCCTTGGTCTCGAACAGGCTCTGGCCGCCGAAGCGCGCGGCGCTCATCAGCACCTGGTCGTTGCGGAAGCCGGTCGGTTTCAGGATCACCTTCACGCCGTTCGACAGTGTCAGCCTGGTGGTGCCGAGCCGTTCGTCGCGGGATTCAAGGACGATGCTGCCGGGGGCGGGCGGCCGCTCCATCAGGTGGGCGGCCACGGCTTTCTCGTCGTGCGCCTTGACGTCGCGCCGTTCGGCGGCGGACACCGCGGCCAGCAGCTGGGCGCCGGTCGGCACCGCGGCGTCCTGCTTGGCCGGGCCGGTGTAGATCACCAGCTTGCCGGAGTCGGCGGGAATGGTGCGGCGCGCATAGGCATTGATCTCGTCGAGCGTGATGCCGGGCAGGAGCTCGCTGACGTAGCGGTATTCGTTCTCGATGCCCGGGATCGATTCGCCTTCCAGGAAGTTGCGGATGTACTCGGCGGCGTGGGCCGCGGAATCGGTCTTGTCGCGTTCGTTGTAGGCACGCTCGTAGGTGCGCATCACGCTCTTCTTCATGCGTTCCAGCTCGGCGCTGCCGAAGCCGAAGCGGCGCGCGCGTTCGTTTTCCTGCACCAGGGCGTCGATCGCGGGGGTGGCGCCGCCTTCGCCCAGCGCCGCCGCCGCGTTGTACGAGCGGTAGCGCGGCGTCAGGCGTCCCAGTGCGCTGCTGGCGCCCATGAAGGGCGGCGCGGGCAGCTGCGACAGTTCGGACAGGCGCTGGTTCAGCATGCCCGCGAACAGGGCTTCGACCAGCTGCTCGCGGTAACCGCCGAGGGTGGCGCGTTCGCTGAAGGGCATCACCGGGTAGCGGATCAGGACCGAGGCCGGTCCCGCTTCCTTGTCGGTGACGACCAGCGCCTCGGTATCAAGACGCGGCGGGATCGGCGCATAGCGGCGCGGACGCTCCACCGCCGGGTTCTTCAGGCCGGCGAAGTGGCGCTTGATGAGCTGTTCCGCCTGGGCCGGATCGATGTCGCCGACCGCCACCACGGCCATCAGGTCGGGACGGTACCAGTCGCGGTAGTAGCGGCGCAAGGCGTCGGGCTTGAAGCTGCGCAGCGTGTCTTCCTTGCCGATCGGCAGCCGCTCGGCATAGCGCGAACCGTTGTACATCTTCGGCATCAGGACCTTCTGCATGCGGTCGCCCGCGCCTTTGCCGAGCCGCAGCTCCTCGAGCACGATGTCGCGCTCCTTGTCGATGTCGGCATCGTTCAGGGTCAGGCCCTGCGCCCAGTCCTGCAGCACCTGGAAGGCCTTGTCCAGGTCCTGCGCGCGCTCGGCCGGGACCGGCAGCACGTAAACGGTTTCGTCGAAGGAAGTGTAGGCGTTCAGGTCGGCACCGAACTTCACGCCGATCGACTGCAGGTAGGACACCAGTTCGTGCTTCTTGAAGTGGGTCGAGCCGTTGAAGGCCATGTGCTCGGTGAAGTGGGCCAGGCCCTGCTGGTCGTCGTCCTCGAGGATCGAGCCGGCCTTCACCACCAGGCGCAGCTCCAGCTTGTGCTCGGGCTTGCGGTTTTTCTGGATGTAGTAGGTGAGGCCGTTCGGCAGCTTGCCGACCTTGAGCTGGGGCGCGACCGGCAGCGCGGCATTCAGGTCGAGCGGCGCGGCGCCGGCCAGCGGGGCTGCCAGCAGCAAGGGAGTCAGCAAGGCGGCGGCGAGCAGGGTGGTGCGGACGAGGCGGACGGTCATGCGGAGGTGCTCCGGTTGAGCAATAAAAATCCATTCTACCTTGCGTGCCGAGCCGCACAGTTGTTGCTAAACACCGTAGTTGCACCGTCGAGGTGCAGGGGTCGTTGTCAATATGCAACAATCGTCGCACCCTGCGGCAGGAGCCGACAGCCAGCTTTGCGATTGCCGGGATCCGGGCCGGTGAAAGGCTGGCAAATCCATTAAAATAACGGGTTTCAGCACAGGACTTCGCATGCCTATCTCCACCACTCAGGAAATCGTCGACGAACTGCGCGCAGGGCGCATGGTCATTCTGGTCGACGAGGAAGACCGCGAGAACGAGGGCGACCTGGTGCTCGCCGCGGAACACGTCACGCCCGAAGCGATCAACTTCATGATCCGCCACGCGCGCGGCCTGGTCTGCCTGACCCTGTCGGAAGAGATCTGTGACCGCCTCGAACTGCCGATGATGACGACCCGCAACGGCACCTCGTTCGGCACCAACTTCACGGTCTCGATCGAGGCGGCCGAAGGCGTCACCACCGGCATCTCGGCGGCCGACCGCGCCCGCACCATCCAGGTGGCGGTGGCGAAGAACGCGAAGCCGGAAGATCTGGTGCAGCCGGGCCACATCTTCCCGCTGCGCGCGGTCAAGGGCGGGGTGCTGATGCGCGCCGGCCATACCGAGGCGGGCTGCGACCTGACCGAGATGGCGGGCCTGACCCCGGCCTCGGTGATCTGCGAGATCATCAAGGAAGACGGCACCATGGCGCGCCTGCCGGACCTGCTCGCCTTCGCCGAAGAGCACCAGCTGAAGATCGGCACCATTGCCGACCTGATCCACTACCGCAGCCAGACCGAATCGCTGGTCGAGCGCGTGGCGGAACGCCAGCTGTCGACGGTGCACGGCGAGTTCCGCCTGGTCGCCTTCCGCGACAAGCCGAGCGGCTCGGCCCACCTGGCCCTGGTGCACGGCGAGCCGGACGGCGACAAGGAAGCCCTGGTGCGCGTGCACCAGCCGGTGTCGATCGTCGACCTGCTGGACAACCGCGCGACCTCGCACTCGTGGAACCTGTCGGCATCGATGCAGGCGATCCAGGCCGTGGACTCCGGCGTGATCGTGCTGCTGAACTGTGGCGAGACCGCGGACGAGCTGTTCGCCCAGTTCGCGGACAAGTCGGTACCGCGCACGGGGGGCCGTGCGGCCAACCTCGACCTGCGTACCTACGGCATCGGCGCCCAGATCCTGAAGCAGGTGGGCGTGCGCAGGATGAAGCTGCTGGCGAACCCGCGCAAGATGCCTTCCATGGTCGGATTCGATCTGGAAGTCACCGGGTATCTGACCAAGCCCGAAGCGTAATGGCACCTCGATAAACCTACTGCGCGTCGGACCTTCGAGGTCCTGAGGCGCTGTAGTGTTCTCGCCAAACGCGATACCATTCATTATTCACATTACGAATCAACAGAAAAAGAGGCAGCCATGACGGTAGGAACTTTTGAAAGCAATATGCAGGGTGAAGGCCTGCGCATCGGGATCGTGCAGGCGCGATTCAATGCCGACGTCGGCCATGGCCTGCTGTCGGCTTGCCTGGCGGAGCTGAAGCACCTGGGCGTGGCCGACGAGGACATCCTGCACGTGACCGTGCCGGGCGCCCTGGAGATTCCGCTGGCCCTGCAGAAGATGGCCGAGACCCAGCAGTTCGACGCCCTGGTCGCCCTCGGCGCCGTGATCCGCGGCGAGACCTACCACTTCGAGCTGGTCTCGAACGAGTCCGGCGCCGGCATCACCCGCATCGGCCTGGACTACGGCATGCCGATCGCGAACGCCGTGCTGACCACCGAGAACGACGAGCAGGCCGAAGCACGCATGGCCGAGAAGGGCACGGACGCGGCCCGCGTCGCCGTCGAGATGGCCAACCTCCTGCTCGGCCTCGAAGAGTTGCAGGCCGAAGAAGAGTGAGCGAAAGCGAACGCAAAGGTAAGAACATGACTGACAATAGCACGCACGCCAATCCGAACAAGAACCGCACGCCGCGGCACCGCGCGCGCGAGTTCGCGCTGCAGGGCCTGTACCAATGGCTGCTGAACAATGAGCCGGCCTCGACGGTCGCCAAGCATATCCGCTCAGCGCACGGCTTCGACAAGGCCGACAGCGAGTACTTCACCGAGCTGCTGAACGGCACGATCGCGCAATCGGTCGAGCTGCGCGACACCCTGACCCCGACCGTCGACCGCCCGATCGCCGAGCTGTCGCCGATCGAACACGCGGTACTGTTGCTGGGCGCCTGGGAACTGAAGAACAAGCTCGAGATCCCGTACCGCGTCGTGATCAACGAAGCGGTCGAGCTGGCCAAGTCCTTTGGCGGCATCGACGGCCACAAGTACGTCAACGGCGTGCTGGACCGCCTGGCCGGCAGGCTCCGTCCGGACGAGGCGGCGGCGGACGCGAAACGCTGATCGGCCCGCTACATATATATAGATGAGTGAGAAGCCGCCCCGGGAGACCGGGGCGGTTTTTTTATGTGTTGGCGCGTAAACGACGGGAATTGCCGGAGCGCCAGGAATAAAAAAGAAGGCCGCCGCAGCTCTCGCCGACGGCGGCCTTCGACCAGGGATCGGTACTTAGAGGCCGGCGACCGTTTCGCCAGCCTGGCTCGCGCCATGCGCGACCTCGGCGGCGACGCTGTCGGCCTTGGCCGGCGCCGGCGCGGATTTCTGGGCCAGCGTTGCGGTCGGCACCGGGGCCGACGGCGGGGTGTAGATCGGCACGTTCTTGCCGCTTGCGACCTGCTTCAGGCGGCGGTACTCGGCCAGGACCTTGTTGCCGTAGCCCGAATCGTCCTGGAACGCGGCGGCGCCGACATAGGTCTTCAGGCCGCCTTCAACGGAACCGGTACGGGTCACGTAATCCTTCAGGATCTGGGCGCCGACACGGATGTTGGCGACCGGATTCAGGGCAGCCTGCTTGCCGCCGACTTCCTCGAACTTGTCGCTGTGGACCTTGGACATCACCTGCATCAGGCCCTGGGCGCCCATCGGGCTTTCCGCGAACGGATTCAGGCCCGACTCGATCGCCATCACCGCCAGGATCAGCAGCGGGTCGAGCTTGATCTCGTGGGCGGTGCTGTAGGCGGTCGCGACCAGCATGTTGGCGGCGTCGCCGGCGACCCGGTAGCGGCGCGACAGCCACTCGGTCACATACTTCTGCTGGCGCGTGGCGTGGGCCGTGGGCTTGTCGTTGCTGTTGGCAATCTCGACGGCTTGGGCGCTGCGCTCAACCGGGGCTTGCACCGGGGCGGCAGCGATCTGGGCAGTTTGTTGCGGGCTCAAAAAGTCCGACACCCGTTTTGCCAGATCGGGACGGTTGTACAGCAGGGCAAGCACTGCTACTGCGGAAAGACCGAATACGGTCAGCGTATGTTGTGCGGTGGTCAATACACCACGTGCCGCTTTGGTCACGGAAGACCACGTGACTGGCTGGCTGGCCATTTGCTGGACGAGCCTTGCGCTCGTACCTTTGAAGCGATGGATCATCGTCTCTCCTTTGTCGCGGAAAAAGCGTCCCCATGCGGCGCCAAAACGCTGCTCGTCAGGGTACTAATGCCGTGCATCAGAAAACCGTCCGTCGCCGCTTGCTGCGGTCGAGGAACGCCGTCATTGCTTGCTACAGCTGGGCCGCGCTGCAATGGAGGCGCCCAGTGGCTAACAACTGTCTCGGGGTTGGTTGGGCAGACGCCCAGTGAAAACACTCCTACAATGTCGTTGGGGCCCCGACCCCGTGAAAGAATGAGACCGGCTAAAATCACGTCCTGGACGGGCCTGTCTCACTTGGTAGCCGGATTGTAGAAGCTGGTTTATATCAAGTCAATACTAGCTCAATCGTGCGTTATTACTTTTAAATCTAAATTTCTTTTCCTAGCTCATCAATTCTGTGGCAAATCAACCACTTGCTGGCGATTGTTAGCGAAGCTCAAAAGATGTAAAAAAGAATTAAAAACTAGATGAACTATTCGGATTTGCGAGATTTTATTGCCAAGTTGCAAGATATTGGCGAATTAAAACGTGTTTCGGTGCCGGTTTCGCCGAATCTTGAGATGACGGAGGTCTGCGACCGTAGCTTGCGGGCTGGTGGGCCGGCTCTTTTGTTTGAGAACCCGACAGGCTATAAAGTTCCCGTTCTCGCCAATCTGTTCGGCACGCCGCGCCGGGTGGCGCTGGGCATGGGTGCCGACGACGTCGGCGAGCTCAGGAAGATCGGCCACGTGCTGGCGCGCCTGAAGGAGCCGGAGCCGCCCAAGGGCTTCAAGGACATCATGAACCTGGGCTCGCTCGTCAAGTCGGTCTGGGACATGTCGCCGAAGGAAGTGAAGGGCGCAGCTTGCCAGGAGATCGTCTGGGAGGGCCAGGACGTCGACCTGGCGCGCCTGCCGATCCAGCATTGCTGGCCGGGCGACATCGCGCCCCTGATCACCTGGGGCCTGGTGATCACCAAGGGCCCGCACAAGAAGCGGCAGAACCTGGGTATCTACCGCCAGCAGGTGCTGGGGCCGAACAAGGTCATCATGCGCTGGCTGGCGCACCGCGGCGGCGCCCTCGACTTCCGCGAGCATTGCATCGCCAACCCGGGCCAGCCGTATCCGGTCGCGGTGGCGCTGGGCGCCGACCCGGCCACCATCCTGGGCGCGGTGACGCCGGTGCCGGACACGCTGTCCGAATACCAGTTCGCCGGCCTGCTGCGCGGCCAGCGCACCGTGCTCACCAAGGCCATCGGCAGCGAGCTGCGGGTGCCGGCCTCCGCCGAGATCGTGCTGGAAGGGCATATCTATCCGGACGAGAAGCATCCGTCCGGCTTCGAGCATGCGCTGGAAGGCCCGTACGGCGACCACACCGGCTATTACAATGAGCAGGACTGGTTCCCGGTCTTCACGATCGACCGCATCACCATGCGGCGCGACCCGATCTACCACTCGACCTATACCGGCAAGCCGCCCGACGAGCCGGCCGTGCTGGGCGTGGCGCTGAACGAGGTCTTCATTCCGCTGCTGCAGAAGCAGTTCAGCGAGATCACCGACTTCTACCTGCCGCCGGAAGGCTGCAGCTACCGGATGGCGGTGGTGCAGATGAAGAAGCAGTACGCCGGACACGCCAAGCGCGTGATGTTCGGGGTCTGGAGCTTCCTGCGCCAGTTCATGTATACCAAGTTCATCGTGGTGGTGGACGAGGACGTCGACGTGCGCGACTGGAAGGAAGTGATCTGGGCCATTACGACCCGCGTCGACCCGACCCGCGACACGGTCCTGGTCGACAACACCCCGATCGACTACCTGGACTTCGCCTCTCCCATTAGCGGCCTGGGCAGCAAGATGGGCATCGACGCCACCAACAAGTGGCCGGGCGAAACAAACCGCGAGTGGGGCACGCCGATCGTCATGGCGCCGGAAGTGAAGGCGCGCGTGGACGATATCTGGCAGCAGCTGGGCATCTAGCCACCACGCGTGCGAGGGGCCACCCGCGGCGTCGCCGGCCCGGGGTTCTGGCGTGCGTGGCGGCGCCGGGATCCCGGCTAGACTCTTGCCTTCGACCGCATCGCAGATGGAGGCAAGATGAATATCCTGATGGTACTGACCTCGCACGACCAGCTCGGCAACACCGGGAAGAAAACCGGCTTCTGGCTGGAAGAGTTTGCCGCTCCTTATTATGTGTTCAAGGACGCCGGGGCGACGCTCACGCTGGCTTCGCCGAAGGGCGGACAGCCGCCCCTCGACCCGAAAAGCGACGAGCCCGATTCGCAGACCGATGCGACGCGCCGCTTCAAGAACGATCCGGCGGCGCAGCAGGCGCTGGCCAATACCGTCAAACTGTCGAGTGTGTCGGCCGACGACTTCGACACCGTGTTCTATCCGGGCGGCCATGGCCCGCTGTGGGACCTGGCCGAGGACCGCGACTCGATCCGGCTGATCGAAACGATGGTCGCGGCCGGCAAGCCGGTGGCGGCGGTATGCCACGCGCCGGGCGTATTGCGGCACGCAAAGGGGATCGATGGCGAGCCGCTGGTCAAGGGCAAGCGCGTCACCGGGTTTACGAACAGCGAGGAGGAGGCGGTCCAGTTGACCAAGGTGGTGCCGTTCCTGGTCGAGGATGAACTGGTCAGGAAGGGCGGCAAGTACAGCAAGGGACCGGACTGGCAGCCGTACGTGCTCACCGACGGCATCCTGATCACCGGGCAGAATCCGGCGTCGTCGGAGCCGGGCGCGCACGCGCTGCTGGAATCGATGGCGGCCTTGCAGGGCCGGCGCTAGCGGGCCGGGAGCGGCCTGGTAAAGCGGCGTCCCCAAAACCGGCGCGGTGGGTTATAATGCGTGCTGGCGGGCCCCTGCGCATTGTGGCATGGTTTACCTGGTCAGGTCGGGAACGAAGCAGCCAAAGCCGTTCACCGCAAGTGCCGCAGATCAGGCTCGCCTCTAGATCTCCATGAAAACAGCTGCCTCGGCAGCTGTTTTTGTTTCTGCGGTCCGAATCCGGGATGCGCGGCGAATGTTGCCGCTTAGTTGCCCCGAAGTTGCCGCGACTAGCCCGGTCTACGGTAAAATCGCGGTATGTCCTATCAAGTCCTCGCCCGCAAATACCGTCCCAGGAACTTCGGCACGCTGGTTGGCCAGGAGCACGTCGTCCGTGCCCTGACCCATGCGCTGCGCACCGGACGCCTGCACCACGCCTACCTGTTCACCGGCACCCGCGGGGTCGGCAAGACGACCCTGTCGCGCATCCTGGCCAAGTCGCTCAACTGCGTCGGCCCGGACGGGCAGGGCTCGATCACGTCCGAGCCGTGCGGGGTGTGCGAACCCTGCCGCGCGATCGACGCCGGCCGCTTCGTCGACTACGTCGAGATGGACGCGGCCTCGAACCGCGGCGTCGACGAGATGGCCCAGTTGCTGGAACAGGCGGTGTATGCACCGAGCAATGCGCGCTTCAAGGTCTACATGATCGACGAGGTGCACATGCTCACCAACCACGCCTTCAATGCGATGCTGAAGACGCTGGAAGAGCCGCCGGAGCACGTGAAATTCATCCTCGCGACCACCGACCCGCAGAAGATCCCGGTCACGGTGCTGTCGCGCTGCCTGCAGTTCAACCTGAAGCAGATGCCGCCGGGGCATATCGTCGGCCACCTGGAAAACATCCTCGGACAGGAAGGCGTGAGCTTCGAACAGCCGGCCCTGCGCCTGCTGGCGCAAGGCGCCCACGGTTCGATGCGCGACGCGCTGTCCCTGACCGACCAGGCGATCGCCTACGCCGCGGGCGCGGTGACGCTGGACGCCGTGCAGGGCATGCTGGGTGCGCTCGACCAGTCTTACCTGGTGCGCCTGCTGGACGCGCTGGCGCGCCAGGACGGCGCCGACCTGATGGCGGTGGCCGACGAGATGGCCAGCCGCAGCCTGTCGTACAACGGCGCGTTGCAGGACCTCGGCACCTTGCTGCACCGCATCGCCCTCGCCCAGACCGTGCCGACGGCGGTGCCGGAAGACTTGCCGGAACTGGCCGACATCCAGCGCCTGGCGACCGTGTTCGACCCGCAGGAAGTGCAGCTCTATTACCAGATCGCGGTGCACGGCCGTAACGAGATCGGCCTGGCGCCGGACGAGTACGCCGGCTTCACGATGACCCTGCTGCGCATGCTGGCGTTCCGCCCGGGACAGGGCGGAGCCGAGCAGGTGGCAAGCCCGGCGCCGGCCGCGCTGGCGCGTCCGCTGCCGCAGGCCCAGGCCGCGCGCCCGGCCGCTGCCGCTTCCGCCGCCGCGGCCGCTGCCGCCGCACCGGCCCGCCCGCCGGCGCCGAACCATGGCGCCATGCCGGCGGCCACGGCCGCGCGCCCGGCCGATTCCGCCGCCGCGCCGCAAGCCCGGCCCGCACCGGCCTCAGCCCAGGCGTCCGGCGCCGGCGCGGCCCTGAGCCCGGCCCGCGCCGCCATCAATGCCGCGCTGGAAGCGGCCCGTGCCGCCTCGCGCATGGGCGGCGGTGGACGCCGTCCGCCGGGACCGTCCGAAGCGCCGGCCGCAAGCGCAGGCCAGCCGGCTGCGCCCGCTCCGGCGGCGCCCGCGCCCGGCCCGGCGCCGACGGCCAGCGCCGCACCGATGACCGGCGTGGCCGCGCGCCCGTCCGCCCC
>NZ_JBKFGF010000044.1:0-5337 GCF_051233485.1 Massilia sp. LXY-6
CGGCGGCGCCCGCGCCCGGCCCGGCGCCGACGGCCAGCGCCGCACCGATGACCGGCGTGGCCGCGCGCCCGTCCGCCCCGGCGCCCTGGGACCAGCCGGCCGCGCGTCCCCAGCCGCAGGCAGCCGCCCAGCAGCCGCCGGCCATGAACCGGGCACCTGAGCGCGCCGCGCAGCAGGCACAAGGGCAAGCGTATGACCAGGCGCTGGCCGACGACGAGCCGCCATCCTGGGTCACCGATTTTTCCGACGACACCGCGGTCGCCGCCGAGGCCCCCGCATTGGCGAGCGCACCGCCGGTCGCGCGCGCCCCGGCCCCGAGCGCGCCGTCGCATCCGTATGTGATCACGCCGGTGCCGGCGATCGGCTGGGACGGCAACTGGCCGGCGCTGGCGGCGTCGCTGCCGCTGCGCGGCGTGGCCCAGCAGCTTGCCTTCCAGACCGAGCTGGTCGGCTGCACCTCGGACGCTTCGTCCGCCACCTTCCGCCTGCGGGTGCCGGTCGACACCCTGCGCGCCAGCGGCAACAGCGAGAAGCTGTGCGCGGCCCTGCAGGAACGCTTCCCGGCCGTGCGCATCAACATCGATACCGAGATCGGCCCGGTCTGGTACACCGCCAGCGCCGAGGCCAGGGCGCGCCGCGAGCAGCTGCAGAGCGAAGCCGAGGAAACGGTCGGCGCCGACCCCTTCATCCAGGCGCTGGAGCAGACCTTCGACGCCTTCGTGGTGCCGGGTTCGGTGCGCCCGATCGGCACTTAATTTTTCAGTTTCACCCGACTTTATTGGAGAACACCACCATGATGAAAAACCAGCTCGCAGGCATGATGAAGCAGGTCCAGGCCATGCAGGACAATATGAAGAAGGCGCAGGATCAGCTGGCTCTGATCGAGGTCGAGGGCCAGTCGGGCGCCGGCCTGGTCAAGGTGGTCATGACCTGCAAGAACGACGTCAAGCGCGTCTCGATCGACCCCTCGCTGCTGGGCGACGACCGCGACATGCTGGAAGACCTGGTCGCGGCCGCCTTCAACGATGCGATCCGCAAGGCCGAAGCCACCAGCCAGGAAAAGATGAGCGGCCTGACCGCCGGCCTGCCGATCCCGCCGGGCTTCAAGATGCCGTTCTGACCGGCGCAAGCGCGATGTCCAAATCGCTCGACTTCCTGACCGAGGCCCTGCGCCGCCTGCCGGGCGTCGGCCCGAAGTCGGCGCAGCGCATGGCTTTCCACCTGCTGCAGCACGACCGCGAAGGCGCCGCGATGCTGTCGCGCGCCCTCTACCAGGCGGTCGAGACGGTGCATCACTGCGCGATGTGCAATACCTTCTCGGAGCTCGACGTCTGCGAACTGTGCGCGGACCCGGAGCGCGACCATGCGCTGCTGTGCGTGGTCGAGACCCCGGCCGACCAGCTCATGATCGAGCAGACCCTCACCTATAAAGGCCTGTACTTCGTGCTGATGGGCCGGCTGTCGCCGCTGGACGGCATCGGTCCGCGCGACCTGCACCTGGACAAGCTGGTCAACCGTGCCGCCGACGGTATCGTGAACGAAGTCGTGCTTGCCACCAATTTCACCAACGAGGGCGAGGCCACCGCCCATTACATCAGCGAGATGCTGAAGGCGCGCGGACTGAAGGTCAGCCGTCTGGCGCGCGGGGTTCCCGTAGGAGGCGAACTCGAGTATGTGGACGCCGGCACGATTGCGCGCGCCATGCTCGACAGGCGAAGTGCATAATGGACCTCCCCACAAGGGACCGCCGGCGAATGGATGAGGCCACGGAACCATTGAGGTAGCGGGTTCCGGTTGACGGTACGCAAACAGCGCACCGGGTCGGCTGCTATCGTGGGCCACACTTTGACCGGAATCGAGCATGCACCTTGTCGACATCACGATGTTTTACGCGGCTGAAGGAGGCGGCGTCAGTACCTACCTGAACGCCAAGGCGCACTGGCTGGCACGCCGCAGCCGGGTGCAGCACACCATCCTCAGCCCCAACGTCGAGACCTGCGACGACGCCGTGCCGGCCCTGGTACGCATTCCCGCCGCCAACCTGCCGGGCTTCCACGGCTTCCGGATGCCGCTGTCGGTATCCGCTCCCGCGCGCCTGCTGGAAGCGGTGAGCCCCGACATCGTCGAGGCGGGCGATGCCGGCCACTGCGCCTGGGCCGCGCTGCACATGCGCAAGCGCTACAACATCCCCGCCGTCGCCTTCTACCATTCGGACCTGCCGCGCCTGGTGCAGCCGCGCCTGGGCCGCTGGATCGCGCATGGCACCTGCCGCTACCTCGCCAACCTGTACCGCCAGTTCGACCTGGTGCTGGCCCCCAGCCGGGTGATGGTCGAGCAATTGCAGGAAATCGGCGTGCATGGCGTCGTGCACCAGCCGCTGGGCATCGATACCGGCGTGTTCCGGCCGCAGCAGGACGGCGAGCGGCTGGGCGAAACCCTGCGCGAACACCTCGGGCTGGATCCCGACACCCGCCTGCTGGTCTACGCCGGCCGCTTCACGCCGGAAAAGAAACTGCACGTGCTGATCGAGGCGGTGCGCAAGCTGGGCGAGCGCTACCACCTGGTCCTGGTCGGCGGCGGCGACGCCTTGCCGCATGCCGCCAACGTCACCATCGTCCCGTTCGAGCGCGACCAGCGCCAGCTCGCGCGCCTGCTGGCCAGCTGCGACCTGCTGGTCCATCCGGGCGATTGCGAAACCTTCGGTCTGATCGTGCTCGAGGCGATGGCCTGCGGCCTGCCGATCGTCGGCACCAGCCGCGGCGGCGTGGCCGAGCTGGTCGACCGCGAGACCGGCATCCTGGCCGAGCCGAACAATGTCGACAGCCTGGCCGGGGCCATCGAGGCGATCTACTTCCGCGACATGGCGCGCATGGGCCAGGCCGCGCGCCGCAAGGCAGCCGAGCGCTACGATTGGAACGAGATCCTGCCGCAGGTGCTGGGCCGCTATGAGCTCCTGCTGGGCGGCGCCTACCAGCGCATCCAACACGAACCGGAGCGTATCTGTGTTACCGACTGAACCTGCCGCCGAACTCGGCGCCGCGCTGCCGGGCATGCTGTGCGTGTCGATCCACGACGTTGCGCCCGCCACCTGGCCAGACTGCCTGCGGCTGGTGCAGGCGATCCGCGCGGTGGCCGACATCCCGCTGACCTGGCTGGTCGTGCCGCATTACCACTTCCGCCCCGAGCGTTCGGCGGCGATGGAGGCCGGCCTCGACGTCGCCCTGGCGCGCGGCGACGAACTCGCGCTGCACGGCTACAGCCACCTCGACACCGAAGCGAACGGCGGCGGCCTGCGCGCGCGCTTCCTGCGCAACGTGTACACGCGGCGCGAAGGCGAGTTCGCAGCGCTCAGCCACGACGAGGCGCGGCGCCGGATCGAGCTCGGGCTGGCATGGTTCGCCGAACGCGGCTGGACGCCGGACGGCTTCGTGCCGCCGGCCTGGCTGCTGGGCGAGGGCGCCTGGCAGGCGCTGCGCGAATCGCCGTTCGCCTACACCACCACCTTCAGCCACTTCCACTGCCTGCGCGGCGCCGCCGGGCATGTCAAACCCTTGAAATCGCCGTCGATGGTGTACGCGGCGCGCAACCGCGGCGGCCGCTGGCTGTCGCCGCGGGTAGCCGACTTCACCGCCGCGATGCTGGCGGATTCGCCGCTGGTACGCTTCAGCCTGCATCCGCCGGACGCGCGCTATCCCGAGCTGGTGCGGCATACCCAGCGCGTGCTCGAACGCCTGCTGGCCCGGCGCAGCGCGGTGACCAAGGCCGAGTGCGCACGGCGGCTGGCCGGCGAAGCGCCCCTTACCAGTGGCGGCCCCAATAGCCGCCCCCGTACCAGTAACCCGGACCCCAGCCGGGGGACGGTCCATAGCGCTGCAGGTCGTCCTTGGTGCTGAGGCTCAGGATGCAGCTGCGCCAGGGGTCGGAATCGACGGCATAGCCCAGCCGCGAACAGGCGCGGCCGTACACAGCCATCAGGTTTGCCATCTCGGCCTGCTTTTGCGCGGCGCGTTCCTGCGGCGTGGTGCAGGCGACGGTCGCCACCGACAGCAACAGCAGGGCGCCGGCAGCGGCGGGGGATGGAAATCGAAGAGAAAAGAAGGACATAGGGCCTCCATGACAACGGCGCGGTGCGCCCGGAATCAGCATAGCGCAGGCCGGCGGCGGGCGTCCAGCATGACCCAATCGAACGCCGCAGCCGGTACGCCGGCAGGGCCGGGGCTCGCTGGGGAATGAATTTTCTGGCAAGATGCTCGCTTTTCCAAAGGAGGCGAGGATGGCACGACGGGCATGGCTGGTCTGGAGCCGGCGTATTCTGCTGGTGCTCGCGGCGCTGCTTGCGCTGGCCGTGCTGGGCGCCTGGCTGTTCCTGCGTGCGAGCCTGCCGCAGCTCGACGGCAAGCGGGACTCGCCGCTGTTGTCCGGCGCGGTGACGGTGGCGCGCGACGCCAACGGCGTGCCGACCATCAGCGGCGCGAACCGGCTCGACCTGGCCTACGCCACCGGCTTCGTACATGGCCAGGAGCGCTTCTTCCAGATGGACCTGCTGCGCCGCAGCGCGGCCGGCGAACTGGCCGAACTGTTCGGTCCGAAAGCCCTGCCGCTCGACCGCGCGCACCGGCTGCACCGTTTCCGCGCCCGCGCCGCCGAGGTGCTGGCACGCTTGCCCCTCGAGCAGCGCCAGTTCGTCGAACGCTACGCCGCCGGCGTCAACGACGGTCTGAACGCCCTGGGCGCGCGGCCGTTCGAATACGCGCTGACCGGCGCCGCCCCACGGCCCTGGACGCCGGCCGACTCGATGCTGGTGGTATGGGCCATGTACCTCGACCTGCAGGGCAACCAGGAAGCGCGCGAGCTGGCGCGCGGCTGGCTGGCGCGTCACACCAGCGCCGAGCAGCGCGCCTTCCTGCTGCCCGAGGCCAGCCAGTGGGACGCGCCGCTCGACGCCCCGGACGTGGCCCTTGCGCCGCCCCCGCTTCCCGCGCGCGCGCCCGCCTGGTGGGGACGCAAGGATGCGGTGCCGCCGCGCCAGGTGGCCGGCGTGCAGTTCGCCGACGCGGTCGGCAGCAATAATTACGCGCTGGCCGGCACGCGCACCGCCAGCGGGGCGGCGATCGTCTCCGACGACATGCACCTCGGGCTGCAGCTGCCGAATACCTGGTACCGGCTGGCACTGCGCTTTCCGGATGCGCACGGCGCGCAGCGGCGCGTGGTGGGCGTCAGCCTGCCGGGGGCGCCGCCGCTGGTCATCGTCGGCAGCAACGGCCACGTGGCCTGGGCCTTCACCAACAGCTACGCCGATACGCTCGATCTGCTGCGCCTGGGCACCGATCCGGCGCG
>NZ_JBKFGF010000045.1:0-283 GCF_051233485.1 Massilia sp. LXY-6
GTTCGACACGAACGCGGTGACCCACCTGGCGTTCACCCAGGATAGCGGCAACATCCGCAACAACCAGGTGACCGGCAATACCTTCAACTCGACCGTCGGCGAGCAGACCTACAACTTGCAGGCCGGCACCAACCTGAAGACCTTTGCCACGTTCAACTCGAACGTCTACACCAGCACCAACGTGAACGTGTTCGGCCGCTACTGGGACGGCAGGTCGGCCGGTGTCACCACCAGCTTCACCGGCTGGAAGGCCTGGTCCGGCCAGGACCAGAACTCGACCATG